>NZ_CP130832.1:611428-917142 GCF_030549615.1 Stenotrophomonas sp. 610A2
GCTGGGCAGCGGCCAAGGGCGTGGAGTTGGCGCTCGGCGGTTATCGCGGTACCCGTGCACTGGATTCCGGCGACATGCCGCGCGAGCACACCGCACAGCGCTGGAATGCGATGGCCAGCTGGGTTGGCGAGCGCGGCAGGATTGGTGCGCAGTATTTCTATGCCGAGGATTGGACCCGCGTGGTCAAGCCGGGCAGTGATGACCAGCGTGGTTGGTCGGTATGGGGCAGCTACCAGATGAGCCCGCAGTACGCCGTGTTCACCCGTCACGAAGAAACCCGGATGAGCCTGGATATCAATCCGCTCAACCGCGAGCGTTATCACATGGTCGGCGTGGAGTGGAAACCGAACAAGTACCTGCGCCTGGCAGCAGTAGGCAAGCAGGTGACGCAGGAAACGGCGACCAGCCGCAAGGAAAGCCACGAAGCTGGCCTGTGGGCGCAGCTGGCGTTCTGAGGGCATTGGAGCAACAGCTGCACGCTTGGTAGCAGCACGTAGGGTGGCTGCCTTGCTCCTCCCCTTTGGCGCAGCCAAGGGGGAGGTTGGGAGGGGGTTGGGTTTTGCTTGAGGTTTTGGGGTTGCTGCTAAAAGCACCCCTCCCCAGCCCTCCCCTTCGCTACGCGAAAGGGAGGGAGTAGGGCGGCGGCTACGCGCTTCGCTCCTCCTCTTTGGCGCAGCCAAGGGGGAGGTTGGGAGGGGGTTGGTTTTTGCTTGGGGCTTTGCGGTTGCTGCCAAGAGCACCCCTCCCCAGCCCTCCCCTTCGCTACGCGAAAGGGAGGGGGCAGGGCGCTTACTCGCCCTGGTATTGCTTCTCTTCAACCAAGGCCGAACCGGCTACGCGGTTGATCTCATTCTTGACCACGATGCGCTCGCCGTTGGTGCCGTATACACCGCGCGCCAAGGTGATGAAGTCGGCGCCGAAATCCTGCGCAGCTTCCTTCTCGCGCAGGCGGTCCTGGATTTCCCACATGCGCTCGTTGATCGCCTTGAGCTGGTCCTTGAGTGCGCTCAGTGACGGGCGTGCTTCCTGCTGCGTCAGCCACAGCGGCCACAGGCCCTGCAGCTCGGTGCGGACGTTGGCCAGCTTGGCGGTATCGGTGATGCGCTCGGCCTTGATTTCGAGGATGGTGATCTTGTCGATCAGTTCGCCAATCGATACCGGGGTGAGTAGGGTCTGCACGAGGTGGCCGCCGTTGATTGCTGTAATGCCGCAATGATAGCGCCCCGGAAAAGGTTGCCAATGAACTGGTAATGGCGCGGAGACGGCGGCAATGCGCACAATGCGGTCCCGTGCCGATCAGGAGTTGCCGATGCTGCTGCGTTCTTTCGCCACCGCTGTATTGATGCTGGGCGCTGCCAGCGCGCAGGGCGCCGATGGCCTGCAGGGTGCATGGCAGCTGCAGTCCGGGGAGTTCATCAATCCGGAAGGGGCCGTCGTGGATTACGCCAGCCAGAAGCTGGCCGGCACCAAGGTCCTGGCCGATGGCCGGTTTGCGTTCACCACCACCAGCGATGGCAAGTTCTGGGCTGGCGGTTCCGGCACCTACCGCAGCGGCGACGGACAGTACGTGGAGACGCCGTTGATGGCCTCGTATCCGCTGGAAAACGGCGGCAGCTACAGCTTCCGTTACACCCTGGAAGGCGATGTGTGGACCTTGGAGCGCTGGGACGGCGAGCGCCGGGTTGAGCGCGAAGTGTGGAAACGCGCGCGCTGAGGGAGTTCGAGGCTGATGGTTTTGTGGGAGCGGTGTAAACCGCGAAGCAGATGGTCCATGGCGATCCGGCAATTCCATGCGCCGGAGATCCATCAGCTTCGCGGCTTACGCCGCTCCCACAAGCCACAAAGCATGAATGCGGCGGTTACTTCGCCGGGAAGCCCACGTCTTCCAGCGCCTTGGTGAAGCTGTCCAGTGGCTGGCTGGATTCGATCTTCACGTTCCTGCCGGGCAGGTCGATCTCGACCGTGGCGGTCGGGTCCACGGCCTTGAGCGCGGCGGTGACGCTGCGAGCGCAGCCGCCGCAGCTCATGCTTTCGATATGCAGTTTCATCGGGTTTCTCCGTTGGGGAGGACACAGCGTGGACCTTCCCATGATGGCAAGGTCAAGCGCCTGATCCGCGCTTGACCCTCCCATCGTTGGAAGCTTTAAGGTGGCTCCATTCATTGAAGTGGAGACCTGCCGATGAGCAGCAGCGCCAGCCCGGCCAAGCACACGCCCGGCCCCAGCAGCGAAGACCTGACGATCGAAGGCATGACCTGCGCGTCCTGCGTGGGCCGCGTCGAGCGTGCGTTGAAGGCCATCCCCGGCGTCACCCAGGCCAGCGTCAACCTGGCCACTGAACGCGCCAGCGTTCATACCGACGGCAGCGTGCCGCGCGAGGCGTTGGTGCAGGCGATACACAAGGCCGGCTACGAGGTCAGCGCACCGGCCGCGCAGGAGCTGCTGATCGAAGGCATGACCTGCGCGTCCTGCGTAGGCCGCGTCGAGCGCGCGCTGAAGGCGGTGCCGGGCGTGCAGTCGGCCAGCGTCAACCTTGCCACCGAGCGCGCCAGCGTGCAGGGCACAGCCGATCCTGCCGCGTTGTTGGCGGCGATCGAGAAGGCCGGCTATGCGGCAAGCGTGGTCGGCAGCGCCGGCAGCAACGAGGACCAGCAGGCGCAGCGCCATGCCGATGAACTGCGCCTGCTCAAGCGCGACCTGTGGCTTGCGGCGGCCTTGACCCTGCCGGTCTTCCTGCTGGAAATGGGCGGGCACCTGGTGCCCGCCTTCCACCATTTCATCGCAGGCACGCTGGGCACGCAGAACAGCTGGCTGCTGCAGTTCGCGCTGACCACGCTGGTACTGGTGTTCCCGGGTCGCCGCTTCTACCAGAAGGGCATCCCGGCGCTGCTGCGCGCCGCACCGGACATGAACTCGCTGGTCGCGGTAGGCACCTTGGCCGCGTTTGGTTTCTCGCTGGTGGCGACCTTCCTGCCGCGCCTGCTGCCGGCCGGTACGGTGAATGTCTATTACGAAGCGGCGGCGGTGATCGTCACCCTGATCCTGCTCGGCCGCGTGCTGGAGGCCAAGGCCAAGGGCCGCACTTCAGAGGCGATCAAACGCCTGCTCAAGCTGCAGGCCAAGACCGCACGCGTGCACCGCGACGGTGGTGTGGTTGAACTGCCACTGGCGCAGATCGCCAGTGGCGATGTGATTGAAGTCCGCCCGGGCGAGCGCATCGCGGTGGATGGCGAGGTCATCGATGGCGACAGCTACGTCGACGAGTCGATGATCAGCGGCGAACCGGTACCGGTGCAGAAGGCGCCGGGCAGCAATGTCATCGGCGGCACCGTCAACCAGACCGGTGCGCTGGGTGTGCGTGCCACCGCCGTGGGCGGAGCGACCGTGTTGGCGCAGATCATCCGCCTGGTTGAGCAGGCGCAGAGTGCCAAGCTGCCGATCCAGACCCTGGTTGATCGCATCACCCTGGTGTTCGTGCCGATCGTGATGGGCCTGGCCGCACTGACCTTCGTGGTATGGCTGATCTTCGGGCCGGATCCGGCGCTGACCTTCGGCCTGGTCAATGCGGTGGCGGTGCTGATCATTGCCTGCCCGTGTGCGATGGGCCTGGCCACGCCAACCTCGATCATGGTCGGTACCGGCCGTGGTGCCGAGCTGGGCGTGCTGTTCCGCAAGGGCGAGGCGCTGCAGCTGTTGAAGGAGGCGCAGGTGGTGGCGGTGGACAAGACCGGCACGCTGACCGAAGGCCGCCCGCTGTTGACCGATCTGCAGTTGGCGGCAGGCTTCCAGCGCAGCGAGGTGCTGGCACGCGTGGCAGCAGTGGAAGACCGCTCCGAACACCCGATTGCCCGCGCCATCGTCACTGCCGCACAGCAGGAAAACCTGCCGTTGCCGGCCGTGGATGCCTTCGAATCGGTGACCGGCTACGGCGTGCGTGCAAATGTGGACGGCGTGCGGGTGGAAGTGGGTGCTGACCGCTTCATGCAGCAACTCGGCCTGGACGTGGCGGTGTTTGCGGCCGACGCACAGCGGCTGGGCGAAGAGGGCAAGAGCCCCTTGTACGCGGCGTTGGATGGCCGTCTGGCAGCCATCATCGCGGTCTCCGATCCGATCAAGCACGACACCCGTACCGCCATCGCCAGCCTGCACGCGCTGGGCCTGAAGGTGGCGATGATCACCGGCGACAACCGCCGCACCGCCGAGGCCATCGCGCGCCAGCTCGGCATCGATGAAGTGGTGGCCGAAGTGCTGCCGGAAGGCAAGGTAGATGCAGTGCGCCGGCTCAAGGCCAGCCACGGCCGCCTGGCCTATGTTGGTGATGGCATCAACGACGCGCCGGCGCTGGCCGAGGCCGATGTAGGCCTGGCAATCGGCACCGGTACCGATGTGGCGATCGAGGCGGCCGACGTGGTGCTGATGTCGGGCAGCCTGCAGGGCGTGCCCAATGCCATCGCGCTGAGCAAGGCGACGATGGGTAATATCCGCCAGAACCTGTTCTGGGCCTTCGTCTACAACACCGCCTTGATCCCGGTCGCGGCCGGTGTGTTGTATCCGGTCTGGGGCATCCTGCTGTCGCCGGTGTTCGCGGCCGGGGCGATGGCGCTGTCGTCGGTGTTCGTACTGGGCAACGCGCTGCGCCTGAAGCGCTTCCGTGCACCACAGAGCGAGGCTTGAGGAGCGATGATGATGGATGAAGGCATGAACATCGGCCAGGCCGCCAAGGCCAGCGGCATCTCGGCCAAGATGATCCGCTACTACGAAGAAACCGGCCTGGTCGGGCCGGTGGCACGCACCGATGCGGGCTATCGCGTGTATACGGCGCGGGACATCCACACGCTGGGTTTCATCAAGCGCTCGCGTGACATGGGCTTCAGCGTGGAGCGCATCGGCGAGCTGCTGGAACTGTGGCGCGACCGCTCGCGGCACAGCGCCGATGTGAAGCGGATGGCGCTGGAGCACGTACAGGTGCTCCAGCAACGCATCGCCGAGCTGCAGGACATGGTGCAGACGGTGCAGGCACTGGCCAGCTGCTGCGCAGGCGATGACCGCCCGGATTGCCCGATCCTGCGCGACATCGAGACCGGCGTACCGCTGCATGACACCGCATTGCCAACCACGTTTGGCGGCGTTGCGGCGGGCAAACGCACGCGCTGATTCTTGCGCGCATTTGCGTAAATGAACGGGATGCGAAGTGCGCGCGCGCCGCGCGTGCCAGGAAACGCCTGAATAAAAGCCAAAAATCGGCGTTTTATTGCAGGCGTGGTTTCAGGGTTTGTTGGGGCGACTAACGGAAAACTTACATCCGGACGCAGACAGCTGTTTGCTGTCGTGCCATCAAGCTCAGTAATGCAGAGGTAGTACCCATGAAGACTTCGTTGATTGCCCTGGCGCTGGTTGCCGCCCTCCCGTTCGCCGCTTCGGCCGCCGACGGCCTGTCCTACAACTATGCAGAAGCCGATTACGCCAAGACCTCGGCCGACGGCAAGGCAGAAGGTTGGGGCGTAAAGGGTTCCTACGGGTTCCTGCCGAACTTCCACGCTTTCGGCGAATACACCCGCCAGGAAATCTCGCACACCAACCTTGATATCGAGCAGTGGCGCGTTGGCGCCGGCTTCAACAAGGAAATCGCCCCGACCACCGACTTCGTCGCTCGCGCTGCTTACGAGAAGTACGACGAAAAGTTCGCCCAGGGCCTGGACTTCAACGGCTACAGCGCTGAAGCCGGTATCCGCACCGCATTCGGCAAGCACGCCGAAGTGTATGCAATGGCTGGCTACGAAGACTTCAGCAAGAAGCACGGCATCAGCCCGGAAGGCGACTTCTACGGCCGTCTCGGTGGCCAGGTGAAGTTGAACCAGAACTGGGGCATCAATGGCGACATCAAGATGTTCAACAACGGTGACAAGCAGTGGACCGTGGGTCCGCGCTTCAGCTGGTAATACGCGCTGACGCCTTGGCGTGATGCTGCGAAGGAAGGCCCGGCTATGCCGGGCCTTTTCTTTTGCCGAAGGTTTGGGGTTGAGATCTTGCGCTAGAAGCTTGCCCTCACCTCAACCCCTCTCCCGTAAACGGGAGAGGGGCTAGTGCACTAGCAGCCGACGCGATCCGAGCCCCTCTCCCGCCTGCGGGAGAGGGGTTGGGGTGAGGGGAAGCTTTTAGCAAGCAGCCCCCAAGTTTCCTGTAACACCACTGCAACCAAACTGCAGCAAAGTGCGCCTCAACCGGCATCGGCCGGAAGGACCTTGAGAATGAAGACCCGCCTGCTGCTCGCTGCAATGCTGTTGTCGACAACCCCGTTGGCCTGGAGCCAGCAGCGCGACTACCTGCCGCTGGAGCAGCGCCTGAGCGCCGAACAGCTGCAGCAGGTCGGCCTGAGCGCGCAGCAGCTGCAGCTGCTCAACCGCATGCTCAGCGAAACTGCGCCGGTCACAGCAGTTGCCGCCGCACCCACACCTGCGCCCATGCAGATCGGCCTGGAAGAAGGCCCTGTGCACAGCAGCGTGCAGGGAACGGTGGAAGGTTGGGAGCCGGGCACGGTGTTCGTGCTGGCGAATGGCCAGCAATGGAAGGTGCTGAAGGGCCAGATGCGCCTGCGCACTGCCTTGCAGTCGCCGGAAATCGAAGTGATCCCGGGCATCGCCGGGCGCTGGTTCCTGCAGGTGGACGAAGACCTGCCGAAGGCGCGGGTTTACCGGATTCTGTAAGCGCTGATCGCGCGGAGCGCATCTGGCTTTTGTAACCCTTGTGGGAGCGGCGTAAGCCGCGAAGCCACAGTTGTTTCCGAAGCAGCGGTCAACACCATACCGGCCGAGGAGAATCCCCGGCCGCGCATGCATTGTCAGCTTCGCGGCTTACGCCGCTCCCACAAGGGAGCTGTCGCTCCCACATCTCACAGTCGCCTTACGCCGGCCGTACGCGCTGGGTCAGGCCCTTGAGGAAGTTGCGCAGGGCCTGGTCGCCGCATTCGCGGTAGTTCTTGTGGTCCGGCTGGCGGAACAGTGCCGACAGCTCCGGCTTGGACATCGGGAAGCCAGCCGCCTCGAAGATCGCGTGCATGTCGACATCCTTCAGCTCGAAGGCCACGCGCAGCTTCTTCAACACGATGTTGTTGGTGATGCGCTTTTCCGGCGGACGCTGCGGCTGCGAATCGTCGCGGCCACGGTAGTGGTAGATCAGGCCGTCCAGGAAGCGCGACAGCACCGCGTCCGGGCAGGCTTCAAACAACGGCTCGTCGTCCTTGCGCAGGAAATCGTGCACCTGTGCCGCATCCACTTCAAAGCTGGAATCGGCCAAGTGAATGGTATCCACCACCATGCTGTCGCTGAGGTCGAGCATGTAGCGGATGCTGCGCAGTACGTCGTTGTTGATCATTGCCACTCCGGAACCACCGCGGCGGAACTGCCGGCGGGGGCATAGTGTAACGCCGCACCGGCGGGGCTCCGGCCTACAATCGGGGCTGGTTCAGCAAAGTCCGCGCGTATGCAGGTTCCCGCTGTTGTCCCCGTCAGGCCCGCCAGGGCTGGTTTTGCCGTGTTGCCGCTGGCGGCACGGCGATGAGTTCACGCGCGATCCTGCACCTGTGCCTGCATGTGGCGGTGCCTGCACTGCTGGCCTGGCTGTTCTGGCGGCCGCAGTTCGGCAAGGCCTGGCTGTTGCTGCTGCTGGGCTGGGTGATCGACCTGGATCACCTGTTGGCCGACCCGATCTATGCCCCCAACCGCTGCAGCATCGGCTTCCACCCGCTGCATACCGCGCCGGCCATCGTGCTGTACGCGGGTTTGACCCTGCCCAAGCGGACCCGCCTGTTCGGCATCGGCCTGCTGGTGCATATCGCGCTGGATGCGCTGGATTGCCTGTGGATGCACGCCGGCCGCTAGACGGCGTGGAATCGGCTGCGCAGCTGTTTGGAGAGGCTTGGCAGCCGCTCGGCAAGATCGGAGCGGCTTAGCAGCCGCTCAGCTGGATATGGGCGGCTTACCAGCCGCCCCAGGGGCCAGGGCCAAAACCCGGGCCCGGGCCGTAGCCATAGGGGCCGGGGCCGTCGCTCTTGCTCATATGGATGTTCAGGTTCACCCGACGGCTTTCGCCCTCGTCGGTGTTGTAGTTCTTGCCCAGGTTCAGGTCCACGGCCTGCCAATTGCTGTTGCCGTAGGCCTTGGAATAGCCGATACCGGCGCTGACCGTGCCATGCACCTGCAGCTTGTCGTCCATCACCTCGGCGCCTGGGCTGCTGTCCTTCTTGGCCAGGCCGCGGCCGCTGTGGTCGCCGTAATAGGTGCCCGGTGCGTCGCCCTTGTAGGTGTCGCCCAGATAGCGCACCGGTGCCTGCGGCACGCTCAGGTCCAGGCCGCCGGCAGCGCTGGCGGCATCATCGTGCGCCATGGCAACGGCGGGGGCCAACAACAGGACGGTGATCAGGGATGTGCGGATCATGTTGCAGGCGCTCCGGAACTGGGACCACGCCGTGCTGGCGGGCAACATGGACGCTAACAGAAAACCGTTGAACGATGGCTGTCGATCACCGTTGCTGCGGGGGAACTTTCAAGCCAGGCGCCGGAAGGAGAACAGTTCCGCCAAGCTGTGCCGGCGGCCTTCGATGGCAGCGCGGATCAGGCCGGCACCCAGCATCGAATAGGTGATGCCATTGCCGCCGTACGCCATGGCGAACTGCACGCGCGGCCCCCACTGCCGGTGCGCACCGAAGAACGGCAGGCCGTCTTCGGTCTCGGCAAAGGTGCCTGCCCAGGCGAAGCTCGGCGTAATCGCCAGTTGCGGGAACAGTTTGCCGACCTTCGCAGCCAGCCGCCGTGCCTTGCGATCCACCTGCGCATCGCGGCGCAGCGGCAGGTCGACCGCATCGTCCTCGCCACCGACCAGCAGGCGCTGGTCGGCGGTGGTGCGCAGGTAGAGGTAGGGGCGTGCGGTCTCCCACAGCAGGGTGTCGCGCAGCTGCGCCAGCGCATTTGCCGGCAACGGCTCGGTGACGAAGGCATAGCTGCTGCGGTTGCGCGCCACGCGTTGCCGCAGCCAATGCTGTGCCGCGTAGCCGGCGGCGACCACCAGATGCTTGCACTCGATGCGCAGGCCATCCGCGGTGCGTAGATGCACTCGTTGGGTGCTGGTTTCGACGGCGTTGATGTGGCAGCGGTCATGGATCTTCGCGCCCTGCGCCAGCAACCGCATCAATAGCCGGTAGCTCATCCGGTACGGGTCCATGCTCGCCGCCGGTGTGCTGAGGATCGCGCCGGGCGCGTTGAAACCGAATTCTGCTGCAACGCCCTCGGCGTCCAGCCAGTCCACCGCGAATCCGTGCTGGCTGCGCAGCTCGAACTCCTCCAGCAGCGGCCGCAGGTGACGGCGATGGCTGGCGTAATACAGGCTGCGCGCATTGCGGAAATCGACGTCATCCACCTGCCTGGCAAGCGCCTGCAGTTCATCGATGGCCTGCGCGCAGGCACGGTAGGCCAGCAATGCCGCATCCAGCCCATAACGCTTGGCGAGCTCGCGCAAGGGCGTGTCGATTTCGTATTGCAGCAACGCGGTGCTGGCAGCAGTGGAGCCCCAGCCGATATCACGCTGCTCGATGACCGCGACCTCATGGCCATGCTGTACCAACTCATCGGCGATCAGCGCGGCAGTGATGCCACCGCCGAGCACCACCACCTCGCAGCGCAGGTCCTGCTGCAGCGGCGGAAAGGCATGCATCAGGCCATTCTTGATGGCCCAGAACGGGTAGCCACTCTTCAGGTCCATGCGCGCCTCCGCTCGCCGCTGCAGCTGTCAGCCAGTCGGATGGCCGGTATGTGGCGTGTAGATCAAGGGCTTGGTGTCAAAGCCTTGCTGCTGTGCATAGGCGATGTAATGGTCACGGGTGGTGGCGTCCATCCGTGGCAGGCGTGCCAGCAGCCACAGGTATTTGCGGTCGGGGCTGCCGACCAGCGCAGTGGTATAGGCCGAGTCCAGCTGCATGATCCAGTAGTCGCCTTTGGTGAAGGGAATCCAGCGCAGGCCCTCCGGCAGGAAGCTGACTTCCAGCTTGCTGTTGCTGTCATCGACCGCGGTTGCCTGGCCGATCGATTCTTCCAGGTCGCCGTTGTGCAGGCAGCGGTTCTGCACGCGCACGCTGCCATCGTCGTTGAGCGAGTAGTGGGCACTGACGTCGGTGGCATCCTCGGGCTCATGGCGCATCGGCAGGCGCGCCACTTCGTACCAGGTGCCCAGATAGCGTTGCAGGTCCACGTGCGGAACGGTTGCCAGGGAGGAGTGTTGCGTCATGGTTGACCTCTTCGGCGGTGGCGCGGGCGCGCCGGGGCCACAGCTATAGGCCACTGCCGGTTAAGGGACTGTGCCTGCTGGGTTGATTTGCCATTCACTGAATCGCTGCCATCGGTGGCAACGCTTTTTCGCGCCGGACAAATCGGGCTGCGCTAGGCTGGCGGCATCCGAAAAACAGGAGTTCTCCATGTTTGTCGTGATCCTGCTCAAGGGGCAGAACCGCTATGCGCGCGAGCGCTGGGAGCAGCTGCCGGAGGTGGTCGAGTACGAGGGGCAGGGTTTCTGCCTGCGTGTAGGCCCACGCCAACCGCAGCCAACCACGCAGGTGTGGGAGCCGGTGGCGATCTACGCGCCGCACGAGTTGACCGAGGACGAGTTCATGGAGATCTATGAGCTCAACCGCCACCACATCGTCGAGCTGGCACTGGAATACTGAAGATCGGGCACGGTTTTGCAGGATGTGAACGCGCTCTGACATATAGTTCCCGGCAGGCGCGGTGGTCCGCGCGATCCGGTGCCCCGTCTTGCTTGCCCAACGTTTTTCGCATCCGCTGCGTGCACTGCTGTTTGTTCTCCTGGTTGGCCTGGCTACCAGCAGTGCGGCCTGGGCCGCGCCAGATGGAGCGGCGGCCGACATCAGTCCGCAGACCCGTATCGAACAGGCCTCGCGCACGGTTGCGGCGGTCAAGCGCGCAGTCAACGATGCCGACGCACCGGAAACACTGAAAACCCTGGCTGAGCGTGCCAGCCAGGCGCAGCGTGAGGCCGAGGCCAGCGTCGCCGCGCTGCAGCCGGAGCTGACCCAGCTCGACGCCCGCATCGAACAGCTGGGGCCGGCACCCGAAGGCGGCGAAGACGCCGGCATTGCCCGCCAGCGCAAGCTGCTGGACCAGCAGCGCAGCCAGGTCGATGCCGACATCAAGCGCGGCAAGCTGCTGGCCGAGGAGGCCAAGCAGGCCAACGAAGCCATCGAGAAGATGCGCGCCCAGCAGTTCGGCGAGCAGATGGGGCGCAAGGTGGCCTCGCCGTTGTCGCCGGCACTGTGGCGGGAATTCGGTGAGCATGTGCCGGATGATCTTGCGCGGTTCCAATCGCTGTACCGGCAGGCCCACGATGCCCTGCTGAAGGCGGCCGGCAAGCAGGGCTGGGGCATGCCGCTGCTGGGCGCCTCGCTGGCCTTGCTGATGCTGTTCCCGCTGCGCATCTGGCTGCGCCACCTTGGGCGCCGCTATGCCGCTTCCGAACGTGCCCCGGACGGACGCCTGCGTCGTACCGGTCTTGCGGTGTGGCTGCTGTTGGTCGGCACCTTGCTGCCCGGGCTGGCGGCGACGGTACTGGTGGCCAGCCTGCGGGCAATCGATGCCATCGCACCGCGGCTGGAATCGGTGGCCGACATGTTCGTTGTCGCCACCTTCGTGGCGGCCTTCATTGGTGCGGTGGCAGCCAGCCTGCTGGTGCCGTCGCGGCCCACCTGGCGCCTGCTGGACATCGATGATGTCGCTGCCGCCCGCCTGCGACGCTTTGCCTGGGGTGCGGCCAGCCTGACCTGGCTGACCATGCTGCTGCGCGACGTCAATCGCGCGGCGCGGACCTCGGCGGTGGGTACGGTGACCTTGGATGGCCTGATCGCACTGACCTACGTGGTGTTGATCATGAGCATGCTGGCGACCTTGGCTGGCCTGCATCGACGCCGTGCGGCAGCGGCCGCACAGGCCGAAGCGGAGAACACCAGCAGCGGCCGCTCGCCGCGGGCGCCACGCAGTGGCTGGCTGATCGTGGCGCGCCTGGGTGGCTACCTGAGCATCTTCGCCGCGCTGGTGGCGACCTTGCTGGGCTACCTCAACTTCGCCATGTTCACTGCCCAGCAGATGGTCTGGGGCACGGTGATCGTGCTGGCGACCACCTTGCTGACGCGTTTCGCCGATGATTTCGCGTTGTGGCTGCTGGCGCCGGAAAGTGCTGCCGGGCGCATGTTGCGGCTGTCGACGGGCTTGTCTGCCAGTCGCCTGGAACAGGCCGGTGTATTGCTGTCGGCCACCTCACGGCTTGCGCTGGTGATGCTGGGCATCACCGCCTTTGTTGCACCGTTCGGCAACGTCAGCGCCCTGTACGGCTGGCTGGAGCGTCTGTCGGCCGGCATCAAGATCGGCGGCAACCTGCTGACGCCGGGCTCGATCATCAGCGCGGTGCTGGTGCTGGTACTCGGCCTTGCGCTGATGCGGGTGGTGCAGCGTTGGCTGGTGGATACCTATCTGCCCAAGACCGAACTGGATATCGGCGCACGCAATTCCATCAGCACCGTTGCCCACTATCTGGGCATCGTGCTGGCTGCTTTGTGGGCCTTGGCAGCGTTGGGTATTGGCTTTGAAAAGGTGGCCTTGCTGGCCAGCGCGCTGTCGGTTGGTATCGGTTTTGGTCTGCAGGCGATCACCCAGAACTTCGTTTCCGGCCTGATCCTGCTGGCCGAGCGCCCGGTGAAAATTGGTGACTGGATCAAGATCGGCGACCAGGAAGGCGACATCCGCCGCATCTCGGTGCGTTCCACCGAGATCCAGGTGGGCGATCGTTCCACGCTGATCGTGCCGAACTCGGAACTGATCACCAAGACCATCCGCAACATGACCATGGCCAATGCGCTGGGGCGCATCCAGGTGCAGTTCTCGGTGCCGCTGGGCACCGACATGGGCAAGTTGCGGGCATTGCTGCTGGGGATCTATGCCGCCAACGAAACGGTGCTGATCGATCCGGCGCCGTCGTTCTTCATTGATTCGATCAGTGGCGGCCAGGTGGCGGTGAACAGCTTCGCCTATGTGTCCTCGTCGCGGAGCGTTTACGGCACCCGCAGCGAGGTATTGTTCGCCCTGTTGGAACAGACAGCCGCCGCTGGCATCGCCCTGTCCACCCCGACCGACATCCACCTGGTACGCGATCCCCCGCAAACCTAGGTAGTGCCGAGCCATGCTCGGCAGGGGGAGGTCCGCATGTAGTGCCGAGCCATGCTCGGCAGGGGCTTTCCCGGTGATTTGTAGGAGGGCGCAAGCAGCGAAGCTGATGGTCCGCCAGATTGCGGCTGCAATAGCGACTGCAGCATTGCCAGCTTCGCGGCTGACACCGTTCCTGCAAAAGCAGCAGCGTTACGACCTCGGATGCTCGCTGGTCGGCACCAGCGCATAGTCGTCCACGGCCAACTGCTCGGCATGATTCAACCAGGCGCGGATCTCCAGGTCGTCGATCTCCTGGTCCACGCCCAGCGGCATGCGGATGCGGCCATCGGCATCGGGCTGCACCCATTGCTGGGCCACCACCACGTTGCGCTTGGACGCCACTGCTTCCACCCAGAAGCCACGCTCGGGGCGCTGCGCCGCATACAGCTCCAGCACGTATTGGCCGGGACTGGTGTGGCGCGGTTGGCGGCTGATCATGCGTGACTGACGCACGCTTGGGCGCGGCCCGCTGAACGCCTGCAGCGGCGCATCCACGGCGATGCCTCGGCGCAGCTGCGCATCGCGGTACAGGCGCATGCCCTGGTCACTGTCCAGCAGCAGCGCGCACCACTGGCCGTCGGCCGAGCCATCTTCAAACGCAGTGCAGCGGTCGACATAGGCCAGGCGATGCTGCGGATCGGCTTCCTCGAACTTGCGCGAGGTATTTTCCAGGTACACCGATTTCAGGTCCCACTGCTGGTCGTATTCCAGCAGCACCGGCGGCTGCACCTTCTGCACGCCGACCAGCACCTGATCCTCGTCCAGTCTGAGCATGCGGGTCTGTTCGCCCAGCCACAGTGAACGTGCGAACGCGCTATAGCGTGCGTACGTCCTTGTATCACCGCTGGTAGCCGCGACGCTGGCACTGGCCGCAGGGGCAGGCTTCAACAGTGAGCGGCCAAAGCCGATTGCATCGATCGCCGGATCCAGCAGCTGCAGCGCGGTAGCGCCCGAGTCCAGCGTGGTGCCCGCCTGGGCAACAATCTGCTGCGGTTGCAGCTTGTTGCCCAGGAACAGCAGCAGGTTCTCGCGCTTCTGCTTTTCCAGCACATGGCTCAGGTCATTGGGCATGGCCAGGTGATCGGAGGCCACCACCACCAGCGTGTTGTCGGCGAACTCGCTGCTGCGGATGCGATCCACAAGGCGCGAGATCAGCCGATCACTGCATTTGAGTGCATTGAGCAGGCCGATATTGCCGTGCACGCTGCGATAGCGCGTGTTCTTGCAGGCCACCGGCAGATGCCCGGCCGGATGATGGGTGTCCATGGTCAAGGCGGTCAGCATGAACGGCTGGCCGCTCGCTGACAGCTCGAGGAAACGTTCGTAGGCGCGCTCCAGCAGCACGTCATCGTGCACGCCCCAATTGGAAAAATGGCGTTTGGCGATGTTCTGCTGCTGGAACCATTCCAGATCGCGCACGTCGTCAAAACCGTGCGAGTTGAGGAAGTCGGCCTTGGCCGCGAACTGCCCGTTGGCTCCGCCCATGTAGTGGTTGCTATAGCCCTGCTGCTTCAGGTAATCACCAAGGCAGAAGGCTTCAGGCAAGAAGCGGCCCATCCGCCCCATGCTGTTCTCATCGCCTTGCGCGGTGGTCAGCGGCACGCCGCACATCGACGACACCAGGCCGGCGATGGTCCAGCCACTGCCGTCGGCGGAGGCGATGTTGCGGAAATCCAGGCCTTCACCAGCAAGCCGGGTGAGGTTGGGCATAAGGCCGGGGAATACGCTCTGGTCAAAATACGTACGTTCCAGGCTCTCGCCGTAGATCCAGACGATGTTGGGCCGCTGCGCCAATGGCTTGGATGGCAGCTGGTACTCGCCAGCCACCGCGCTGTAGTCCACCGGCTGCATCTGCAGGTAGATGCGCTTGCCGTCGGCGTACAAGGGACTGAGCATCAGCGTGGACAGCAGCAGCGCCGCGAACCCTGCGAATACCGGCAGACCATGGCGTGGCAGTTGCAGGCGGCGCATGCGCAGCAGCAACAACGGTGTCAGCGATAGCAGGACCAGGCCGATGAAGCCGATGATGTAGGCGCTGAAGTCACCAACACCGGCGCCTTCCATGTCGCTGCGCAGGTGGTAGAGCGTGGCGGAATTGATGCCATCGCCGCTGAGTTTATCGATCAACCACCAACTGCTCAGTGCCAGCAACAGCAGCGATAACAGACCTGCCTTCAACCGGGCCAGGGTGGGTGACAACATCAACAATACGAACAGTGCTGCCAGAGACAGCCAGATGATCCAATGCATGCGGTCACGTGGGTAGCGGAGACAGGGTCAACGGCTGCGGCCGTCGGCGCTTTGCAGGCACGCTGTATGGGCGATGCGGCGAAGCATCTGGATCTTGCCTGCCGTAACCTGACTGAAATGTTTGGACAGCGCTGTCGTATTCATCATCAGCGGATTGCGGCGTTTTGCGCGTGAGACAGGGTGAGAGAGTGTGCTTTTCAGGCTGATTTATTGATGTTCGCGCCTACTGGCGTCAGTGCGTTGAAGCGACATCACGTAGCCCGGGTAAGCGCAGCGCACCCGGGATGGCAACGATAGAAGCAATGCAGCTTGCGCGTGGCTGTGCTGCTCCAGCTGTGCGCGCACCTGCAATGAGGCTTGCAAGGTTCGTCGGCGGTGCTGTCATCGCGTGGATGCACGCCACGCGTGGTCCCGGGTGCGCTGCGCTTACCCGGGCTACAGTTGTTGCGTTCTGGCTTAGCGGTGGCCGCGCTCTTCGCGTGCCCGCGCTCTGGTGCGGCGATCGAACAGTAGTGAGCTGACAATCAGGCCCAGGCCGATGAACACACCGAGCAGGAACAGCAGCATCGCGAAGGCCGGGTAACCAAGCAGCGTCCAGCGTGTTGGTACCCGCATCAGCAGGGTGGAGGACAGCAGCAATGCAGCGGTGATCAAGCCCGCCGCGATGCGGTTGGCGACTTTCTGGATGTTCTCCATCAAGCGCGATTCATCCAGGCCGGTCACCTTCATCTGCAGCCTGTTCTCGGCTACCAGACTGAGGATGTCGGACATGCGTCGTGGCCCGTTGCGCAGCAGCTGCTGCACTTCCATCGCCTCGCTGGCCAGGTTGGCGGCCGACAGCGACTTGCGGAAGTGCGCGCGCATCACATGCTGCAGCTGTTTCTCGACCACACGCCGGGTCTTCATCTCGGGGGCGAGGAAACGACAGACGCCTTCCAGATTGAGCAGGGCCTTGCCGAGCAGGCTCAGTTCCGGTGGCGTGCGCAGATTGCTGGCAGTGGCGATCCGCACGATCTCCAGCACCACGTGGCCTTCGGACAAGGTGCCGTTGGCGGCGTAGCGCGCAATCATCTGCCCGGTCTCACGCAGGTAGCGCTCTTCGTCGTAGTCCTCAAGCCGGGTGCTGATGCTGATGATTTCATCGGCCACTTCCTCGCCGCGTCCGTCCACTGCGGCAAACAGCACTTTCAGCAGGCGCTGGCGCAGCCGTGGCGGCACATGCGCGACCATGCCCAGGTCGAAGATCGCCAGCTGGCCCTCCGGCGTCACCCGCAGATTGCCCGGGTGCGGGTCGGCGTGAATCTCGCCATGTACGAAGATCTGGTCCAGGTAGCCACGCACAAGTGCGGCGGCCAACGGCACCATCGACTGCTCGGTGCGGCGGACCTGCGGGATGGCATCCACGCGCACGCCATGCACCAGTTCCATGGTCAATACCCGGCGGCCACATAGATCCCAGACCGGCTGTGGCACCCACAGCTCCGGGTACGGCGCCAGATGCTGGCCGAAGCGCGCCAGGTTGGCGGCCTCGGCTTCATAGTCCAGCTCCATGCGCAGGGTCTTGGCGAACTCGCCCAGCCAGTCGGAGAAGCGCACCTTGCGACCAACCCGGGTGAGGTGGTCGGCGGCGGTGGCGAAGCTGCGCAGCACGCCGATGTCCGAACGCAGCTGGGCAGCGATATCGGGTTTCTGCACCTTGATGGCGACCTGCCGCCCGTCATGCAGCTCGGCCTGGTGGACCTGGGCGATGGAGGCGCAACCCAGCGGTTCCGGGTCGAACCAGGCAAACAGCTTGCTGACCGGTACACCGAGGTCGTCCTCGATCACCGCGCGGATCTGCTCGACCGGGATCGGCGCAACCTGTTCCTGCATGCGCTCAAGCGCGGCCACGTATTCGGGCGGAATCATGTCCGGGCGGGTCGACAGCACCTGCCCGAGCTTGACGAAGGTGGTGCCCAGCGCCTCCAGGTCGGCGACGAACTGGGTGGGATTGCCGGCGGCCGGTGGCCGGCCCAGGCGCGGGATTTCGCCATCCAGCGAGATCCCGGAGAACACCCCCGAATTACGGTAGCGCAGCAGCAGCCGCACGATCTGCTGGCGTCGGCTGTTGCCGCCGACGGTGGTCGGGGCATCGCTGCTGGTCGGTTCCATCAAGCGGGTATCTCCGTGGTGGCACGGGTGCAGTGTGGCCGCAGCCGGGTTGCAGGTGGGTGAATGCGTGGGCGGATATCCCGATGACGCCACGAATGAGTGAGAATCCCTCTTCCCCCTGTCCCACGACCTGACGGTGACCCATGGCTGGAGCCAGCCTGTTTGCCCTGCTCGACGATATTGCTGCATTGCTGGATGACGTCTCCATCCTCACCAAGGTTGCCGCCAAGAAGACCGCTGGCGTGCTCGGCGACGATCTGGCGCTGAATGCCCAGCAGGTGACCGGCGTCAGCGCCAACCGGGAGTTGCCGGTGGTGTGGGCGGTGGCCAAGGGCTCACTGGTCAACAAGGCGATCCTGGTGCCGGCGGCGCTGGCGATCAGCGCATGGCTGCCGTGGGCGATCACCCCGCTGATGATGATCGGCGGTGCCTTCCTCTGCTACGAAGGGGTGGAGAAGCTGGCGCACAAGTTCCTGCATTCCAAGGATGAGGACGACGCGCACAAGGCCGAGCGCTTGAAGGCCATGGCTGATGAAAAGGTGGATCTGGTTGCGTTCGAGAAGGACAAGATCAAGGGCGCGGTGCGTACCGATTTCATCCTGTCGGCGGAGATCATCGTGCTGTCGCTGGGGGTGGTTTCGAACCAGCCGTTCGCACAGCAGGTGGCGACCCTGATCGTGATCGCGCTGGGCATGACGGTGTTCGTCTACGGACTGGTTGCCGGCATCGTCAAGCTCGACGATATCGGCGCCTGGTTGCTGGACAAGGGCCGCGCGCTGGCAGCGCTTGGCCGTGGCCTGCTGTATGCCACACCGTGGTTGATGCGCGGCCTGTCGATTGCCGGCACCGCGGCGATGTTCCTGGTGGGTGGCGGCATCCTGGTGCACGCGATCCCGGCCCTGCATCACTTCATCGTCGGCCTGGCGCCGGCCAATCTGGAATGGCTGGCCAATGCGGTGGGCAGCGTGGTGGTAGGCGTGATCATTGGTGCAGTGGTACTGACCGTGGTGACCTTGTTCCAGCGTATGCGTGGGGCGAAAGCCGCGCATTGAGTTGATTTTGTGGGAGCGGCGTAAGCCGCGAAGCCGATAGACCAACCGTTGTGGGAGCGGCGTGAGCCGCGAAGCAGATGATGTCACCGGCACCAATTGAGTGCTGGCATGACAGTAATCTGCTGGATTGCCAGCTTCGCGGCTGACGCCGCTCCTACAAAACAGCAACGCGGCTGCAGTTACTGCAGGCCTTGCTGCAACTCCTGCAGCTGCCGCTGGGCACGGGCCAGCGATTGCCCGGACAGGCTGTCCAGCAGTCGCTGCCATCGATGATTGGTTGGCACGCGCCGCATCGCCCAACGTGCCGCTGCGACGCTGACCAGCATCAGCACCACGCCGAATCCCAGGGTGCCGAGGAACCACGCCGGCGCCATCGCGTACAGGTCCAGTCCCAGCCACTGCACGCACAGGCATTGCAGCACCAGCAGCCATAGGCAGAACCACGGCAGGCCCAGGCCAAGTTCGCTGAGCGCGGTGAAGCGGCGCAGCTTCGCCAGGCGTTGCTGCTGGATCAACACCGGCGCCGAGGCCATGTCCACATGCACGGCAAGCAGGGCGCGGGTAACCGATACCCAGATCGCGGCGATGCCGTAGACATGCAGGGCCAGCCCGCTCAGCAGCAGCTGCGGCAGCTGACGGTGCTCGATCCAGAAGCCGGCGGCCAACACGGTGACCGCGATCCACACCAGCAACCAGCCCAGCTGCAGGCCGCTGAACCAGCGCAGGCGGCGGCGCACGCCGGCCTGGCGTGGCTGCTGCCATGCCTGCAGGGCCAGCACTTCCAGTTGGTCGATACGTTGCGCCTGCTGTGCCCAGGCGGCTTTTAGTTGGTCGAGTTCCATGCGGTCAGCCTCGTGTGTCGGTGGGGTCGAACTGGCTGCGCAGTTGCTGGCGCAGTCGGTGCAGGCGGGTGGCGGCATTGCTGGCGCTGATGCCCAGTACATCGCCGATCTCGCGGTGGCTGCAGTCGTCCATGTGCAGCAACAGCAGGGCACGGTCCAGCGCTGGCAGGCGGTGGATCAAGGCATTGAGCTGGGCCAGGCTGGCGGTGTCCTCGGCGTTGTCGGCAACACTGGCCAGGTCATCGTCCAGCGCGCTATCGCTGTGGTATTGCCGTCGCAGTTCGCGGCCACGCAGTTGCGAGATGGCGATGTTCAAGGCGATGCGGTACAGCCAGGTGCTGAAGCGCGCACGCTGCGGATCGAAGTCAGGGAAGGCACGCCAGGCCTGGGTGCTGATTTCCTGGATCAGGTCGCGGCGGTCTTCAAGGTGCGCGCAATAACCACGCGCAACCTTGAGCACGATGCCCTGGTGCTGGGCCAGCAGCAGGGCAAAGCGTTGTTGCAGATCGGCGATGGGGGCGGTCGCAGTGATGTCCATGCCAAGGTGATTCGCACCAGCGCAGGAAATATCACAGCCGCGGGCGGAATTCCGCTCGGGCGATGGCTCAGTTGGCCGGCAGGACCTGGTTGCGGCCTACCCGCTTGGCTGCATACAAGGCCTGGTCGGCCCGTTGCAGGAGAGCCTGCAGGGCTTCGCCGGGCTGGGCCTGGGCGACGCCGGCGCTGAAACGCACCTGCACGCGCTGGTCGCCATGCAGGAATGGCCGCTGCGCCATCTGCTGCTGCAGCTGTTGCAGGGTTTCCAGCGCGGCGGCGCGGTTGAGGCCGGGCAGCACCAGCACGAACTCGTCGCCACCGAGGCGGGCGATGCAGTCGCGCCCGCGCAGGCGTTGCTGGATCACCGCCACCAGATGGCGCAGGGCCTGGTCGCCGCCGGCATGGCCGTGCTGGGCATTGGTCTGGCCGAAGTGGTCCAGGTCGAGCATGGCCAGGCTGAGCGGCGTGCCGTGGTCGGCCAGCAACTCGCCCAGCTGCTGCTCGAGCCCGCGCCGGTTCAGGGCGCCGGTCAGCGGATCGGTACGCAGCTGGCTGCCGGCTTCTTCCAGCTCGCGTTCGAGTTGCTGCACGCGCTGCTCGGCGGCCTTGGCCTCGGCACGGGCATTGGCCAGATGGTCACGTGCACGTGCGGCCTGTTCCTGTACCCGTGCGGTGTCCTGCAGCACGTCCTGCAGCAGTTGGGTCAGGTCGGAGATGCTGCGGGTCTGGCGTACGGCAATGGCATAACTGGCAATGCGGTCGTGGTATTCGCCGGTTTCGGTGACCATACCGTCCACCTGCGTCACGAAGTCCACCATCAGGTCTTTCATCGCCTGCTTGGACTGGTCGATGCCATCACGCAGCAGGCCTTGGCGGTAGATCACCTCGCGCAGGTCGTTGCGGGTCTGCTCCAGCGAGTTCGCATCCAGCGGCCCGGCCAGCAACTGCCGGATCGAGCGGATCTGGCCCTGCAGCCAGCTGTCGCCATCGAGCAGTTCGGAGATGTTTTCCAGCAGCATGTCGAACAGGTTGAGCAGCAGGTCGCGCTGTTCCTGCAGGCTGCTGCTGCGCACGCCGACCTGGTGGCAGAGCTCACGCAGATGTATGGCCACCGGCTGCAGCGGCTGGCCGCTGCGCCAGCTGCGCAGTTCCTCACCCATGCGCTGGGCCTGCTGTTCCAGTTCCGGTGACTGCTGCATCAGGCTGGCCAGCACCGCGCCCAAGGTGTCGCGCAACATGTCGCGCAGCTGCTCGGCCTGGCTGTTGCTGGTGGTGGAGGCTTCCAGTTCAACCGTGCGGATGTATTTGTCGATCAACTGCCGCAGCAGGCGCCCGTAGCGCTCCCAGTCCTTCTCGGCGTGGGCGCTGTGCAGGCGCTGGCCCATGTCGCCAAGCTCGCCGGGCAGGGTGCACATGCCCTGGGCGAAGGCCGCCAACACCGGTTCCGGCGCGTTGGCACCGATGAACAGGCGCTGCAGCATGGCCATGCCGCCGCCCCCGCTGGCCACGACCTCGCCCGCCGCAGTCGCTTGCGGCGCGCTGCGCCGGGCGAGGATGCGGCCCAGGCCGCCCCTGCGGGAGGTAGAGGAGTCGTCGGGGCTGTCGGCCATTGCGCAGGGATCCGGGCGGGTTGTGGCTGCGCCTGTGCGCAACCGGAGGTGGTGTCCAAGCCCCATTATCGGCAAGGTAGCAGCCGGCTTGAATGGCAGCCGCTCACAGGAGGACATCATGCGGGTATTGCTGGCTGGCGCGACCGGGCTCGTCGGGGCGCAGGTACTGCAGCGGTTGCTGGCCGACCCGCGTTGCAGCGGGGTGATCGCACCCACCCGCCGCGCGCTGCCGCTGACCGACGCCAAACTGTTCAATCCGGTGCTGGATTTCGCCGCGCTGGCGACCGTGGCACAGGGCTGGCAGGTGGACGCGGTGATCTGCGCGTTGGGTTCGACGATGAAGCAGGCCGGCTCGCGCGAGGCCTTCCAGCAGATCGACCATGGCTATCCCCTGGCGATCGCGCAGGCGGCACGGGGCAACGGTTGCGAGGTATTCGCGTTGAATTCGGCGGCCGGCGCCAATCCGCGCTCGTTGGTGTTCTACAGCCGGGTCAAGGGCGCCTTGGAGCAGGATCTGCGCGCGCTGGGGTTTGCTTCGTTGACGCTGGTTCGCCCGGGATTGATCGGCGGCGAGCGCGCCGAACGTCGCACCGGCGAGCATCTGGCCAGCGTGGTGCTGGGCGCGCTGGCGCCGGTATTGCCGCGCGCGTGGCGGATCAATCCGGCCCCGCGGATTGCCGACGCCCTGGTGGAGGCGGCATTGAATCCACAGCCTGGCGTTCGGGTGGTTGGGGCGGCGGATTTGGTGTGAGCCTTGGTTGAGCTTGGTTGGGTTGTGGGAGCGGCGTAAGCCGCGAAGCTGGCGATCTGTAAGTGCACCGGCTTCGCGGCTTACGCCGCTCCTACAAACAGCGGCTCCCACAACGTTGTTACGCTGGCAACGACTGCCCGCCATCCACCGCCAGTACCTGGCCGGTGATCCAGCGCGCTGCAGGCGAGCACAGGAATACCGCGGTATTGGCCACATCCTCGACATTGCCGAAACCACCGAACGGGATCTTGTTGCGGATCTGCTCGTACAGCTCGGGTGCGTTGCTGCGCCGCTGCTCCCACAGCCCGCCGGGGAATTCGATCGAGCCCGGTGCCAGTGCGTTGACCCGGATGCGCTCGCGCGCCAGTTCGGTGGCCAGACTGGTGGTGTAGTAGTTCAACGCTGCCTTGGCGGCGGAATAGGCGGCCGCGCGCGGCGTCGGCACCGAGGCATTGATCGAGCTGATGTTGAGGATGGCCGGCAAGGTGCTCAGGCGCAGATGGGGCAGGGCGGCACGGTTGGCGCGCACCGCGGCCATCAGGTCGATATCGAAACCGGCCTGCCAGCTGGCATCGTCATTGCCGTTGCCATAGCCGGACGCATTGTTGACGAGGATATCGATACCGCCCAGCTCGGCGGCAGCAGCGTCGATCCAGGCCTGGATCTGCGCCGGATCGGCGAGATCGCATTGCTGTGTGTGCGCGGTAGCCGCGCCGTCGCGAAGCAGTACATCGGCAGCCTGCTGCAGCGTGGGCGCGCCACGTGCGCAGATGCTGAGCTTCGTGCCTTCGCGGGCAAAGCCCTGGGCGATGGCCAAGCCAATGCCCCGGCTGCCACCGGCAACCAGGACACGTGCCCCGTGTAGAGAAGCAGAGGATGGATTCATTGCTGCGGTTCCGGTGGGCGGAGACCGCGCATTATCGCTGCGTCTTGGCTTACGGGCGAAGAACGCGGTGTTCCGTCATCACGGCAGGCCAGGCACGTTCAAGGTCGCGAACAGGTTGTTCTGCGCCTTCTTGGCCATCGAACGCGGCAGTTTCGCGATGAAGGTATCGCCGGTGAGCGCCATGTCACCGCGGAGGATGAAGCCGTTGATCTGCGTATAGCTCTTGACGGTGTACTTGTTTCCATCCTTGGTGACTTCCATGTACATCGGTGAAGTCAGGATGTTGTTGCCCTTGCGATAGACGCGTGTGCCATCGATGTCGCGGACTAGGCGATAGCCATGTTCGTTTGCCCAGGCATCGACCTTGGCCAGCACGTCCTCATCGGAACTGAAGGTGGTGAGGTCATGCGGCGTACCGCTGTTCTTCGCAATCAGCGCCAGGATGTTGATGGCAGCCAAGCCACCCAGACCGCCCACGACCATTCCGGTGATCAAACCCATGCTGTTCACTCCTTGATTTGGACCGGCATTCCAACACATCGCAACGCAGGCTGTCGTGAAAAAAATGTATCAATCCCAGGTATTGGGCGTTGCGCCACGTTCTGGATGGTGCATCTGCACGATGCAGAAGCGATGGCCGGTGGGTGCTTCCATCACCCACCAGCGTTTGATCCTGGCAATGCGACGTGCGCCCAATGCTTCAAGCCGGTCGGCTTCTGCATCGATATCGTCGGACTCGATATCCAGATGCACGCGTGAAGCGTGATCGACGCGCTGCACTTCCACATGCAGGTCAGCGGGTGCACCCAATAGCTCGGCGTACTGCGCGCCATCGTTCTCGGTATGGCCGGGCTTGGCGGTCAAGCCCAGAGCGGGCGCCCAGAACGCGGCGGCGGCATCGCTGTCGGTGCCTTGGCAATCAATGATGAAACCTGCAAGACGGCTGCGGTGGCTCATGCGGATGCTCCGGTGGCAGAGGAGCGCAGCGTACACCCGCTATCCGTGGTTGCGTGTTATCGCGCTGTCGGCACAGCTGTTGAAATACTCAGTCGCCATGCAGTGATGCATAGCGCGCTGTATACACTCCATTCGGCCAGACGTTGCAGCAGCCCGCGCAAGGGTTGCAGTGGTTCCAGTCCCATCAATACGAACAGCAGCAACCAGAGCCCTGCCAGCGCGATCCACAACACGCGCGTAGCTGGGCGCAATGTCGGCGCGGTTGCCAACAACACCAGACCGAGTGCTGTGCCCAGATAGGTGAACACGCCGAGCAGGGTGTGCAGAGACTGCGACAGGCTGCCGCCGATCGGGCAGCCGAGATCGCAAGGTGCCAGCGCGGAACCTATCCACGCCAGCGGCTCGAACATCAGCAGCCAATAGCCGAAGTGACTGGCACCGCTTACTGGAGCTAACCGTGCGAACGCGAACAGCAGCAATGCGGCCAGTACGCCGACCGGAATGAAGCCGAACAGGCTGATCGCCTGCGCATGTGCGCTGCCGGTCGCGCCGAGTTCACTGATGTATTGCGACAGCGGCGAATAGCCAGGCTTGAGCGCGGCACCACCGAGCAGCATCAGCAGGTACATCGCCACGAACAGCAGGATCAGGCAGCGCTGGTAACGCATCGTTGGCCCTTCGATGCGTGCGCTGCTCAGCGTACGCGATTGGACAGGAACAGCTCGACCTTGCCGCAACCCGGGCAGGCGTGCAGATCGAACTCCTCGCGGTTGACGAACAGCTCACCGAGATCGCCGAGCAGGAAGGGCATTGCCTGCGAGCCTTCGTGGAAGCGCTTGCGGCCGATGAATTCCATGCGCATGCCGGGGCAGCGCGGGCAGTCGATCAGGCGCGGTGGTTGGGTCCAGTTGCGGCCGTCATCGGGCTGATAGTCGCGCGGCGGCGGTGCGCCATCGGCGTGGGTGCCGCATTTCCAGCATTGATCGAAGTTGTCTTCGTTTACTTCCTTGCAGTTGCTGCAGGTCCAGGTGCCCATGATGGTTTTGGTGGCGGTGTGGGATTGAGCAATCGTAGCGCTGGAATCGTGGGTTGGCGTTACAGGTGGGTGATGTTTTTTTGTGCGGTGAGGTTTGGTGAAAGATCAAAGGCAGGAGCTGCCCTCACCCCAACCCCTCTCCCGCACGCGGGAGAGGGGCTAGGATCGCGGCGGCTCGTAGTGCACTGAGCCCCTCTCCCGCCTGCGGGAGAGGGGTTGGGGTGAGGGGAAGCTTCTAACAAGCAGGCCCAAAGCAAAGTTCGAAGCAAAAAAGAGCCAAAAAAAGGCCCGCATCGCTGCGGGCCCCAAAATCACACAGCCAACAAATCTGTCAGTTGACCTTGGCCAGATCATCGATCAGCACGCGCAGGAAGCGCGCGGCTTCGCCGCCGGTGCAGGCGCGGTGATCGAAGGTGACCGACAAGGGAATGACCTTGTGGGTCTCAATGCCGCCCATCACCGGGGTGACCTGGAAGCGGGCACGGCCTGCGGCGACGATGGCCACGCACGGCGGCACCACCACCGGGGTGGCGTAACGGCCTGCGAACATGCCGAAGTTGGACAGGCTGATGGTGTAGCCGCTCAGCTCCGACGGGGCGATCGAGCGGTCTTCGACCTGCTGGCGCAGACGGTTGATGCCTTCGCGCACGCCGCGTGCATCCAGCATGTCGGCATTGCGCAGGGCCGGTACGAACAGGCCATCGTCGGTGTCCACGGCAATGCCGATGTCGACCTGGGCATGCAGGGTACGGGTGAGGTTGTCACCGTCGAACCAGGCATTCATTGCCGGCACGGCCTGGCAGGCGCTGACGATGGCGCGGACCAGACGCGAGGTCATGTCGTTGCCCGGCGCCCAGGCGTGGATGTCGGCGTCGTCGCTGAGCGTGGTCGGCACGACCTTGCTGTGCGCATCGGCCATCACCCGCGCCATGTTGCGACGCACGCCCTTCAGTGGTTCCGGCTGGCCCTTGGCGACCACGCCCGGAGGGGCGGTACGCATCGGCTTGCCGGCGGCGGACAGCGGGGTGCGGGCACTTGAGCCCCTCTCCCCCTGGGAGAGGGGTTGGGGTGAGGGTACGGCGGCTGCAGTAGCGATCGAACCCCCGGCCACTGTCCCGGTGGGAGAGGGGAGCAACGCTGACGGGTTTGCCGCCGCCTGCTTCACATCATTCATCGTCACCGCGCCTTCGGCGCCGGTGGCACGGACGCGGGCCAGGTCGACGCCGAGCTTGCGTGCCATCGCACGCACGGCCGGTACCGCCTTGACGCCACCGACGGCCACGGCCTGTTCGGTGTGCACGGCGTTGGAGCTGACCATCGCGCCAACCACGGTGCCTTCGTCTGCACGTTCGGCGGCAGCGGCAGCCACCGGTGCCGGTGCTGCAACAGGTGCGGGCGCGGCTTCGGCCGGGGCGCCGTGGTGATGGCCGGTGTCCTGGCCATCGGCACGCTGCGGCAGGTTCGGGTCGAGCTCGAAGCTGGCCAGTACGTGCCCGGTCACCACGATGTCACCGGCGGGGCCTGCCAGCTTCAGCACCTTGCCGGAGAACGGCGAGGGCACTTCGACCACGGCCTTGGCGGTTTCCATCGCCACCAGCGGTTCGTCGAGCTTGATCACGTCGCCTTCCTTGACGAACCACTCAACGATGGTGGCGTCCGGCAGGCCTTCGCCCAGGTCGGGCAGGTTGAAATTCTTGGTCTGGCTCATGTGAGTTTCTCTTCCAGCAATTCGAGTTCGCGTGCCGGCAGCCAGCCCTGCGCGCCATCGGCGCGCTCGGACCACCACCAGCCACCATGTTCGTGATGCAGCCGTACCTGCTCGCCGCGGTCCACGTCCAGCTCGCGTGCGCTGTAATCACGCAGCGCTTCGGCGCGGCCATCGTCGAGCACCTGCAACCAGGCCACCGGCGCCCAGCCGGCGCCACCTTCGCTGGTTTTCACCCAGGCGAAGGCCGGCCATTCTTCGTCGCGGACACCGAGCTCGACGATCTGCCCGGTACGGAACTGCAGGGGGTTACGGTATTGGCTGCGGTAGCTGCCAATCAAGCGTGCCAGCATGTCAGCCCACCGCCACCGCGCGCTTGGCGGCGGTCACGATCCGCTCCACGCTTGGCAGGTACTTCATCTCCAGGCGGAACAGCGGGATGTGGGTGTCATAGCCGGCGACGCGCTCGACCGGTGCCAGCAGGTCGTACATCGACTCCTCGGCCAGGCGTGCGGCGATCTCGGCACCGAAACCAGCGGTCTTCGGCGCTTCCTGCACGATCACGCAGCGGCCGGTCTTGGCCACCGACTCGGCGATGGTGGCGAAGTCCAGCGGGCGCAGCGTGGCCACGTCGATGACTTCGGCGCTGATGCCTTCGCCGGCCAGCTTGTCGGCTGCTTCCAGTGCTTCCTTGACCTGTGCACCCCAGGTGACCAGGGTCACGTCGGTGCCGTCACGCAGCACGAAGCACACGTCCAGCGGCAGTGCCTCGCCGTCGTTGACGACCACTTCCTTGTACTGGCGGTAGATGCGCTTGGGCTCCATGTAGATCACCGGATCCGGCTCGCGGATCGCGGCCAGCAGCAGGCCGTAGGCACGCTGCGGGCTGGACGGCAGCACCACGCGCATGCCCGGCACATTGGTGAAGATGGCTTCGTTGGCTTCGCTGTGGTGTTCCGGCGCGCGGATGCCACCGCCCCACGGCACGCGCAGCACCATCGGGCAATGCAGGCGGCCACGGGTACGGTTGCGCAGGCGTGCGGCGTGGCAGATCAGGTGATCGACCATCGGATAGACGAAGCCGTCGAACTGGGCTTCGGCCACCGGCTTCATGCCCTGTGCGGCCAGGCCGACGGTCAGGCCGGCAATGGTGGTTTCATCCAGCGGGGTATCGAGCACGCGCTCAGGGCCGAACTGCTGCTGCAGGCCGGCAGTGGCGCGGAACACGCCGCCGTTGACGCCCACGTCTTCGCCCAGCACCAGCACCGAGGGGTCGTGTTCCATTTCCCAGGCCAGCGCCTGGGTGACGGCTTCGATGAGGGTGATCGGGGTGGCTGTCATCGGGGTGTCTCCGCTGTTGCTCGCCGCGCTGTGCGCGACGCCGTGATCGTGGCTGGCCGAGGTGACGGCAGCATTGCGCTTGATGTCATCCATGGCGCTGCTCCAGGGCGATGGCGGCAGCTCGCTGCGCCAGCAGGTCCGGCGGCGGATCGGCATACAGATAGTCGAACATCGCCTCGACCGGCTGCACCGGGCAGTTGAGGTAGGCGTTGACCTCCTCGTCGACGCGGGTGCCGCATTCGGCGATCCAGTTCTTTTCTTCTTCTTCGCTCCACACACCCTGCGCGGTGAGGTACTTGCGCAGGCGGATCAGCGGCTCCTTCAACCAGGCCGACTTCACCTCGGCGTCGTCGCGGTAGCGGCGGGCGTCGTCGGCAGTGGTGTGGTCGGACAGGCGGTAGGTGAGCAGTTCCAGCACCGTGCCACCTTCGCCGGCCAGGGCGCGCTCGCGCGCCTGTTCCATCGCGGCCAACACGGCGATCAGGTCATTGCCGTCCACCTGCAGGCAGAACAGGCCGCCAGCCAGGCCCTTCTGGGCCAGGGTTTCGGCGCCGGTCTGGGCCGAGCGGGGCACCGAGATGGCCCAGCCGTTGTTCACCACGCACAGGATCAGCGGCAGCTTGTAGGCGCCGGCCGAGTTCACCGCGGCGTAGAAGTCGGTCTTGGAGCTGCCGCCGTCGCCGCAGACGCTGACCGCGACCTGCGGCATGTTGCGCAGCTTGAACGACAGCGCCGAACCGGCCGCGTGCAGGCACTGGGTCGAGATCGGCACGCAGATGGGGAAATCGCGGACCGCATCGCTTTGGCGGTCGTAGTCGCTGCCGCGCTCGTCGCCGCCCCAGTACATCAGGACGTCACGCGGGCGCACGCCGCGCATGAACATGGCGCCGTACTCGCGGTAGCTGGGGGCGAACACGTCACCGCTCTTCATGGCCGCGCCGATGCCGACATGGGCCGCTTCATGGCCCAGGCAGGAGGCAAAGGTGCCGAGCTTGCCGGTGCGCTGCAGCGCCACGGCCTTGGTGTCGAACACCCGCGTGGCCAGCATCTGCTTGAACATCGGCAGCAGCGAGCGTGGGTCACGCAGCGAGGCGGGGAGGTCGTCACGTACCAGGTTGCCGTCGGCATCCAGGTACTGCAGGTAATTGATTTGGAACTGGGCGGAAACCGTCATTGCAGCAACACCTTGGACAGATGGTTTCAAATGATAGGAATTACGCATGGTAAGGACTCAGTCCGAAAAAGCCGTCCTGCGCCGCAACAAGATTGACCGGACACAGGGCGATTTTGTTCCGCAGGGCGCGACTCGGGTGAGCAATTCCAACGTATTCAGTCTGAAGCAACAGGAACGGCACATTGTCGCGCCGCTGGGCTTTGCGCGTGTTTCGATTCCGTTTGCGCGGGAGCCAGAGCCAGCGCACCCCTCCACGCCCCCTCCCCTTGCCTGCGGCAAAGGGAGGGGTGTAGTGCCGACCCATGGTCGGCAGGGGCTCGACCAGGAACGGCCCATGTAGTGCCGACCCATGGTCGGCAGAGGCATTACCGGTAAACCCCTGCCGACCATGGGTCGGCACTACAGGAGGTGCAACCCTGCGTTACCCTTGCCGCCCCATCCGATGGCCAGGCCGATGACCGTAGAAAAGAACCAGCGTGAGCTCGAAGCCGGTATCCATACCGACCTGCAGGGCAGGCTCACCTACGGCGGCTACCTGCGCCTGGATCAGCTGTTGGCGGCCCAGCAGCCGCTGTCCAACCCGCCGCACCACGACGAAATGCTGTTCATCATCCAGCACCAGACCTCGGAGCTGTGGCTCAAGCTGCTGGCCCATGAACTGCGCGCGGCGCGCGGCCACATGCAGCGCGACGAGGTCTGGCAGTGCCGCAAGGTGCTGGCCCGGGCCAAGCAGGTGCTGCGCCTGCTGACCGAACAGTGGGCGGTGCTGGAGACCCTGACGCCCTCCGAGTACATGGGCTTCCGCGACGTGCTGGGCCCGTCCTCGGGCTTCCAGTCGCTGCAGTACCGCTATATCGAATTCCTGCTCGGCAACAAGAATGCCGACATGCTCAACGTGTTCGCCCACGACCCGGAAGGGCAGGCGCAGCTGCGTGAGGTGCTGGAAGCGCCCAGCCTGTACGAGGAATTCCTGGCCTACCTGGCGCGCTTCGGCCATGCCATCCCGGCGGCCTACGAAGGCCACGACTGGACCCAGTCGCATATCAGCGACCCGGCCTTGCGCCAGGTATTCGAGAACATCTACCAGGACACCGACCGCTACTGGCGTGAGTACTCGCTGTGCGAGGACCTGGTGGACCTGGAAACCCAGTTCCAGCTGTGGCGCTTCCGCCACATGCGCACGGTGATGCGGGTGATCGGCTTCAAGCGCGGCACGGGCGGTTCCAGCGGCGTGGGCTTCCTGCGGCAGGCACTGGAGCTGACCTTCTTCCCCGAGCTGTTCGAAGTGCGTACCACCATCCGCGGCGATGCCTGAGCCCTTGCTGTGGTTGAAAGTTCAACCTATTCAGAAACTTGCATTGCATCATGGGCCGGTCTCAAAGGGGCCGGCCCCGGCATGGCGCAGCGGTTGGTTGCAGCAGTATGTATTTGACGTGAAGCCGATGCTTCTGTGATCCTCGCCCGTCGCGCCGGTTCCGGCCGACTTGCTTGCATTACTTACCCAACGAATTATCAGGGGACACCGCATGAGCGCTGCCGCGCCGAATTCCGCACCAACCCCGGCGCCCGTGCCGGAGTTCAACAACCTGCTCGGTCACCCGCGTCCGCTGTGGATGCTGTTCATGACCGAGTTCTTCGAGCGATTTGCGTTCTACGGTATCCGCTGGGCGTTGACGCTGTACATCGTGGCCCAGTTCTCCGAGAGCCAGGCCGGTGCCAGCAAGCTCTACGGCGCCTATCTGGCGCTGGTGTATGCGGCGGCCCTGTTCGGCGGCTTCGTCGCCGACCGGATCATCGGTTACCAGCGTTCTATCCTGATCGGCGCGGCGGTGATGTCGCTGGGCCTGTTCCTGATCGCCATCCCCAACGATCAGGTGTTCCGTATCGGCCTGGCCACGGTGATCGCGGGCAACGGCTTGTTCAAGCCGAACATCTCCAGCATGGTCGGGCAGTTGTACGGCATCAACGACTCGCGGCGTGATTCGGGCTTCACCATCTTCTATATGGGCATCAATGCCGGTGCGCTGGTCGCCCCGGTGTTGACCGGCATCCTGGCCGAGAATGTGTTCGGCACCGAAGCCATGCCGGCCTACAAATACGTGTTCATCGCCTCGGGCGTCGGCATGCTGATCAGCCTGGTGTGGTTCTGGTTTGGCCGTCGCCAGCTCGGCGAAATCGGCAAGCCGCCGGCCGGTGGTGAAGGCATGGGTCGCACCATCGCTGTGCTGGTGGGTTCGCTGGTGGCGGTGCCGGTCGCCTATGCGCTGCTGTCCATCGATGCCGGCATCCTTGGCTGGATCCTGGGCGGCCTGTTCACCGCGCTGTGCGTGATGATCCTGGTCGAGGGCATCCGCGAGGGCAAGGTAGCGCGTGACCGTGCCATCGCCATGCTGATCATCTTCGTGTTCAACGTGCTGTTCTTCATGTTCTTCGAACAGGCGGGCAGCTCGTTCAACTTCCTGGCGCAGAACATCGTCAACCGTGACCTTGGGGGCTGGACCTTCCCGATTGGTTGGTTCCAGTCGGTCAATTCGGTCGCCATCTTGGCCCTTGGCCCGATCTTCGTCTGGCTGTGGACCGCGCTGGGCAAGGCCAACCCGTCCATCCCGCGCAAGTTCGGCCTGGGTCTGATCTTCAACGGCCTGGCCTTCCTGCTGCTGATGTACGCGCTGTCCTCGCTGGTCGACGGCGCTGGCAAGATCCCGTTCTGGACCCTGTTCATGGTCTATGTGATCCAGACCGTCGGTGAGTTGTGCCTGTCGCCGATCGGTCTGTCGATGACCACCAAGCTGGCCCCGCTCAAGGTGGTGGGCCTGGCGATGGGCGGCTGGTTCCTGTCCACCGCCATCGGCAACAACCTGTCGGGCATTTTCGCCGCGGTGGTCAGTGGCGAGAGCGGCATGACGGTGGAATCGGCCCTGAAGGGCTATACGTTCGGTTTCTGGTCGCTGCTGGGTGCAGGTGTGCTGCTGTTCCTGATCGCCCCACTGGTGCAGAAGCTCATGCACGGCGTGAAGTAAGGAGTCATGCGATGAAACTGCTGTTCGGAACGCTTCCCCTGTTGCTCACCGTGGCGCTGGCTGGCTGCAATCAACCGCCGCCTGCCAAGCCTGAAAAGGTGCAGCCACTGGACACGTCCGAACAGAAGGCACCGGTGGCTGATACCAGCCAGCCGGTAGCATCGGGCAATACCCCCACCGCAGCGGACATCGCTGCGGTGGCCGGGCTCAATGCGCAGTTCGACCCGGCCCGCGACCCGGTTGCGGATCTGGAAACGGCCAAGGTGGAAGCCCAGCGCGGCGGCAAGCGGATCATGTTGGATGTGGGCGGCGAGTGGTGCTCCTGGTGCCATCTGCTGGACGCGTTCATGGAAGGTGATTCGGAGCTGCGCCGCTTCCGCGACGCCAACTACGTGTGGATGAAGGTCAACTACAGCGAAGAGAACGAGAACGCGGCCTTCCTGTCGCGCTTCCCGGAGATCAAGGCCTACCCGCACCTGCTGGTGCTGGATGCCGAGGGCAAGTTGCTGCATTCGCAGTTCACTGGCGATCTGGAGAAGGGCAAGGGCTACGACCGCGCCAAGTTCGATGCCTTCCTGAAGGAATGGGCGCCGCCGGCGAAGTAAGCCTGCGATGTGCTTGAACGAAAACGGCGCCGAAAGGCGCCGTTTTCGTTGCCCCCTCCCTTGCGCGCAGCGCAGGGGAGGGCCGGGGAGGGGTGCCTTTGATTCTGATCTTTGCTGTCAGCTCTCGGCTGGAAGCAAAGCCAAAGTCAAAGCTAAAGCTAAAGCCAAAGCACCCCTCCCCAACCCTCCCCTGCGCTATGCGCAAGGGAGGGGGCAGAGCCACAGCCTTCATCTTCATTTTGTTCGCCTGCGGCCGCTAACGAATCAATCCCTCTGCATCCGGCGCCTTGCCCTCTCTCACCATGCAGCCAGCTGCCAGCCCCGATTCCAGCACCGCAACCGTCGAGCAGGACCTCGCCAGCACCAGCTTGCCCACGGTGGACGAACTGCTGGACGAGAGCGCGGCAGCAGAAGAATCCGCGCCGCCGCCGCGCTACCGGCTGCCGCAGGCTTCGGTTCCGCCCAACATCATGTTGCAGTCGGCCGTCACCCGGTTGGTCGAGCAGAAAGAACAGATCGATCAGCTGGCCCGCAACGGCTTGTTGGCCGGCCTGCTGCCGCCGGAGTGGAGTGCATCGCCCGGCAACGAGCTGCGCGCCTTCGTCGCCAGCGTGGTGCCGTTCGCCTCCGACAGCGTGCGCGGCGAGACCGTCGCTGCACGCGTACCGCTGAAATTCCTGCTTGGTCATTCGCAGCGCTGGGGCAAGCCCGATGTGGCCGAACCCAATTCCCTGTCGGCCTTCCTGGCCAGCGACGAGCGCGCCAACAGCGGTGCCAGCGATCACGCCGAAGTCATGCTGCTATCGCCGCTCGGCATCGGTTGGGCGCAATCCGGCCGCAGTCGTGTCGGCTTCCTGCGCGCGATGGGCATGGAATCGATGGCCGCGCGGGTCACGGCCCTGCCGTATCCGGCGCCGGAACAGCTGGCGCTCTACCAGGTCAGCCATGAAGGACAGACCCAGTTCTGGTGCGTAATGGACAAGCGCCGGCTGCGCGCGCTGCCGGTGCCGGCCTTGTCGCTGCCGTTGTTGACGGCTTATGGCGTAGAGGCGCCGCAGGCTTGGCCATCGAATTGGCCGGCACCCGCCGAAGTTGACGCGGCACTGGCCTTGGCACGCATGGGCAAGGGCGCTGCCGAAGTCGATCTGGTCAAGCTTGTGGACAAAATCGGACGTGACCAAGCCAACGATGCCTGGACCGGCGCCAGCCTGATGCAGCTGCACACCTGGGTGCCGCGCTGGCGGTTCTTCCTGACCTCGTTCATCGGTCTGCCGGCCGGCCTGCTGTTGCTTGCAGCATTGGCCTTGCCCGGCCGCATTGAGGCGGCAGCGGTGGCGGCGGCATTGGGTTTTGCAGGTGGTGCGATCGCGGCCCTTGCCGCGCCGTGGATCTATGCGCGGCGCAAGCACCTGAGTTGATCGTCGGCGACGATCAACCCTCGTTCATGCGCTGCAGGCCGGCATCGGCCAGGCGCGTGATCAGGCGTTCGAGCACCTGTTCCTCGTCCTCGGTGAGCGCCGACATCAGGCGCCGTTCCATCTCGATCACCATCGGCGCGATGGTCTCGTAGACCTCGAAGCCTGCGGCCGACAAGGCCAGCACCGAGCGGCGACGGTCATCGCCGTGGGTCTCGCGTTTGATGAAGCCGCGCTCCAGCAGGCGCGCAACGGCGCGGCTGACCGCCACCTTGTCCATCGCCGTGCGCTCGGACACTTCACTGGCCGAGGAGCCCGGGTACAGCGCCAGGATGGTGATCACCCGCCATTCGGGGATGGCCAGGCCGTAGCGCTCGCCGTACAGCCGGGCGATGTTGCCGCTGACCCGGTTGGACAGGACGCTGATGCGGTAGGGCAGGAACTGCTCAAGGTCCAGCAACACGTGAGAGGCGCGGATGCTGGTGGACTTGCTGTAATCGGAAGAGCTCATGCTGCAGTGCACCTTGATGGTGGTTTCATGTGAAACTATAACCTTCGGTCCAGACCCGCTTTTTGCGGCGGATCTCCCTGTTTTCATCGCCGGCACCCCGGCGTCCGCCAAGCTCCCGGAGGCAACCCATGAACACCCCTACTGCATCCAACGCGCCCAACCTGGGCATGCAGGTCACCACCTTTGAAAACCCGATGGGCATCGATGGTTTTGAGTTCGTCGAATTTGGCGCGCCGGCCGGGCAGGCTGCCCAGCTGCATGCTTACTTCAAGAACATGGGGTTCACGGCCGTCCTCCGCCACCGGCAGCGTGCTATTACCGTCTACCGTCAAGGCGGCGTCAACTTTCTTGTAAACGAGGAGCCAAACTCGTTTGCCGCCGACTTCGCCGCCAAGCATGGCCCGAGCGCCTGCGGCTTCGCCATCCGCTTCCAGAAGCCGGCTGCCGAGGTGCTGTCGGCGGCGCTGGGCAACGGTGCCGAGGAAGTCGAGCTGCTGGCTGAAACCCGCGCCGTGTCGGCGCCGGTGATCAAGGGTATCGGCGACTGCATGCTGTACCTGGTGGATCGTTACGGCGGTGCCGGAAGCATTTACGACACCGACTACGAGCCGATCGAAGGCGCCGACCAGAACCCGGGCGGCTTCGGCCTGACCTTCATCGATCACCTGACCCACAACCTGTACCTGGGCAACATGCAGCAGTGGTCGGATTACTACGAGCGCCTGTTCAACTTCCGCGAGATCCGCTACTTCGACATCAAGGGCGCAAAGACCGGCCTGGTGTCCAAGGCGATGACCGCGCCGGACGGCGTCGTGCGCATCCCGCTCAACGAGTCGTCCGACCCGAAGAGCCAGATCAACGAATACCTCGATGCCTACAAGGGCGAGGGCATCCAGCACATCGCCTGCTTCACCGACAACATCTACGACACCGTCGAAGCGATGCGTGCGCAGGGCATTGAGTTCCTGGACACGCCGGACACCTACTTCGACGTGGTCGACCTGCGCATCCCGAACAATGGCGAAGACGTGGAGCGCCTGCGCAAGAACAAGATCCTGATCGACGCCGACCCGGAAACCAAGCAGCGCAAGCTGCTGCAGATCTTCACCAAGAACTGCATCGGCCCGATCTTCTTCGAGATCATCCAGCGCAAGGGCAACGAAGGGTTCGGCGAAGGCAACTTCCAGGCCTTGTTTGAAAGCATCGAGCGCGACCAGATGGATCGTGGTGTGCTGTAACAAGCTTTGCTTGAGGCCTTTGCTTGAAGCCTTTGCTCAAAGCCCCTCTCCCGCCCGCGGGAGAGGAGTTGGGGTGAGGGCAGGCCCTTGCAGTTGCTGTTGATTTCCGCAGCCACCAACGCAGCCAATTGCCTTAGGATCAAGTCAAAAGCTTCCCCTCACCCCAACCCCTCTCCCGCAGGCGGGAGAGGGGCTCAATCGCAAAACATAGGCCGTCACCATGGTCAGCAACGCTTATCAATCCGGCTTCGGCAATGAGTTCGCCACCGAGGCTGTGCCCGGCACCTTGCCGGTGGGTCGCAATTCGCCGCAGCAGGTGGCGCACGGGCTGTATGCCGAGCAGCTGACCGGCACCGCATTCACCGCGCCGCGCGGCAGCAACCGCCGCAGCTGGCTGTACCGCATCCGCCCGGCGGCGATGCACGGTGAGTTCACCCCGTTCGAGCAGCCGCGCCTGCACAGCGATTTCAGCAAGTCGGCGGCCTCGCCGAACCAGCTGCGCTGGGACCCGTTGCCGCTGCCCACCGAACCCACCGACTTCATCGATGGCCTGTACACGATGGGCGGCAACGGCTCGGCCGAAGCCCACACCGGTGCCGGTATCCATCTTTACGCCGCCAATGCCGACATGCAGGGGCGCTACTTCTACAACGCCGATGGCGAGCTGCTGATCGTGCCGCAGCTGGGCCGGCTGCGCCTGCGCACCGAGCTGGGCGTGATCGAGATCGAACCGCAGCAGATCGCGGTGATCCCGCGCGGCGTGCGCTTCGCGGTCGAGTTGCCGGACGGGCAGGCACGCGGCTATGTCTGCGAGAACTTCGGCGCGCTGCTGAAGCTGCCCGATCTCGGCCCGATCGGCAGCAATGGCCTGGCCAACCCGCGTGACTTTGAAACGCCGGTTGCCGCCTATGAAAACCTCGACGGCCAATTCGAGCTGGTCGCCAAATTCCAGGGCCGCCTGTGGCGCGCCGATATCGGTCACTCGCCGCTCGACGTGGTCGGCTGGCACGGCAACTACGCGCCGTACCGCTACGACCTGCGCCACTTCAACACCATTGGCTCGATCAGTTACGACCATCCGGATCCGTCGATCTTCCTGGTGCTGCATTCGGCCAGCGATACCCCGGGCACCAGCAATCTGGATTTCGTGATTTTCCCGCCGCGTTGGCTGGTAGCGCAGAACACCTTCCGCCCGCCGTGGTTCCACCGCAACATCGCCAGCGAGTTCATGGGCCTGATCCACGGCGCCTACGACGCCAAGGCCGAAGGCTTCGTGCCGGGCGGTGCGTCCATGCACAACTGCATGACCGGCCATGGCCCGGATGCGGCCACCTTCGACAAGGCCTCGCATGCGGACCTGTCCAAGCCGGACGTGATCCGCGACACCATGGCCTTCATGTTCGAGACCCGCGGCGTCATCTGCCCGACCGAACAGGCGATGGATGCCGGGCACCGCCAGCGCGGCTACCAGGCCTGCTGGAGCGGGCTGCGCAACAACTTCACCGCACCCAAGGCCTGACTCAGGCCGGCAGCGGTGCTGCGTCCAGCACCGCTGCCAGATGCGTTTCGGGCAGCACTTCCTGCAGGCGTCCACGCACGCGCTGGGCATAGCCGTCCGAGGTCATTGCCGGCAGATGGCTGAGTGCCAGCTTCAGCGCCTGTACGGTATCGCCTTCCTCGCGCGCTGCCTGCACAAGCTTGTGCAGCTGTGCGGCAGTGGGATTGCGTTGCAGCGCGAGGATATCCAGCACATAGATGCGCGCGGCGACCATTGAGCGGCGCCGTTCGACGGGCGCCTGCTGCGGGACCGTTGCGGGCGCTGTATTGTGCGGCTGCTGCGCCGGTGCGGGATCGGCAGCCTGTGCTTTTGCGACCGGCGCCGTGGGCGCTTCCACCTGCAGGTAGCCATCGCGCTGCAGCTGTGCGATCAGCTCGGGCACGTCGTTGCCGAGCATGCCGCTGAGCTCGGCCAGGCTGCGCTTGCCGTCGCACAGGATCAGCGCCCGCCGCTGGCGCAGGTCCAGCGCGGCGCGGTGCGTCTGCAGCACGGTGTGGCCAAGTTCGGTCTTGTGCGGTTGCATGGGCGTTGGGCACGGGCGACGTAGGCGCCCAGCCTGTCGCCGGCAAGTGAAACCACGATGACAGCCCGGCCTTCGCGCCTGCCATGCAGGGATGCCGCTAGACTCGGCCGCGTACCCGCCTGGAGCTGCCGCATGAACCGTCTTGCCCTGCCTTTGTCACTGATTGCCGTGCTGTTGGTGGCCTGCCAGCGCACGCCGCCGGCCGAGCCCGCAACCGCTGAACCGGCTGCGGCACCAGCACCCGCTGCGGCGCCCGCCCCGGCACCGGCCGCCCCGGTTGCTGCCAGCGATGCCGACTGGCAGGGCTATGGCGCGGCACAGCTCGGTATCGACGCCGAGCAGCTGCGCACGGTATGGACGGGAGAACTGCAGGGCGATGCAGCGGCCGATGGCGGCTGCTACTACCTGTCCCCCGGGGCGCATACCGAGGGCGGGCCGTTCTTCATGCTCGAAGAGGGCAAGTTCGTACGCTATGACGTGCGTGGCGGCGATACCGCCGCGCCGGGTGGCGGCAAGATCGGCATGGACCTGGCCCAGCTGCAGGCGCTTTACCCGCAGGCCGAGCCGGTGCAGCCGCACAAGTACGTGGAGGGGGGAAAGGTACTGCGAGTACCGGCAACGGACGGCAGCCAGGGCGCGTTGGTGTTCGAGCTGGGTGCTGACGGCAAGGCCACGATGTGGCGCGTTGGCCTGCCGCCGCAGGTGGATTACGTGGAAGGCTGCGGCTGATACCCTGCTGCGGCTACAGGCGATAGTGCGGGTACACGTCCGGCTATCGTCGCCAACAATGTCGGGAGGGAGGCGCAATGTTCGAAGCGATCGCATGGTTTGTCCTTGGGCTGGTGTTGCTCGCCCTGGGCGGTGATTCCATCGTCAAGGCCGCCTCCGGCCTGGCCCAGCGCTTTGGCGCCTCGCCGTTCGTCGCTGGTTTGTTGCTGGTCGCCTTCGGCACCTCCTTGCCGGAGCTGGTGGTCAATGCCCGTGCCTTTGCAACCGGTGCGCAGGAACTGGCGCTGGGCAATGCGGTCGGCAGCAACATCGTCAATGTCGGCCTGACCCTGGGCTTGGCTGCGTTGGCTTTCCCGTTGATGGTGCGCACGCGCCTGTTGTCGCCGTTGCTGGTGCTGCTGGCGGTGGCGACGCTGGCCTTGATCGTGTTCGGGCTGGATGGCGCCATCAGCCGCATCGAAGGCATCGTGTTGCTGCTGGGCTTTGTCGGTGTGCTGGCCTTCCTGCTGAAGCGGGCACGGCATGAGCCGGCGGAGCTGCAGGAAAGCATCATCAATTACGCCACCACCCGCACCGTGCTCGGGCTCAACATCATCCGTGTCCTCATCGCCGCGGTGGTGCTGTATTACGGCGCGCGTTTCGTGGTGCAGGCTGCACCGGTGATCGGTGCTGGCTGGGACATGTCGCCGTTGCTGGCCGGTTTGTTGCCGGTGGCCATCGGCACCGCCTTGCCGGAAGTCGCCGCAGCCATTGCTGCCGCGCGACGCGGTCAGGGCGACATGGTGGTTGGCCACGTGATCGGCTCCAGCCTGTTCAACGTGCTGGTGGTGATCGGTGGCATGGCGGCACTGCGGCCGATGCCGCTGCCCGCCTCGTTCGTACGCCTGGAGTTGCCGGCGGCGATCGTGTTCGTGTTGATGCTGTACCCGATGCTGCGTGGCGACCTCAAGGTCAGCCGTGGCGAAGGCGCGGTGCTGTTCATCGCGTTCCTGGCGTGGGTAGGCCTGGAGCTCGCGCTGTTCGCCGTGTAGGAGCGGCGTAAGCCGCGAAGCTGGCACAGCTGAAAGCGCCGGGTTTTATGCAATTACATGCCATGTTGCCGCTGCTGTTGCAGTGGCTTCGCGGCTGACGCCGCTCCCACAGGTCAGCTGGCGCTGCTGCATATAGGGAGTCTGTCTCTTGCATTGATTGCCCGTGCTGGGCTTGAATCAACGGTTCCAAGTTGACAAGGAGTCGAGCATGCGTGGGTTTTTGTTGATGGCTGTGGCTTGCATGGGCTTGGCGGGATGTGCGCATGTCGGCCGTGGCAGCACATGGGTGGATCCATCCATGGCGGTGCAGCTGGCGGCTGCGGCTGGGCCGCAGCGCGGGGTAGATGGCGTGTTTGCGCTGACGGTGCGTGCCAGTGGCAATGCCGATGGCAGGTTGTACCTGAACTCCCAATCGGACTACCGCGATCCGCGCAATCTGAGCATCAGCATCGGGCCCGATGCGCTTCAGGAGATGGTGGCGCAATACGGGGCGGATCCCGGCGCAGCCTTGAAGGGACGCGCGATTCTGGTGCGGGGTACCGCACGGTTGGTGCGTATCGGGTTCGTTGCTGATGGCAGGCGCGTCAGCGACAAGTATTACTACCAGACGCATGTACGGGTCGATGACGCCACGCAGCTGCAGCTGCGCTGAAGCGTGCCTGTAGTGCCGAGCCATGCTCGGCAGGAGCTTTCCCGGTAAGGCTCCAGCCGAGCATGGCTCGGCACTACCGGTGGAGCTTGTGCCCGGCACTATTCCTTCGGCGGCTCGGGCCGGCTTTCCATCATCAGCGACAGTGCGGCCTTGGCCATCAGGTGGGCGCTGATCGGTGCGGTGATGAACAGGAACACGGTGATCAGCAGCTCACGCGGCTGCGGGTCCTGGCCGAGGAAGATGTGGTACGCCACCGAGCACACCAGTACGCAGCCCACGCCCAGCGTGCTGGCCTTGGTCGGTGCATGCAGGCGTTTGAAGAAATCGGAAAAACGCACCAGGCCCAGCGCGCCGACCAGGATGAAGAAGCAGCCAAAGGCCAACAGCGCCGACAGCGCGATCTGCAGAAACGTGATCATTCGACGATATCCCTGCGCAGCACGAACTTGCTCAGCACCACCGTGCTGCAGAAGCCGAGCATGGCGATGATCAAGGCAGCCTCGAAGTAGATGGCCGAGTCCAGGTACATGCCGAACAGCATCAGTTCGGCGATGGCGGTGACCGACAAGGTGTCCAGCGCGAGGATGCGGTCTGGCACGGTGGGCCCGCGCAGCAGCCGCCACAAACCCAGCAGCATGGCGATGCCGACCACGTGCATGCACACGATCAGCGTGGTTTCGAATATCTGGTAACCGTTCACGGGAAGATCTCCATCAGCGGCGCTTCGTAGCGGCTCTTGATCTCGTTGATCAGGGCATTGGCATCTTCAAGGTGCAGCACATGCACCAGCAGATGGCGGCGGTCTTCGGACAACGCCGCCGACACCGTGCCCGGGGTCAGGGTGATGAAACTGGTCAGCGCGGCGATGCCGTGGATGTTGGCGATATCCAGCGGCACCCAGATGAAGCCGGGCTTGAGCTTCTCTTCGCGGCCCAGCACCTGCGCGGCGACGCGCAGGTTGGACACCAGGATGTCCCACAGCACCACCGCCAGCAGCTTGGGCACCGGCCGCAAGGTGCCGAGGCGGGCGAACTCGCGGTCCAGGCGCGCAGCGAACAGCGGAATCACCACGCCCAGCAGCAGGCCGAGCACGAGTTGGCCCAGATCGAAGCTGGACGACATCACCATCCAGAACGCGACAACGGTGATCGACAGCGCAGGCGAGGGGAAGATGCGGCGCAGCAGGGGGCGACGGTCGCTCATGGCTGCCTCACCTGCGGCGCGGTGCCGCGTACGTCATGCAGGTATTGGTCCGGCGCCAGCAGCTGGGCGGCGATGGCATCGGTCTGGCGCATCAGTGGCGCGGCGAACACACTCATCAACACCACATAGCCCAGCAGCAGGCAGGTTGCGGCGGTCTCGAATGGCCGCGCTGGCGCATCCACCGGTTCGGGTTCGGGTATGGCGGCATCATCGTCGCCGGGCACGCGCCAGAACAGGCGGATGCCGGTGCGTGCCAGGCCCATGATCACCAGCAGGCTGCTGCCCAGCACGGCGCTCCAGACCACCGCGGTATGCGCATCCGGAACCGCCGACAGCAGTGCGGCCTTGGCGAGGAAACCGGCCAGCGGCGGCAGGCCGGCCACCGCCACAGCGCCAATCAGGAAAAGCAGACCTGGCACGGTACGGCTCGGCAGCACGGCGCTGAGCTCGTGTTCGCGGCGGCGGTCGGCCTGCACGCGGCGACGGCGCATCAGGTCGGCGATCAGGAACAGCGCGGCGGCGGCGAAGGTGCTGTGCGGCAGGTAGTACAGGCCGGCGGAAATGGTGCCAGCACTGCCCAACGCGAAGGCGATGAACAAAGTCGCGGCCGATACGACAACCAGATACGCCACCAGCACGCTCATGCGTGTTGCTGCCAGCGCACCCAGCGCGCCAACCACCAGTGTCGCGATGCCGGCCCATAGCAGCCAATCGCTGCCGTAGCCGCTCATTGCACCGGCGTCGGCATCGAACCACAGCGAGGTCACCCGCAGCACCGAATACAGGCCGACCTTGGTCATGATCACGAACAGCGCGGCAACTGCAGCCGGTGCGCGTGCATAGGACTCGGGCAGCCACAGGTACATCGGCAGCAGTGCGGCCTTGGAGCAGAACACCAGCAGCAGCAAGCCCAGGGCGGCCTTGGCCAGCTTCAGGTGCGAAGGCGGCAACTCGGCGACGCGCTGGCCGATCTCGGCCATGTTCAAGGAGCCGAGCGTGGCGTAGAGCATGCCCAGCGCGATCAGGAACAGCGTGGACGCAGTGACGTTGAACACCACGTAATGCAGGCCGATGCGCATGCGCAGGCCGCGCCCGCCGGACAGCAGCAGGCCGTAGGAGGCGATCAGCATCACCTCGAAGAAGACAAACAGATTGAAGATGTCGCCGGTCAGGAAGGCACCGTTGAGGCCAACCAGCTGGAACTGGAACAACGCATGGAAGTGCGGCGCGCGCCGGTCCCAGCCGGTGCAGGCATACAGCAGGCAGGCGATGGCCAGCAGCAGGGTGGTGACCAGCATCCAGCCGGCCAGGCCATCGGCAACCAAGGCGATGCCCAGGCGTGCCGGCCAGTCACCGAGCAGGTAGGCCGAGATCTGGCCCTGGCTGGTTTGTGCGAACAGCAGTGCCACCACTGCTGCCAACGCCGCCATGCTGGCCCAGGCCACCGTGCGTTGCACCTTGGGTCCGTAGCGGCGGTGCTCGATGAACAAGGACAGCGCTGCGCCGAGCAGGGGAATCAGGATCGGCAGGATCACCAGATGATTCATGCGCCGCCCCCCGACTTGGCCGCGTCATCAGCCGGCAGTTCAGGCTCGTGCGCGTCCACATGATCGCTGTGGTTGTCGCTGCGGCTGCGCATCGCCAGCACGATGGTGACCGCAGTCATCGCGAATGCAATCACGATGGCGGTCAATACCAGCGCCTGTGGTAGCGGGTCGGTGTAGTGGGCGAGGGTGGTTGCCACGCCATCCTTGAGCACCGGTGCCTTGCCGATCACCGGCCGCCCCGCGCTGAAGATCAGCAGGTTGGTGGCATAGGACAGGAAGGTCATGCCCAGGATCACATCGAAGCTGCGCGCGCGCAGCAGCAGGTAGATGCCGATGCCGGCCAGTACGCCGATGGCGCTTGCCAGTGCCAGTTCCATCAGTGCATCTCCCCGGTGCGTGCCGAACGGCGGTGGATATCGATTTCGCCGTTGCGGGCATTGCGGGTGCGCGAGGGCTTGATGGTGCCCATCATCGACAGGATCAGCATCACTCCGCCGAACACCACCAGGTAGACGCCGGTATCAAAGCCAATCGCACTGGCCAATGGCACCGTGCCGATCAGCGGCAGCTCAAGGTCCAGATGGCCGCTGGTCAGGAACGGCACGCTGAACAGCATCGAGGCCGCGCCACTGAGCAGGGCGATCAACAGGCCCAGGCCGATGCAGCGGATGTAGTCGAAGCCGAAGCGTGACTCCACCGAGACGGTGCCCTGGATGACGTACTGGATCAGCAACGGCACCGCCAGCACCAGGCCGGCGATGAAGCCGCCGCCTGGCGCGTTGTGGCCGCGCAGGAACAGGAAGATCGATACCGTCAGCGTCAGCGGAAACATGATCTGGGCCAGATCGGCCGGCACCGGCAGCTTGATCGGCGGGCCAGGCATGATCTGCTCCGGCGCCATCCGCGTGCGTCGCAGCATCGCGTGCACCACCAGCGCGGCGATGCCGAACACGGTGATCTCACCGAAGGTATCGAAGCCGCGGAAGTCGACCAGGATCACGTTGACCACGTTGTGGCCATAGGCCTCGGGCAGCGAGCGCAGCAGCATCTCGCCGGCCATGGTGTTGGGCGGCAGCGTCATCAGCGAGTAGGCCAGCGCGGCGATGCCACCGCCAGCAACGATGGCGAGCAGCGCATCGCGGCGCTTGCGCCAGCGCGAGTGTTCCGGCGGCGACTGCGTTGGCAGGTAGTTCATGCCCAGCAGCATCAGCGCCAGCGTCACCATCTCCACCATCAGCTGGGTCAGGGCCAGGTCGGGTGCGGACAGGAATACGAAGGTCAGCGCCACCATCAAGCCGGTGCCGCCCATCACGATCACCGCCAGCAGGCGCTGCTGGTACAGGAACAAACCGGCGAAGGCGCAGGCCAGCATCACCAGCCACAGCGTCCAGCCCAGCAAGGGCATGGACTGCGGGGCCGGCCACACCGGCATCACCGGGCTGGCGACATAGGGTGCAGCGGCAACGATCACCGCCACCAGCACCAGCGCGAACAGCATCCGCTGCAGGCTGCCGTTGGCCAGTGCGGTGGTGACGCGGTGGGCGAAGCCGAACAACACATCCAGGCCGCGGTGGAACAGGTGCTTGCCAGTCGGCCGATTGCTCGCGGCATACAGGTCGGTGAAACGGCGCAGGCCGAAATACAACAGCACACCGCCGACCACGCCAATCGCGCTCATCGCCAACGGCAGGTTGAAGCCGTGCCAGACCGACAGGCTGTATTCCGGCATCGCGGCGCCAAGGATCGACGCCGCAGCGGTCTGCAGTACCGGCGCGATGGTCAGCGCCGGGGCAATGCCGACGGCCAGGCAGATCACCACCAGTACCTCCACCGGCACCTTCATCCAGCGCGGCGGCTCATGCGGCACCACGTCGATATCGACTGGTCCCTTGCCGAAGAAGGTGTCGTGGACGAAGCGCAGGCTGTAGGCGACGCCAAGGATGCCGGCCAGCAGGGCGGCGGCACTCATTGCCGAGCGCATCCAGTCCGGGCCCTGCGTCGCCAGTGCTTCGGCGAACAGCATTTCCTTGGACAGGAAGCCGTTGAGCAGGGGGATACCGGCCATGGCCAGCGAGGCGACGATGGCCAGTGCGCTGGTGATCGGCATCAGCTTGCGCAGGCCGCCCAGCCTGCGCATGTCGCGGGTGTGGGTCTCGTGGTCGATGATGCCGGCGGCCATGAACAGCGAGGCCTTGAAGGTGGCATGGTTGAGGATGTGGAACACGCCGGCCACCACCGCCATCGGCGCGGACAGGCCGAACAGCAAGGTGATCAGGCCCAGGTGCGAGATCGTCGAATAGGCGAGCAGACCCTTGAGGTCATGCTGGAAGATCGCGTTCCAGGCACCGATCAGCAGGGTGAGCGCACCGATGCCACTGACCACGTAGAAGAACAATTCGGTGCCGGCCAGCGCCGGGTGCAGCCGTGCCAGCAGGAACACGCCGGCCTTCACCATCGTTGCCGAATGCAGGTAGGCCGACACCGGCGTTGGCGCAGCCATCGCCTGCGGCAGCCAGAAGTGGAACGGGAACTGCGCGCTCTTGGTGAAGATGCCGGCCAATACCAGCAGCAATGCCCAGGGGTACAGGGCGCTGGCGCGGATCAGATCGCCCGAGGCCAGCACCACGTCCAGGTCGAAGCTGCCGACGATGCGGCCGATCAGCAGCACACCGGCCAGCAGCGCCAGGCCGCCACCGCCGGTGACGATCAAGGCCATGCGCGCGCCCTCGCGGGCGTCCTTGCGGTGCGACCAGAAGCCGATCAGCAGGAACGAGCTGATGCTGGTCAGCTCCCAGAACACCATCAGCAGCAAGAGGTTGCCGGCCAGCACCATGCCGAGCATCGCGCCCATGAACAGCAGCAGGTAGCTGTAGAAGCGCCGCGCGCTGTCCTTGGCTGACAGGTAGTAGTGCGCATACAGCACCACCAGAGCGCCGATACCGAGCACCAGCCCGGTGAACATCCAGGCCAGTCCGTCCAGTCGCAGGCTGAAGTCCAGGCCTATCTGCGGCAGCCACTGCCAGCTGTTGCGGACGATCTCGCCATCGAGCACGGCCGGGCTGGCGCTGCCGAGCAGGGCCAGACCCAGAACAGGCGCCGCTGCTGCTGTCCATGCGGCTGCACTGCGCGACAAACGGCCATTGAGAGCGATGGCCGCTGCCAGCAGAAAAGGCAGCGCAAGCAGTAGCAACAGGACTGGCGTCATGTAGGGGCGCGGTTCAGAAAGGGGTTTTGCAGTCTAACAGGCGATTTTTTCGATCCGCGAGCTTTTATGAATGATCCGTTCGGATTAGATCGCCCGAGCCAGCGCTGCCAGTGGCTCAGCCCGGGAAACGCGGAAGTGCGGCGGACTTCCGGTCGGCGGCAGCAGGCCTGAAGCTTGTGGGAGCGGCGTGAGCCGCGAAGCTGACGAACGTTCTGCCGCGGCAACAGCGACGGCGCAAGTCCAAGGCACCCCTCCCCAAGCCGTCCGGCCCGAAGGCATAGCCTTCGGTCGTTCATCAGGTCGCGCGGCAGTGCCGCGCAAGCAGATCTTCTTCACCCCCTTGCCTACGGCAAAGGGAGGGGCAAATGCTGCAGGTTTGTAGGAGCGGCGTAAGCCGCGAAGCTGGCGCAGGATCAGATGGCAAAGCTTCCGAGGGCTTCAGCAACATCTGCTTCGCGGCTTACGCCGCTCCCACAACCGGCGCTCCCAGCGTCCCTACGGCGCGATGCTCAATCCCGCCAATGGCTGCGGAATCAGGCCTGCTTCGCCTATCCTTCCGCGCATGGAAAACGATATTCGCAGCGCAGCGGAGCAACGCCGCGCGCTGGTATTTGGTGGCAGTGGCCAGATCGGCAAGCGCCTGCTGGCGAATCTGGCGGCCGCAGGCTGGCAGGTGACCGCGGTGACCCGGCAGGCGCGTGAGCCCATGCCTGGCGTGGCTTGGCAGCTGGGCGATCTGTCCAGTACCAATCTGCCGGAGCAGGCCGTGGATGCGGTTTTCAGCTGTGGCCCGCTGGACCACTTCGCGCGCTGGTATGCGACATCGGCCAGCGCTGCGCCGCGCGTGGTCGCCTTCGGCTCCACCAGCGTCGATGTAAAGCAGGATTCGTCCGAGCCTGCCGAGCGCGATGTCGCACGACGTCTGCGCGAAGCCGAGCGTCTGTTGTTCGACAGTGCAGCGGCGCGGAACGTGGCCGCGACGGTGCTGCGGCCAACCCTGGTCTACGGCGCTGCCAGCGATAAAACCCTGACCAAGATCGCGGCACTGGCCACGCGCACTGGATTCTTCGTGTTGCCGGCCAATGCCAATGGCCGGCGCCAGCCTGTGCACGTGCAGGATCTTGCCGATGCGGCGATGCAGGTGCTGGCGCATCCGGCAACCGCTGGCCAAGCCTACGCACTGGGCGGTGGCGAGGTGCTGGCTTATGCGGAGATGGTGCGGCGGACGCTGGCTTGCCTGCCTGCGCGCCCGCGCCTGCTGCGGGTACCCGCACCGTTGTTCAAGCTGGCGTTGCGGCTGGCCCACGCTGGTGGTCGCCTGCAGGGCATGAATGCAGCGGCGTTGGCGCGGATGACCGAGCCGCTTGCGTTCGATATTGAACCGGCACGGCGTGATTTCGGCTACGCACCGCGCGCCTTCGTTGCCGAGGCGGCGATGTTCAGTGCGCCGCCGGGATCAGCACAGGCATAGCCTGTTCGCCGGGAGGTGTGTTCCTGCGTGCCGGCTCAGGTGGGCAGATGGTGCGGCGGATGTATCCGCCGCACTCAGTAGCGCCAGCCGAACTGCCGGAACAGCTTGGACAGCACCCAGATCGGTCCGATCAGCAGATAGGTCAGGTCGGTGAGGAAACTCGGCCGGCGGCCTTCGATCTTGTGGCCGATGAACTGTGCTATCCACGCCACCACGAATACGCCGATGGCGACATACAGCAGCATCTGTATGCCGAGCCGGTCTTCCAGCAGCCGGCAGATGCAACCGAACACGAAGAAGATGATCAGCATGCCGATGCCCAGCGGGCGTGACAGGCGGTTGTAATAGGCCCAGGTGCCGAACATGGCGAAGGCGGCCCAGATGCCGTGCTGGAACCACGGCACCAGTGGCGGGATGCACCACAGCAGGGCGATGACCGACCACAGGATCGCGGGCACCGCGATGACGTGGATGGCCTGGTTGGTGTGGTTGACGTGATCGCCGGAGTAGCTGGCGAAGTAACGATCCACCGGTCGCGCGATACTCATTCCAGCTACCCTCCCAGGTTGACCGGCAGAGCATAGCGCGGCTTCCCTACGGATGCGCACGGTGGCGTGCGCATCCGTGATCCAGCTTGCAGGATCAGTCGATGCGGATGCCGGCCAGCTTGTCCAGCGCTTCGGCGTACTTGGCGCGGGTGCGTTCGATCACCTCGGCCGGCAGCGCCGGGCCCGGGGCGGTCTTGTCCCAATCCAGCGTTTCCAGGTGGTCGCGCACGAACTGCTTGTCGTAGCTCGGCGGGCTGATGCCCACCTGGTACTCGTCGGCCGGCCAGTAACGCGAGGAATCCGGGGTCAGCATCTCGTCCATGATGTACAGGCGGCCGTCGGCGTCGGTACCGAACTCGAACTTGGTATCAGCCAGCAGGATGCCGCGCTCGGCCGCGTATTCGGCGGCGAACTTGTAGATGCGCAGGGTGGCATCGCGCACCTTCTCGGCCATGTCGGCGCCAACCGCCTTGACCATCGCGTCGAAGTCGATGTTCTCGTCGTGGTCGCCCACCGCCGCCTTGGTGGACGGGGTGAAGATGGCTTCGGGCAGCTTCTCGGCCTGCTGCAGGCCGTCGGGCAGGGCGATGCCGCTGATCTTGCCGGTGCGCTGGTAGTCCTTCCAGCCGCTGCCGATCACGTAGCCGCGGGCAATGGCCTCGACGGGTACCGGCTTGAGCTTCTTGGTCACCACAGCGCGCTTGGCGTACAGCGCCGCGTCGACGCCTTCGGGCAGCACGCTGGCCACGTCGATGCCGGTCAGGTGGTTGGGCATCAGGTGCGCGGTCTTGGCGAACCAGAAGTTGGACACCTGGCACAGCATCTCGCCCTTGCCCGGGATCGGGTCGGGCAGTACCACGTCGAACGCCGACAGGCGATCGGTGGCAACCATCAGCAGGTACTCGCCCGGGGGTGTTCCGGCTGGCAGACGTTCGCGCGGGATATCAAACACATCACGCACCTTGCCGCGATGGCGCAAGGGCAGGCCGGGAAGATCGGATTGCAACAGCGTGGTCGGCACGGGCACTCCTGGGACTTGGCAATGAATGCCGCCGGCTTGGAGGACCCGGGTCTGGAGGACCCGCAGGGCCCGCGGCTGGTCGGCGGGCGGCCTAGTGTACGGCCGGATTGGGCCGCTGTGGCATAAAATGCGCGTCTTGATTGTCCACAGGCCATTCACCCACCCATGCGCTGGTACGGAAAACTGTTCGGCTTCATCGCCGGGGCCCTGCTTTTCAGGCCCAACCCCTTGTTTGGCGGGATAATTGGCCTGTTGCTGGGGCATGCCTTCGACAACGACTGGTTCAAGCTGGGCAAGGACCTGCCGTACCGTGAACTGGGGGTTACCCGCGACGCCACCGATGCCGAGATCGACCTGGCCTACCGCCGCCTGATGTCCCAGTACCACCCCGACAAAGTGGCCGGCGCCGCGCCCGAACTGCGCGCCCAGGCCGAAAGGAAGTCGCGGCAGATCAACGCCGCCTACGACCGCATCAAATCCCTGCGTAAACGCTGAAAGGCTCTGTCATGTCCAACTGCATCATTGCCCCGTCCATTCTCTCGGCCAATTTCGCCAAGCTCGGCGAGGAGGTCGACAACGTGTTGGCCGCTGGCGCCGATTGGGTCCATTTCGACGTGATGGACAACCACTACGTGCCCAACCTGACCATCGGCCCGATGGTCTGCCAGGCCCTGCGCAAGCATGGCGTCACCGCGCCGATCGACGTGCACCTGATGGTCGAGCCGGTCGACCGCATCGTGCCGGACTTCGCCGAGGCCGGTGCCAGCATCATCAGCTTCCACCCGGAAGCCAGTCGCCACGTGCACCGAACCATCCAGCTGATCAAGTCGCACGGCTGCAAGGCCGGCCTGGTGCTGAACCCGGCAACCCCGGTCGAGGTGCTGGACTGGGTGCTGGAAGACCTGGACCTGGTGCTGCTGATGTCGGTCAACCCGGGTTTCGGCGGCCAGGCCTTCATCCCCTCGACCCTGGACAAGCTGCGTGCGGTGCGGGCGATGATCGACAAGCTCGGCAAGCCGGTGCTGCTGGAAGTGGACGGCGGCGTAAAGGCCGACAACATCGGTGAGATCGCTGCTGCCGGTGCCGATGCCTTCGTTGCCGGTTCGGCCATTTTCAATGCGCCCAACTATGCCGAGATGATCAGCAAGATGCGCGGCAATGTCGCCGCGGCGCGAGGCTGAGTGATGAGCGCGGCTGAAGTGCAGATTCGTCCGGCCATCGCCGATGACGCAGGCCTGATCCTGCACTTCATCCGCGAGCTGGCCATTTACGAGAAGGCCGAATCCTCGGTGCAGACCGACGAGGCCGGCATTCGCGCCAGCCTGTTTGCTGCTGATGCGAAGGCGCAGGCGCTGATCTGCGAACGCGACGGCAAGGCGATTGGTTATGCCGTGTTCTTCTACAACTACTCGACCTGGCTGGGCCGCAACGGCATCTACCTGGAAGACCTGTACGTCAGCCCGGAAGCGCGTGGTAGCGGTGCCGGCAAGGCCTTGCTGCAGCACATCGCCAGGTTGGCGGTGGAGCGGGGCTGCGGTCGTTTCGAATGGTCGGTGCTGGACTGGAATACGCCAGCGATCGACTTCTACAAGGCCGCCGGTGCAGTAGCGCAGGACGAATGGACGGTCTACCGCCTGCAAGGCGAAGCGCTGCACAAGTTCGCCAAAGGCGACTGAACTGTAGTGCCGAGCCATGCTCGGCAGAGGCTTCACCTGTGATCTTTGGAATTCCCCGGTAATGCCCCAGCCGAGCATGGCTCGGCTCTACAGGTGAAGCAAAAAAAAGCCGCGACGTTGCCGTCGCGGCCGGGGAATATGCCGGAGGCTGATCCTGCCTCCATCCGTCGTCCTTGCTATGGACTTCCATTCTCCGGATGCGCTGTGACAAGGCGGTGACATTCACCTGGATGCAGCAATCCACTTGCTAGGCTGCGCGCCTTCAATGGAGAACCGCATGCACCCAGCGCCCTGTTACCTGATCCTCAATGGCAAGTCCGCAGGCGACGATGCCGTGCGTGATGCGGTTGCGCAGTTGCGCGGGCAGGGCCAGGACCTCAAGGTGCGGGTGACCTGGGAAGCAGGTGACGCCGAGCGTTATGTGCGAGAAGCCATCGCTGCACAGGCGCAGTTGCTGATCGCTGGCGGCGGTGACGGCACCTTGAGCGAAGTTGCCGAGGCGCTGGCGCACACCGGTCAGGATGCATCCCGATTGCCGGCTATGGCCTTGCTGCCGCTCGGCACCGCCAATGACTTCGCCACCGCCGCCGGCATTCCCGTCGAACCGCTCGCGGCATTGCAGCTGCCAGCACATACGCAGGCACGCGCCATCGATTTGCTGCGCGTGGAAGGCGATGGCAAGGTGCACTGGTGCGCCAACCTGGCCAGCGGTGGCTTTGGCACCGAAGTGACGGTGGAAACCCATGAAGGCCTGAAGAAGATGCTCGGCGGCCTGGCCTACGTCATCACCGGGATCGGCAAGCTGGGGCGGATCGAGCCGATCCAGGCACGCATCCGTGGCGAGGATTTCGAGTGGCAGGGCGGTTTCATCGCACTTGGTATCGGCAATGGCCGCCAGGCCGGTGGCGGCCAGCAGCTATGCCCGGATGCATTGCTCGATGATGGCTTGCTGGACCTGAGCATCATCCCTGAGCTGTCCGGCGAGCTGATGGCCACCCTCGGGACCTTGTTCAGCGAGGGCAAGCACGCCGCACTGGAGCAGGTGGCTGAACGCGCCCGCCTGAGCGAGTTGTGGATCGAGGCCGAGCAACTGCTCACCCTGAACCTGGACGGTGAACCGCTGCAGGCCCGGCGCTTCCATCTCCAGTGCGTGGAAGGCCGGGTACGCATGCATCTTCCGGCGGAAACGCCACTGTTTGGCGGCTGAATCGTTGCCACTGCAAGCATCTGATCATGTTGCAGATGCACACCGGGCGCCGTTCTTGCGGTAGAGTTGCGCGGTGCCCATTCTGACGACCAAGCGTTCCCTTTCTTCCGCTCGCCGCTGGTGGCGATGGTGGCCCGTTGCCGTCGTCCGTACCGCCACCGTCGATTCCCGGAAGGAAAGCCGTCTTGATCACGCAAGAGCAGTTCCAGCAGCTGGCCGCTGAAGGCCACAGCGCACACCCGCATAATTTCGTACCCGTCGTCCGCGAAGTGCTGTCCGACCTGGACACGCCGCTCTCGGTCTACCTGAAGCTCGCCGACGGTCCGTACACCTACCTGTTTGAATCGGTCGAAGGTGGTGAGCGCTTCGGGCGCTACTCCATCATCGGCATGCCCGCGCGCCGCACGTACAGCTTCCGTGGCCACACGCTGGAAGTCAGCGAGCTGGGCGAAGTCGTCGAGCGCCGCGAGGTGGCTGATCCATTGGCCGAGGTCGAAGTGCTGCGCAAGCAGTACTCGGTACCGCAGCTGGAAGGCCTGCCGGGCTTCACTGGCGGCCTGGTCGGCTGGTTCGGCTTTGAGTGCATCCAGTACATCGAGCCGCACCTGGGCGCGGGCGAAAAGCCTGATGAACTCGGTACGCCCGACATCCTGCTGATGCTGTCCGAAGAGTTGGCGGTGTTCGACAACCTCAAGGGCCGCCTGTACCTGATCGTGCACGCTGATCCGGCGCAACCGCAGGCCTGGGCACGCGCGAACCGTCGCCTCGATGAGCTGGCGCACCGTCTGCGTCAGGGCGGTGCCGGTTACCCGCAGTCGCAGGTGTCCGACGCCATCGACGAGCAGGATTTCCAGTCCTCGTTCACCCGCGAGGAATACCATGCGGTGGTGCGCAAGGCGCAGGAATACGTGCGTGCCGGCGATATCTTCCAGGTGGTGCCGAGCCAGCGCCTGCGCGTGCCGTTCCGTGCGCGGCCGATCGATGTCTACCGCGCGCTGCGCGCGTTGAATCCGTCGCCGTACATGTATTTCATCGATGTTGGCGGCACCCAGGTGGTCGGCTCCTCGCCGGAGATCCTGGCGCGGCTGCGCGATGGCATCGTCACCGTGCGCCCGATCGCCGGCACCCGCCCGCGCGGCGCCACGCCGGAGCTGGACAAGGCACTGGAAGTCGAGCTGCTGGCCGATCCCAAGGAGCGCGCCGAGCACGTGATGTTGATCGACCTCGGTCGCAATGACGTGGGCCGCGTCGCTGAACCGGGCACGGTCAAGGTCGGCGAGCAGTTCGTGATCGAGCGCTACAGCCACGTCATGCACATCGTCAGCGAAGTCACCGGCACCTTGAGGGCCGGCCTGAGCTATAGCGATGTGATGCGTGCGACCTTCCCGGCCGGCACCGTCAGCGGCGCGCCGAAAATCCGCGCGCTGGAGATCATCCGCGAGCTGGAACCGGTCAAGCGCAATGTCTATTCCGGCGCGGTCGGCTACATCGGCTGGAACGGCGATGCCGATACCGCCATCGCCATCCGTACCGCGGTGATCCAGGACGGTTACCTGTACGTGCAGGCAGGCGGCGGCGTGGTCTACGACTCCGATCCGGATGCCGAATGGCAGGAAACCATGAACAAGGGCCGCGCGCTGTTCCGCGCGGTGGCGCAGGCGGCGAAGGGGCTGTGATGCACTTCGTGCCGGCTCCTGATTGCCGTGCCTTGCAGGTTCGAGACGATGTCTGACTTCACCAAGGAGATGGGTTGATGCGCCAGATACTGCCGCGTGCGTTGGTTCTGCTGTTGTCGCTGGTTCCATTGGCTGTGATGGCGCAGGCCAACAGCCTCCCGTCGCAACCGCATCTACTGGTGAAGGGTCAGGCGCAGCGTGAGGTTGTGCCTGACCAGTTCGCTATCAACGTGACGCTGCGTTCGGTCGACAAGGATCCGGCCCTTGCCCGCGAACGTGCACAGGCCAACGCGTCGCAGGTACTGGCCGCGTTCAAGGCGCAGCATGCGCTGAATGACAGCGTGCAGGCATCGGCATTGAGCATCAGCCCAGAGTACCGGTACGAGAACAATGCGCAGGTGTTTGCCGGCAGCAAGGTCGAGCGTTCGCTGTCTGCCCGGTTTGCGTCCCTGGAGGAAGTACGCCGCTTGCTCGGCAGCTTGAAGACCAGCGAAGAATTGCAGGTATCGGGCATCACCACCAGCTTCAAGGATGAGGCCGCAGTGCGGGCCGAGTTGAAGCGCCAAGCCGCGCAACAGACACGGGACACGGCGCAGAAGCTGGCTGATTCCTATGGAGTGCGCCTGGGCGGGCTGTACACCATTTCCGAAGTTGCACCGAATTTCGCTTACGGCATTCAGGCGGGGACGTGGCCGGGAGCGCGCGGTTCACAGGGCCTGCCAGCGCCACCAGTGCCTCCTGTCGACATACAGGCTAATGCTCGGTCGGCTGATGGCTTCTTCGCTGAATCGCTGGAAGCTGGCAGCATCACACTTTCCGAAAACGTCTACGCGATCTTCCTGATCGCCCAATGAGTTCCTGACCATGCTGTTGATGATCGACAACTACGACAGCTTCACCTTCAACCTCGTGCAATACCTGCAGATGCTGGGTGCCGAAGTGAAGGTGGTGCGCAATGACGCGATGAGCGTCGCTGAAATCGCCGCGCTCAAGCCTTCGCACATCGTGGTATCGCCCGGCCCGAAGACGCCGAACGAAGCCGGTGTGTCGCTGGAGGTGATCCGCCAGCTCGGCCCGAACATTCCGCTGTTCGGCGTGTGCCTGGGCCACCAGGCCATCGGCCAGATCTATGGCGGTGACGTGATCCGTGCCAGCAACATCATGCATGGCAAGGTGTCGCCGATCCGGCATGAAGGCAAGGGCGTGTTCGCCGGCCTGCCGGACCGCTACGAGGCCACCCGCTACCACTCGCTGGTGGTGGACAAGAACACGCTGCCGGCAGCGCTGGAAATCACCGCCTGGACCGAGAATCCGGACGGTTCGATGGAAGAGATCATGGGCCTGCGCCACCGCGAGTATCCGGTCGAAGGCGTGCAGTTCCATCCCGAATCCATCCTCACCCAGCACGGTCACGCGCTGATGAAGAACTTCCTGGACCGCACATGTTGATCGAACCGAGTCAGTTGCTGTTGTTCATGCTCGCGGGCTGGTTGTTGAACCTGACACCGGGCCCGGATGTGCTGTACATCATCAGCCGCTCGCTGCGTGGTGGTCGTCGCGCCGGTTTCGCTGCGATCGCCGGCATCAGTGCCGGTTGTCTGGTGCACGTCGCACTGGCCTCACTGGGCCTGGGCGTGCTGCTGGCGACCTCGGCCACCTTGTTCACCGTGATCAAGTGGATCGGCGCAGCCTATCTGCTGTGGGTGGGCGTGCGCCTGCTGCGCAATACCGGTGAGTCGACCCTGCAGGCCGATATCGCCGCCAGCGGTGGCAGCGCTGGTTCGTGGTGGCAGGTATTCGCCGGTGGCTTCCTGACCAATGTGCTGAACCCGAAGGTGGTGCTGTTCTTCCTGGCCTTCCTGCCGCAGTTCATCGCGCCGTCGGTGCAGAACAAGCCGTTGGCGTTTGCACTGTTGGGCCTGATCTTCATGGTCAACGCGCTGCCGATCAACGCGGCTTACGTGTTGGCGGCCGATCGTGTGCGCAGCAGCCGTTGGGCTGCGCGTGGCATGCAGTGGCTGGACAAGCTGGCCGGCGTGCTGTTCATCGGCTTCGGCCTGCGGTTGGCACTGACTGCGAGGCCGACGCCGTGAGCCTGGAAGATTTCCGTCTGTTCGTGGTGATGCTCGGCGGTCGCCATGCGCGCGCCAATACCGAGGTGCACGACGTGGTGTTCGCGGTTGGTCCCAGCATCGAGCACACCTATCCGCAGCTGCGCCAGCAATGGTTCGGCGAGGCTGCAGGCCTGCATCTCGATTCGTGGATGACGGTCGATGGTGTCGACGACTGGCAGGTACGCATTTCCGATGACGTGCCTGCGGCTGACGCGCCGACGCTGTTCTTCGTCAACCTCGGCGGTTACGTCGAAGGCGAGTTCGGCGAAGCACATCGCTACCTGCTGGTGGTTGCCGCCGATGCAGTCGAAGCCAAGCGCAAGGCGCTGGCGCAGGCCGAAGCGCAGTGGATCAAGCCGCACCGCGACGCCCTGCTGGAGGTGGACAACTGCCTGCCGGTCGGGCCGATCGGTGGCCTGCACGTGCAGTTGCTACGTGGCGCACACGCCGGCATCCACAGCCAAAGCGACTACATCGTTATTTCCTGATTCTGGAGTTGTCATGACCATCACCGCGCAGGAAGCCCTGCAACGCACCATCGAGCACCGCGAGATCTTCTTCGACGAGATGGTCGACCTGATGCGGCAGATCATGCGTGGCGAAATCTCGCCGACCATGACCGCCGCCATCCTCACCGGCCTTCGCGTGAAGAAGGAAACCGTTGGCGAAATCGCCGGTGCCGCCACGGTGATGCGCGAGTTCGCGCGCCCGGTGCAGGTTGCCGACAAGACCCATCTGGTCGACATCGTCGGCACCGGCGGCGATGGCTCGCATACCTTCAACATCTCCACCTGCTCCATGTTCGTGGTCGCTGCTGCTGGTGCCAAGGTCGCAAAGCATGGCAACCGAAGCGTGTCGTCGAAGTCCGGCAGTGCCGATGCGGTGGAAGCGCTGGGCGCGGTGATCGAGCTGCAGCCCGAGCAGGTGGCACAAGCCATCGAGCAGACCGGCATCGGTTTCATGTTCGCGCCCATGCACCACCCGGCAATGAAGGTGGTTGCGCCGGTACGCCGCGAGATGGGCGTGCGCACCATCTTCAACATCCTCGGCCCGCTGACCAATCCGGTTGGCGCCACCAATATCCTGATGGGCGTGTTCCATCCGGATCTGGTCGGCATCCAGGCACGCGTACTGCGCGAGCTGGGCGCTGAGCGTGCGCTGGTGGTGTGGGGCCGCGACAACATGGATGAGATCTCGCTGGGCGCTGGCACCCTGGTTGGCGAGCTGCGCGACGGCAAGGTGCGCGAGTATGAGATTCATCCGGAAGATTTCGGTATCGCCATGTCCGCCAGCCGCAACCTCAAGGTGGAGAATCCGGCGGAGTCCATCGCCATGCTGCGCGCGGTGCTGGATAACCAGTCGGGGCCGGCCAACGATATCGTCGCGCTCAATGCCGGTGCCGCGCTGTATGTGGCCGGTGTCGCCGACAGCATTGCCGATGGTCTGGCCCGCGCCCGCGCGGTGATCGCCGATGGCAGCGCACGCGCGCGCATGCAGCAGTACGTCGATGCCAGCCGCGTGCTGGCCGGCAATCCCTGATAATCCCCCAATCACCTGCGTCAGCAACGCCCGTCTTCCAGGAAGCAGATCCATGAGCGACATCCTCAACACCATCCTCGCCCGCAAAGTGCAGGAGGTAGCCGAGCGCAGCGCCCGCGTGCCGCTGGCCGAGTTGAAGGCGCGCCTGGCCGATGCCTCGCCGGTACGCGGCTTTGCCAATGCGCTGAACGCGGCGATTGCCAATGGCGACCCGGCGGTGATTGCCGAGGTCAAGAAGGCCAGCCCCTCCAAGGGCGTGATCCGCCCGGATTTCCACCCGGCAGATATCGCGGTGAGCTATGAGTTCGGCGGCGCCAGCTGCCTGTCGGTGCTGACCGATGTGGACTTCTTCCAGGGCGCGGATGCCTACCTGCAGCAGGCCCGCGAAGCCTGCACGCTGCCGGTGCTGCGCAAGGACTTCGTCATCGACCCCTACCAGGTGGTCGAAGCGCGTGTGCTGGGCGCTGACTGCATCCTGCTGATCGTGTCGGCGCTGGATGACCGCCAGCTGGCCGAGCTGTCCGACCTAGCGATGCAGCTGGGCATGGACGTGCTGGTCGAAGTGCATGACATCGACGAGCTGGAACGTGCCATCCAGGTGCCGGTGCCGCTGGTCGGCATCAACAACCGCAACCTGCGCACCTTCGAGGTGTCGCTGGAAAACACGCTGTCGATGAAGGATGCGGTGCCGCGCGACCGCCTGCTGGTCACCGAAAGCGGCATCATGGGTCCGGCTGACGTGGCCCTGATGCGCAGTGCCGGGGTCAATGCCTTCCTGGTAGGCGAGACCTTCATGCGCGTGGAAGAGCCGGGCGAGGGTCTGCGTCAGCTATTCTTCCCGGCATGACTGATCCCTACCCGAACCCGCGTGACGACGCGCAACTGGTCGTCTTCGACTTCGATCACACCCTGTACGACGGCGATTCCGGCAGCCACCTGTTCGCCTGGCTGATCAAGCGCAATCCGCTGCGCCTGCTGGTGGCCATCCTCGCCACGCCGCTGCTGGGGCCGCTGGTGGCGATGCTGCCGACGCGCCGCTTCGGCATCTCAGGCTACGTCTGGATCGCCACCTTCGGCCTGCACCAGGCACGTGAGTTCAACAAGGTGATCGACCAGTACGTGCTCAAGCACGAGGACGAGATCCGCCAGCACCTGTTGCCACACGCCCTGCAGGTATTCGCCGCGCACCGCCGTGCCGGCGACCGGGTGATCGTGGCCACCGGCGCACCGCCGGAGCTGGCCCGCGCCATCCTCGCCTTCGTGGCCGAGCAGGGCGTGCCGGTGATCGGCAGCGAGGTGGGTCCGCGACTGGGCGCGATGGGCGCCACCCGCCACTGCCACAACGAAGAAAAGATGCGCATGCTGCGCGAGCGCGGCTATGGCGACATCGCCATCGCCTACTCCGACAGCACCGCCGACCTGCCGCTGCTCAAGGCCGCCAAGGCGCCGGTGGTAGTGAACCCCAAGCATTCGCGCGTTGAATACTTCGGCAAGGTACTGCCGGCCGGCACCCCGATCCTCAACTGGGGCTGCCCGGGCCGCGGCGGCAAGCCGCTGCGGCAGTAATCTAGCCGGAGCCAGCATCCCTTCTCCCGCAAGCGGGAGAAGGTGCCCGGAGGGCGGATGAGGGGGCTTGTAGGGCTTTAAGGCAAAAGCCGCCCTCACCCCAACCCCTCTCCCGTAAACGGGAGAGGGGCTATTAAGAGCAACATCGCCTCACGCGGCTCAAGCCCCGCGCAGCTTCACCACCGCCATTCCAATCTGGAACAGGCTGATCGACAGCACCAGCACGCCGACGGCGATCAGTACCCAGCGTTCCTTGACCCGCTTGACCAGCAGTGCCGCTACCGGCGCGGCCATCATCCCGCCGACCAGCAGGCCGGCGACGATGGACAGGTGCTGCAGGCCCATCGACAGCAGGAAGGTTGCCGAGATCGACAGGGTGACCACGAACTCGGCCGCGTTTACCGAGCCGATCGTGGTGCGCGCCTGGCCGCCACGGGCCAGCAGGGTGGAGGTGGCCACCGGCCCCCAGCCACCGCCGCCGGTGGCGTCCAGCAGGCCGGCGAAGAAGCCCAGCACCGGCACCCGCTTCACTTCCTGCTTGGCCATGAACTTGCCGGCCGCCCGAGCCAGGATGAAGATCGCCAGTACCAGCAGGTAGAGGTAGATGAAGGGGCGCACCACGTCGCCGGGCAGCTGGGTCAGCACATAGGCGCCGATGGCACCGCCGACGGCACCGGGTATCGCCAGCCGAAAGAACAGGCGCTTGTCGACATTGCCGGCCGCCAGGTGCGAGACCCCGGAGGCGCCGGTGGTGAACACTTCGGCGGTATGGATGCTGGCGCTGACCGCCGCCGGTGGCAGTCCCATGCTCAGCAGCACCGAGGATGAAATCAGCCCGAACGCCATGCCCAGTGCGCCGTCCACCAGCTGCGCGCCGAGGCCGATCAGGATGAACCAATAAAATTCGTTGCCAAATTCCATCCGCCAAGCCTGCGGGCCGGGGCAGGGCAGGTCAAGGAAAGCTACATCGGAAAGTAATGGTTTAGGTTGAATCCTGACCAATATCAGCGCCGAACGGTCGCTAATTCGCCGTTATGTCGGCGATATGGTTGCTCGCGGGGGGGGGCGCGGAATGGCGATCTGGCCTGGCATCGAGCACGACGTGGACCAGGAATTCGCAATGGCGAATGAGATTTCTGGCCCCGACAGACATCACACTTCAACACCGTAGCCCGGGTAAGCGCAGCGCACCCGGGACGTCGATAAACATCACTCTGCTGGGGGCGCCTGAGGGCGTGGCCACCAACGCGCGAAAAGCCCCGGGTGCGCGCCGCTTACCCGGGCTACCAGATCGCAGGCAGCGGGCTTTCCCGAGGTAAATCAAGCCAGATAGCCCCCTTTGGTAAAGGGGGCGCGCCGACAGGCGCGGGGATTTGGGAGCTGATAAGCCGGGGCCCATGGTTTGCTCCGCAAACCATGGGGGTAACACCCGCTGAGCGGGTGCTACCGCGTCCCGTAAAGCACCACGGTCTTGCCGCGGGCATGCAGCAGGCCATCGGCCTGCAGCTTCTTCAGCACGCGGCCGGCCATTTCCCGCGAGCAGCCCACCAGTCGGGCGATTTCCTGGCGGGAAACGCGCAGCTGGGTGCCCTGCGGGTGGCTCATCGACTCCGGTTCCTTGGACAGATCGTGCAAGGTGCGGATGATGCGGTCGGTCACGTCCAGGAAGGCCAAGCGGCTGGCCTTGCGGCTGGTGTGCAGCAGGCGCCGGGAGATCTGCGAGCCGATGGCGTACAGCAGCTTGGGCGCATCCACTGACAGCGGGCCCAGGAACAGCTGGTGCAGGCGCTCGTAGCTGATCTCGGCCAGCTCGCAGGGGGTGCGGGTGCGGAGGATGACTTCGCGCTTGTCCGATTCGATGAATAGGCCCATTTCGCCGACAAACTCGCCTGCGCCGAAGTAGCCCAGCACCAGTTCCCGGTCGTCGTCTTCCTCGGCAATGATGCTGACCGAGCCGCTGATCACGTAATACATCGTCCCGGCAGGGTCGCCAGGGCGGAACACGTCGGTCCGCGCCGGGTACCGGCGGCGGTGGCTGTGGGCCAGGAATCGGTCGATGGTAGCGATATCCAGCGCCAGCGGGCTGGAGGCAAGACGCACGTTTGACACGGTGTTGGCGTTACCTGGGCTCATGATGGCGTTCACAGTTTGGATGAACTTGCTTAATGAGCAAGCTTAACGAGGCCGAGCATAAGGGGCAAACGGGCGTGACGGTGCAAGTATCACAGCGACCCACTTTGCCCCATACTTCCTCCTTTCCCACCATCTACAGGATCGACCGCCGTGGTCAAGCCGTTGCCTCGCCTGAGGTTGCAAGGATTCAACAACCTCACCAAGGCCTTGAGCTTCAACATTTATGACGTCTGCTATGCGCGTACCGAAGAGGAGCGCCAGCGTTATATCGAGTACATCGACGAGGAATACAACGCCGATCGACTCACGCAGATCCTCACCGATGTCGCAGAGATCATCGGTGCGAACATCCTGAACATTGCGCGTCAGGATTACGACCCCCAGGGTGCCTCGGTCACAATTCTCATTTCCGAGGAGCCGGTGATCGACAAGAAGCAGGCCGGCAAGGAGTTGATCTCCGACGCCGTGGTTGCGCATATGGACAAGTCGCACATCACCGTGCACACCTATCCGGAAACGCATCCGCAGGAAGGCATCGCTACCTTCCGCGCCGATATCGACGTGGCAACCTGCGGTGTGATCTCGCCGTTGAAGGCGCTGAACTACCTGATCGAGAGTCTGGAATCAGACATCGTGATCATGGATTACCGCGTGCGTGGCTTCACCCGTGACATCAAGGGCAAGAAGCACTACATCGACCACAAGATCAATTCGATCCAGAACTTCCTGGCCAAGAACATCAAGTCGCGTTACGAGATGTTCGACGTCAATGTCTATCAGGAAAACATCTTCCACACCAAGATGCACCTGAAGGACTTCGACCTGGACCAGTACCTGTTCGAAGAGAAGGCCAAGAACCTGTCGTTCAAGGAACGCATGAAGATCGAGGCGCTGCTGCGCCGCGAGATCGAAGAGCTGTTCCACGGCCGCAACCTGGCCGAGTAAGTAAAACCGCGCAGGTCGGCATGCCGATCTGCGCAAAAACAGGCGGGACGGCCCGCCCTGCAGCAATGCAGACGTTTGTCGACGGCGGCTCGGTGCGAAATCACCGGGCCGCTGTCTTTTTTGTTGAGGAAATTGCGATGCCCTGGATTTACCTGCTGCTTGCGGGCCTGTTCGAGATTGGATTCGCGCTGGGCCTGAAGTTCAGCGAAGGCTTTACCCGGCTCTGGCCGAGCGTGTTCACCGTGGTGTTTGCCGGCATCAGCCTGTGGCTGCTGACCCAGGCGCTGCGCACCATTCCGGTCGGTACCGGCTATGCGATCTGGACCGGAATCGGCGCCGTTGGCGTGGCGATTGCCGGGCTGGTCATGTTCGGCGACAGCGCCAGTTGGCCACGCCTGCTGTGCATCGGCCTGATCGTGACCGGCGTGATTGGCCTGAAGCTGGTCAGCTGAGGTAGCCAAGGTAGTGGCGAGCCATGCTCGGCAGGGGCTCTACCGGTAATGCCCCAGCCGAGCATGGCTCGGCTCTACAAGTGAAGCATTCCCTAGCCGAGCATGGCTCGGCACTACAGGTGAAGCGTTCCCCAGCCGAGCATGGCTCGGCACTACAGGTGAAGCGCGCCCCGGCCGAGCATGGCTCGGCTCTACGGAAGGGGTGTTACATCCGGTAGGCCACGGCCTTCATTGCCTTGGACGCGAGCGCCATTACCGATGGGATCGGGAACGGCAGCTTGCGCGCGCCAGCATGTTCGGCGTGCTCGGCGTGGCGTGCTTCGTCGAGCTTCATCACCTTGAGGATCTCGCGGCTGCGCTGGTCGGCGGGCGGCAAGGTCTCCAAGTGCTCATCCAGGTGTGCTTCCACCTGGCGCTCGGTCTCCACCACGAAGCCCAGGTTCCAGCCGTCACCGCGCAGGCCGGCCAGGGTGCCGATGGTGTAGCTGCCGGCGTACCAGAGCGGGTTGAACAGGCTGGGGCGGCTGTCCAGTTCGCGCAGGCGGTCCGCGCACCAGCTCAGGTGATCGGTCTCTTCCTGCGCGGCGTCGAGCAGGTGCGCGCGCGTGGCCGGGTCACGCGCGACCGCGGCCTGGCCGAAGTACAGGCCCTGCGCACAGACCTCGCCGACGTGGTTGATGCGCATCAGCCCGGCCGCGTGGCGGACTTCGGCTGGCTCCAGGACCACCTCGGGTGTGTCACCGGCCGGGTTGGGGCGGGCGGCCGGCGGATTGCCGAACACCGTATCCAGGGCGCGTTGGGCTTCGGTCAGCAGGTGGTCCAGCGGCGTATGTACGCGGGCGGTGATCATGGCGGGCAGTGCAGTGGGGTATGCCCGATTCTCGCCGCTGGCTGCGAAGCTGCCAAGGCCGGAGCAGGGTGCCCGTTCAGCCGTCGGGTTGCGCCGGGGCCGTACGGCCAGTACAATCCCGCCTCTTCTGTTTCACCTTCACAACGCGTGGCAAAGTTCCGGTGGTTCATCTCGCCGCAACCAGCCCGACCTACCTGAGTTCTTTATGAGCACTTTCACTGCAAAGAACGAGACCGTCCAGCGCGACTGGTACCTCGTTGACGCCGCCGGCAAGACGCTGGGTCGTCTTTCCACCGAGCTGGCTCGCCGCCTGCGTGGCAAGCACAAGCCGGTTTACACCCCGCATGTTGACACCGGTGATTACCTGGTCGTCATCAATGCCGACAAGATTGCTGTTACCGGCAAGAAGCTGAAGGACAAGAAGTACCATCGCTTCACCGGTTACATCGGTAACCTGAAGACCGAAACCCTGGAGCAGGCGCTTGAGCGTCACCCGGAGCGCGTCATTGAGACCGCCGTGAAGGGCATGCTGCCGAAGGGCCCGCTGGGTCGTCAGATGTACCGCAAGCTCAAGGTCTATGCAGGCACTGAGCATCCGCACGCAGCACAGCAGCCGCAGGTTCTGGATATCTAATCATGGCTATCACTCAAAACTACGGCACTGGCCGCCGCAAGTCCTCGACCGCCCGCGTGTTCCTGCGCAAGGGCACTGGCAAGATCACCGTCAATGGCCGTCCGCTGGACGAGTTCTTTGGCCGTGAGACCGCACGCATGATCGTGCGTCAGCCGCTGGAACTGACCCAGAACACCGAAAGCTTTGACATTCTTGTCACTGCTGCTGGTGGCGGCACCACCGGCCAGGCCGGTGCGATCCGTCTGGGCATCGCCCGTGCGCTGGTCGAATACGACGAAACCCTGAAGTCCGAGCTGCGCAAGGCTGGCTTCATGACCCGTGACGCCCGTGAAGTCGAGCGTAAGAAGGTCGGCCTGCACAAGGCACGTCGCGCCACCCAGTTCTCCAAGCGTTAATCGCTTCGGGGTGGGATTCTTCGGAATCCCACTGGGAAAGCAAAAGCCCGGCTCCGGCCGGGCTTTTGTCGTTTCTGGGGTTGGAGTTGGGGGTTGGTGATTCGGAATTGGTGATTCGCCAAAGCCAGGGTCAAAGCCAGGGCTACGGCCAAAGCCAGAGCCAAAGCCAAAGCCAAAGCCAAAGCCAAAGCCAAAGCCAAAGCCAAAGCCAAAGCCAAAGCCAAAGCCAAAGCCAAAGCACCCCTCCCCAACCCTCCCCTGCGCGGCGCGCAAGGGAGGGGGTGGATGGCTGCGCCCGATGCGCATCCGGCGCGGGAAGTGCGGCACTTGTCCCCTCCCTTGCGCGTAGCGCAGGGGAGGGTTGGGGGGGGGCTTTGGCTCTTGGGCCTTTGCTCTGCTCATCCCAGGCCCAAGCCCGGAATCCAGAATGCCAGACACAAAAAAGACCAGATCTTTCGATCTGGCCTTTTATAAATGGCAGCCCCGGAAGGATTCGAACCTCCGAATGTCTGAGTCAGAGTCAGATGCCTTACCGCTTGGCGACGGGGCTATGGTGCGTGAAGATTATCGCACATCCGGCCTATTGGTTGTCCTGGCTGTGGCGGGATGGAATAGAAAAAGGCCTGATCTTTCGATCAGGCCTTTTGTGTTTGGCAGCCCCGGAAGGATTCGAACCTCCGAATGTCTGAGTCAGAGTCAGATGCCTTACCGCTTGGCGACGGGGCTGTAGTGCAGGCAAAACCTGCGTCCCATGGTGGCTATGGGTGGACTCGAACCACCGACCCCAGCATTATGAGTGCTGTGCTCTAACCGGCTGAGCTACATAGCCTTGGGAGCCGGTAATTCTGGTGGTGTTGCGCCACATTGTCAACAGGTTTTTCTCTGCTTGTGGCATGACAGCAGCCATGGCAGAGTCCTCGACAGTAGAAATTTTAGGAGTCCGCATCGTGATCGATCCGGACGGCTATCGACCGAACGTCGGCATAGTGCTGATGCGGGAAGACGGGCAGGTGTTCTGGGCACGACGTGTGCGCCGGGATGGCTGGCAGTTCCCGCAAGGTGGCATGAACACCGACGAAACCCCGGTCGAGGCCATGTATCGCGAATTGCAGGAAGAAACCGGCCTGCTGCCTGAACACGTCGAAGTCCTGGGAGCGACCCCCGGTTGGCTTCGCTACCGCCTGCCCACGCGGGCCATCCGCCATACCGAGAAGCAGGTCTGCATCGGCCAGAAGCAGGTCTGGTTCCTGCTGCGGCTGACCGGCGACGAGGCGCATGTACGTCTGGATGAAACCGACACGCCGGAGTTCGATCACTGGCGCTGGGTGGATTTCTGGTACCCGGTGGAGCATGTGGTGATCTTCAAGCGCGGCGTTTACGCACGCGCCTTGCGGCATTTGGCGCCGTTGGCGCGGGGTATAGCTGGCCAGGGCGTGCAGGCGATGCCTGCGTCCGCACAGGAGGCGTGGATGCCTGGCAGCAGTGCTGGCCACGACCGCCCGCGCAAGCGTCCGCGGCGCCCGGGAACCTGGCGCGGGAAGAAGATTAATAATGATTAACGTCCGAAATTGACAACCATTCGCATTTGCGATTGAATGCTGACACGGCCGCTACGTGCCGGGTTCAGGGGCGTCAAGCCGTGTACGTTTGCATCTGCAATGGAGTTACCGATCACCAGATCCGTGAAGCCGCGCTTGCCGGATGTGACACGGTGTCCGAGCTGACCATGCGTACCGGCTGCGGCTCCAACTGCGGCTCCTGCCTGGACATGGCCGCCGGCCTGCTGGAGCAGGCCCGCGCTACCCGCGAGCTGCCGCTGCCCTTGCTACGGGCAGCCTGAGCAGGCCTTGCTGCCACCGCCAACGGCGGTGGCTAATGATCACGATTCGCGTTCCTTCATTGTCTGCCGGCAACCGGTAAAGTGCGCTCGTTCCCCTAGTCGGAGTCAGCGCCATGAAAGGCGACGCCAAGGTCATCGAATTTCTCAACAAGGTCCTCTACAACGAGCTGACCGCCATCAACCAGTACTTCCTGCACGCCAAGATGCTGAAGAACTGGGGCTTGAACGAGCTGGCCGAACACGAATACAAAGAGTCGATCGACGAGATGAAGCACGCGGACGTGCTTTCTGATCGCATCCTGTTCCTTGAAGGCCTGCCCAATTTCCAGGCGCTGGGCAAGCTGCGCATCGGCGAAAACCCCACCGAGATCCTCAAGTGCGATCTGGCGCTGGAGAGCGAAGCGGCGGCGGTGCTGCGCGATGCGGTTGCCTACGCCGAATCGATCAGCGATTACGTCAGCCGCGAGCTGTTCGTGAAGATCCTCGATTCCGAGGAAGAGCACATCGATTGGCTGGAAACCCAGCTTGATCTGATCGAGCGCATCGGCGAGCCGAACTACCTGCTCAGCAAGCTCGAAGACTGATCCGGCGCCAGCCGGATCAGTGAGGTGCCGGCGCCTGGCCGAGCTGATTGGCCAGGTAGTCGGTCAGCGCCACGCGCGCACGGCCGAACTCGGCCACGATCAGTGCCACCATCACCGTCGGCCGCTCCAGCGTGCCATTGCGCGCGCCGTGCTCAAGCCGGCGCGCGGCCTCGGACAGGGCCAGTACACCGACATTCGCGCTGGAAGATTTCAGGCTGTGCGCAAGTTGGCCCAGTCGCTGCAGATCGGGCATCACCGCTGCTTCCTGCAGATCCCGCACCAGCTGCGGGGTTTCTTCCAGGAACACGCTGATGATGGCGCTGATCTCCTCACCGGCGATCTCGAACAGTTCGTCCAATACGCTGCGCTCCAGTACCGAGGCGGTGATGCCGTCGGTGTGTGCGGTGGAGGCGGCAGCCAGTGCATTGGCGGAGAGGTCGGTGGTGGGCATGCTGTTAACCAGATCGGTAGTTGCGGCTGACGCGGGCTTGAAGGCCAGCAGGCAGCTCAGGAGTTGCGGGCGGGAGATGGGTTTGGACAGGTATTCGTCCATGCCGCTGTCCAGGCAGCGCTGGCGGTCGCCAGCCATGGCGTTGGCGGTGATGGCGATGATCGGCAGCCGGGTATCGGCGGCAGTGCTGGCTTCGTGTTCGCGCCAGCGGCCGGTGGCGGCAAAACCATCCAGTACCGGCATCTGGCAGTCCATCAACACCGCGTCGTAGCGCTTGGCGTGCATCTTGTCGATGGCGATGGCGCCGTTCACCGCGGTGTCGACCTCGCAGCCTAATATCTTGAGCAGCTTCTGCGCGACCATCAGGTTGACCGAGTTGTCCTCGACCAGCAGTACCTGCATGCCTGCCAGTTCCGCGCCGCTGGCCGGGCTGGCCGTTGTGCGTGCTGCTGCAGGTGCAACGGCAACAGCGGTGGCCACGGCAGTATCGGCAGTGTCGGCGAATGCGCCTGCCGGTGCGGTGCTGCGTGCAGGCGCGGCTGTTGTGACCGCAACCGGCGCATTTTCGCCCCACAGCGCCAGCGTCGGGTCTGGGCTCGGTGCTACCTGCACGGGCTCGGCCAGCGCATTGCGCAGCTGGGTGTCGGGCAGCTGCCGCGGCAGCAGGGTAGCGCCGTCGCGCAGCACGTCGGCGATCGGCGCGTCGCCGTACAGCCACAGCAGGCGCGGGCGCTTGTCATCCATGCGTTCAAGGGCGCGCTGCAGCGCCGGCGCACTGTTGCGCAGCGGTTCCAGGTCGCCGATCACCGCATGGAAGGCACCGGAGATGCTGGGTTGGCGCAGGCGTTCCAGCGCCTCCTGCAGGTTGTTGGCGACCACCGGCTGATAGCCCCAGTTCGGCAGCACCAACTGCAGCCGTTGGCGCAGGCGTGGCTCCGGGGTAACCAGCAACACCTGGCGGCTGCGCATGTGTTCGGATTGGCGCAGGTCGCCGATGACCTTCAGCAGCGGAATCTCGAACCAGAACACCGAGCCACGCAGCGGCTCGGACTGCACGCCGATGCTGCCCTGCATCAGGTCGATGATGCGCTTGCAGATGGCCAGGCCCAGACCGGTGCCGCCATACAGGCGGGTGGTGGACGCGTCGGCCTGGGTGAAGGCATTGAACAGGCGCTGCGCCTGGCCGGCATCCAGGCCGATGCCGGTGTCGCGAACTTCGAAACGCAGCAGGTGCTGTGCAGCGGTCTCGCCCAGGCGCTTGACGTGGATGTTGATCTCGCCGCGCTCGGTGAACTTGATCGCGTTGACCAGCAGGTTGCCCAGCACCTGGCGCAGCCGCACCGGATCACCGCGCACCGACAGGCGCACGGCCGGGTCGATCAGCAGGGACAGGCGCAGGCCTTTGTGTTCGGCCGCGCGCTGCATCAGCCGCATCATGCCGTCCAGGGTTTCGCGCAGGTTGAAGGTGGTGATTTCCAGCTCCAGCCGGTTCGCTTCCAGCTTGGAGTAGTCGAGGATGTCGTCGACGATGCGGAACAGCTGCCGCGAACTGTCGGTCGCAGTGTCCAGCATGTTGCGCTGTTCCAGGCTCAGCGGGCCCTGCGCGACCAGCTCCAGCATCGGCAGGATGCCGTTGAGCGGTGTGCGGATTTCATGGCTCATCGTGGCCAGGAACTCGCCCTTGGCGAGGGTGGCGGCTTCGGCGGCCTGCTTTGCCTGCAGCAAGGCCTGTTCCAGCGTCTTGTGGTCCTGTGCAGCAACCAGCAGGCGCTTGTTCTCCAGCACGCCTTCTTCGATCTGCAGCTGCATGGCGTGCGCCAGGCGCATCTGCCGGCCGGCACTGATCGCCGCCAGCAACGCGGCGATCGCGGCGGCGCCAGCGCTGGCGCTGGTGGCAATGGCGGGTACTGCCGGCACAAAGCTGCCTGCGCAGCTGGCTGCGGCGCAGCCTGCCGCAAGCAGCGCCCAACCGCGCGTAGCCGCCGATGCAGCCATGCTCACAGCACCGCGTTCTGGAAGTCGAAGTTGAGTTCGCTGCCCGCGCGCTGCACCACGTTGCCCTGGATGAAGTCGATGCCGCCCATCCACATGGCGGCGGCGGCCTGCGGATCCTCGATCTGCTGGCCGATGATCTGCAGGTTGGCGCGGTGGGCAAGATCAATCGCGCCGCGCAGTTCGTCGCGCAGCTTCTGGTTGGTATGGCTTTCGGCGTAGCGGGCGGCCATGCGCACGAAGCTCAGCGGCAATTGGGTCAGCAAGGCATTGGCCTCGGCGCCGGGCTCGAACTGGCTCAGGCAGAACTGCACGCCGGCCGGCATCAGCTGTGCGCAGAACTGCTGCAGGCTCACCGCATGCACCAGTGCATCGGACAGGCGCACGTCGATGACCAGGCCGTTGCCTGCCACCTCGCGTTCCCGCATTGCATTGAGCAGCCATTCCGCATAGGCACTGCGCGACAGCGTGCGCATTGATTGCGAGATGAAAAGGCGCATCGGCGGCTGCGCGAACTGGTACAGGTGCAGCAGCCCCAGCGCGTGTTCGACCACCTGCTGGTCAAGGTCGGCGATGCGCCCGGCCGCTTCGGCGGCGGGAATCACCTGGCCGGCTGACAGCAGTGCGCCATTGCTCTGGCGCAGCCGCAGCAGCAGCTGGTACTGCGCGGTATCGCCGCCGGCGACGGCGACGATGGGCTGGTAGGCCAGTTCGATCTGGCCATCGAGCAGGGCCAGGTGTTCGTTGTTGATGGCGACGTCGTCGCTCTCGTAGGCGGCAACGCCGGTGGTGCTCAGGCGCGCCTGCAGGGCGGTGCGCTCCACCGCTTCCAGTGCGGTATCGGCATCGTTGAGGTCCTGCGACAGGGTGGCGTAGCCGACCACGCAGCGCAGGAACACCGATTCGTCCTCGCGCGGCGCAAACGGCTGCGCGGACAGACCGTCACGCACCTGCTGCGCCAAGGCCGGCACGGCGGCTTCCTCGATGCCGCGGCTGAGCAGCAGGAAACTGTTGTCGTTGAGGCGTGCCAGCTGGTGCGGGCGCAGGTTTTCGGCCAGGCGCTGGCCGGCCTGCACCATCAGGCGCTCGTAGCTGGCGTAGCCGTAGCGTTCGCGCAGGCCCAGGGCGCTGGCGATCTCGATGAACATCAAACCAGCCGGCTGCCGCTCGACGATGGCGGTGCGCAGCTGCTGCAGCACGTTGTGGCGGGTCGGCAGGCCGGTCTCGGGGTTGTTCATCAACGGGCCGGCCTCGGCCTTGCCCGGGCCCTGCATGCGATTGCGACGGATGCGGTTGGCGACCGCCGCGACCAGGTGGCGCGGGCGGATCGGCTTGACCAGCACGTCATCGGCGCCGCAGTCGAGTACTTCGAACTGGCGGTCCGGGTCGGCTTCGCCGGTCAGGAACACGATCGGCAGCAGCTGCTGGTGCGGCTGCTGGCGGATCATCGCGGTCAGCCGCATGCCGTCGAGCCCCGGCATGTGCAGATCCATCAGGATCAGGTCGGGGCGGTGTTCGCTTATGGCCTGCTGCACGCCTTCCACTTCCATCTGCACGAAGGCCTGCATGCCTGCGCCGTGCAGCACGCTCTGGGCGAACAGGGCCTGCGAGCGGTTGTCCTCGACGATCAGCACCCGGTACGGCGTGTCATCGCCGACATCACTGGCCATGGCGGTCGCGCCGCTGTCGGCGTCGGCCTTGAGCTGTGCCTGCACCGCTTCGGTGGGCGGCGCATTGCGCACGCTCCAGCGCTGCCAGTAATCGGCCGGTGGGGTTTCCGCGCGTAGCGGGCGGGCAGGTGCGTTTGGAGTGTCGGTGCTGGCCATCAGTGAATTATGGTTCAGGGGGCGGGCGGCAGCGAGCGATCGCCGGGCGATGACGTTGCCGATGCTGGCGCGTTGATGTCGGTGCCGGTAGTGCCGAGCAGGCGTTTGAGCCCACGCCACAGCATGCGCCACACCAACCATACGGCGAGGGCGCCGATGATGCTGGCGCTGAGTACGAAGATAAGCGCCAGCCATGGATGCGCCAGTGCCAGCGCCAATGCGCCGATCACCACGCTGTCCTCGGCAAATGAGGCCACCCAGTTGCTGGCGGGTTCTGGTGAGGTGTTGAGCAGGGCGCGTGTGCCAGCCTTCAGGCCGTGACTGGTCAGCGCGATACCGGCGCCTGCAGCCAAGGCGCCAGTGCTCAATTCACCGCTCGGGGACAGCGCGGCGGCGGCGAGGAAGGCGCCAGCCGGGACCCGAGCCAGGGTCTGCAACAGATCCCAGATCGAATCCACGCCCGGGATCTTGTCGGCGAAGAACTCGGCTATGGCCAGGGCGCCGGAGGTGCCCAGCACCCACCAGGACTCGGTGGCCTGCAGCGCGGGGGGCAGGTCCACCCAGCCCATCAGCCCGGCCATGCCGACGCCGAACACGGTCAGGTAGACACGGATGCCGGCCAGCCAGGCCAGCAAGATGCCGATGACGAATACATGGGCTTCGGTCATGGGGGAGTCCGGCCGGGGTACTGTGAGCAGGATCGCAACTATCGAGCATGCCTGCAGTGAATGCCAGCTGCCAGCGTGCAAGCGCGTGTGCATTGCTGTCGTTTACACTGGACCGTCGTTTCAGACGGAGCACAGGTGTCGCCCTCCCGCGAACACTGGAGCCTGCCATGACCCACCGACCTTCTTCACGTTTCCAGATCACCCCGCGCGGCGGCGCGAGCACGCGCCCAGGCTGGGTGCCGATTGCCGTGCTGGCCGGCGCCTGGCTGCTGTCGCTGCTGCTGGTCGGCTGGCTGGCCTCGCGCTACGCCTCGCCCGATGCCGGTGGCCTGCGCGAGAAGCTGCGGCAGAGCGAGGCAGTGGTCAGCCAGCAGCGCGGCCAGCTGGAAGAGCTGCGCCAGCGCCAGGCCACGCTGGAGGCCTCGGACAAGATCAGCCGCGCCGCCAACAACGAAGTGCAGACCTCGCTGGGCGAGCGCGACGAAGAGATCGCTGGCCTGCGCGCCGACGTCGCCTTCTATGAACGGTTGGTCGGTTCCACCAGCCAGCGCAAGGGCCTGAACGCCCATTCGGTCGAATTCGCCCCGGAAGCGGCCGGCAGCTGGCATTACAGCGTGGTGCTGACCCAGAACCTCAATCGCGGTGCGATCAGCCAGGGCCAGATGCGGTTCTCGGTCGAGGGTGTGAAGGACGGAAAGCTGACGACCGTCAGCTGGGATGACCTACATCAGCGCAAAGGGGCGCCGGGGCAGGATTATTCCTTCCGTTATTTCCAACAACTGGACGGTAGCGTGATGCTGCCCCGGGATTTCACACCGCAACGTGTGCGAGTCTCCCTGTCCGGATCCGGGGGGGGCTCCAACCAGACATTCGATTGGAAACTCGCCGGCAACGGCAGAGGGGAATAAGCATGTTCAAAAGCAAGTCCAAGCACGATACCGACCTGTCGGTAGACGCCCTCATCGGTTCGCAGGTGGAAATCCGCGGCGACGTGGTATTCAGCGGCAGCCTGTACGTGGAGGGCCGCATCATCGGCAAGGTGATCGCCGAGGAAGGCGCCAAGGCGATGCTGACCCTGGCCGAGCACGGCCGCATCGAAGGCGAAGTACGCGCCGCCGTGGTGGTCCTCAGCGGCACCATGGAAGGCGACGTCCACGCCAGCGAGCGGATCGAGCTGACCCCCAGCGCCCGTGTCACCGGCAATGTGCATTACACCGTGGTGGAAATGAGCGCCGGTGCCCAGCTCAATGGTCGCCTGCTGCACACCGCCGCGATGGCTGCGTTGCCGGCGCCCGATGCCAAGGGCAACGAGAAATCCAAGAAAGCTGAAGCCGCTGCGGCTTGAAACAGGGGCTTCACGCCCCCATCCTGAGCGCCATGAGCACCCTAGTTTCCCTGCCCGGCGTTCAGCCGGCGCCTGATTACCAGTCCCTGGACCGTCCACTGAATTTCACCCCGGCGGCGGCCTCCAAGGTGCGTGAGCTGATCCAGGACGAGGGCAACGCTGCACTCGCCCTGCGTGTCTACATCCAGGGCGGCGGCTGTTCCGGCTTCCAGTACGGCTTCGAGTTCGATGAGAACCGTGCCGAGGACGACTTGGCTGTCATCACCGAGGGCGTCACCCTGCTGGTCGACCCGCTGAGCCTGCAGTACCTGATGGGCGCCGAGGTGGATTACAGCGAAAGCCTGACCGGCGCGCAGTTCGTGATCCGCAACCCCAATGCCCGCACCACCTGCGGCTGCGGTAGCAGCTTCTCGGTTTAAGACAGATCCGGCCGCATTGCGGCTGGCTGCGCTTGCGATGGCGGCGCTTTGTCGTCAGGCTCTGGCGGATGCTGAATCCTGAATCCCGTTTTGCCGGGCACGCTTTTGCTGGTGCGCCGCTGGACCGTTCCGATGCCTTGCGCGGCGATGCCGATGCACTGGCGGCCTTGTGGCCGACCGCGCAGGTCTTGGTGTTGGATGCCGATGGCACCGCGTTCGCCGATGATCAAGGGCGGCCTGCGCTGTTCAATGGTCTTGAGCTGGGCGGTGGCCCGGGCGTGGCGATCTTCCTTGGACTGCGCGAGGGCCGCGCCTGGTTTGCCGCCGAGGCGGCAACGCTGACCGTACAGGCACCGCAGCGCATGGATCTGCGGCAGGCAGCGGTGCACTGGCCGGCCGAGGTGGCCGACGTGTTCTGCTACGCGCGCGGCATGTCGTACTGGCATTCGCGCAACCGCTTCTGTGGCGTCTGCGGCTCGCCAGTGCGCTTTGGCCGTTTTGGTTTCATCGGCCATTGCGACCAATGCCGGACCGAGCACTATCCGCGTGTGGATCCGGCCGTCATCGTCGCCGTCGAGAACAATGGCCGGCTGCTGTTGGGCCGGCAGAGCAGCTGGATCGCGCGCCGCTATTCGGTGCTGGCCGGTTTCGTCGAGCCCGGCGAAACCTTTGAGCAGACCGTTGCCCGCGAGGTATTCGAGGAAGCGCGGGTGCGGGTGATCCAGGCCCAGTACCAGGGCACCCAGCCATGGCCGTTCCCGGGCGCCTTGATGGTGGGCTTCCGTGCCAGTGCACACGATGACGTGCCGACCGTGGATGGCGAGCTTGAGGACGCGCGCTGGTTCAGCGTCGATGAGGTCGGTGCGGCCCTGCAGCGCGATACCGACGATGACGGGCAGGGCATCCTGCTGCCGCAACGGCTGTCGATTGCACGCACGCTGATCGAGCAGTGGTACCAGAGCCAGCCTCGGTGAGCGCGATCTGCGCGCTGGCGGGTGCGGCCCGGCAGCGCCGGCAAGGCCTACAATTGCAGGCCGGAGGAGCCGCATGTTCACAACCTTGGTAGCGGTAATCGCAGCATTGGTGCTGGGCCATCTGGCGCCCGCGCTGATGGCTGCCCTGCGCGACTGGCGCTGGTTCGGAGGCTGCCTGGGCGGCTTGCGTGCGCAGCTGGGTGAATCGTCGGCACGCTACACGGTGCTGCTGGCGATCGTGCCCTGCGTGCTGTTGGTGGGCTTGCTGCAATGGGCGCTGGCTGGACGACTGTTCGGCCTGCCCTCGCTGTTGTTCGGGGTGGTGGTACTGGCATTGTGCTGGGGGCCGCGCGACCTGGACCGTGATGTCGAAGCGGTGATCGATGCCGATGACGGCGCTGCCGCCGAGCTTGCGGTGTCGAAGCTGCAGGCGGCCGGCGGCAGCCTGCGCGAGGATGCGCCGGGGCTGGTCGAAGCGACCACGCTCAATGCCCTGCGGCGCTGGTTTGCGCCGCTGTTCTGGTTCCTGTTGCTGGGGCCGCTGGGTGTGGTGTTGTACCGCCTGTTGGCGCAGACCGCGCAGGGACCGCAGGGCGTGCAGTTGTCCGACGAGGAGCGGCGATCCAGCGATTGGCTGCTGGCGGTGCTGGAGTGGCCGGTGGCGCAGCTGATGACGCTGTCGATGGCCTTGGTAGGCAATTTCGATACCGTGTTCACGGCCTGGCGCCGTGCGGCAGGCAATCGCTGGGCGCTGCAGCTCGGCTTCCTGACCGAGGCCGCACGTGCCAGCGTGGGTGCCGAGCTGGTTGAAGAGGCCGAAGAAGCGCGGCTGGCCGGACAGGTGCCGGTTGATGAGCGCTACCCGGAGCTGCGCGACGCGATGAGCCTGGTCTGGCGCACGCTATTGCTGTGGATGGCGCTGTTGGCGCTGCTGGTGATCGCCGGCTGGGTAGGCTGAGCCGGCCAGGCCTTTGTAGCCCGGGTAAGCGTGAGCGCACCCGGAGACCGGGAGTCCAGTGAGGTTTCAGGCTGTCTGCGGAGTGCCCCGGGTGCGTTGCGCTTAACCCGGGCTACCTGATTGCGTGGCGCATGAGGCGGCTTTTCAGCCCGGCGCGAGCAGGTTGAACGGATACCAGGGCAGGTTGCGCAGCAGCCAATAGGAGACGATCACCACCAGCCATGGGATCGGTCGCGCGAACAGGCGTACCGCCCATTGCAGTCGTGCTGGCCATAGTCCTGCCCCATGCAGGGCCATCACCAGCACCGGCACGATCGAGACGATCAGCAGGGGGTTCATTGCCATGGCCTGGGGCAGGTCCAGGTGGACCAGTGCGTGCAGGCAACGGGTGCTGCCGCAGCCGGGACACCACAGGCCGGTCAGCGCATAGAAGGGGCAGGTTGGCAGCGGATTGCCCGGCGTATTGGGGTCGATCCGGCTCAATACCGCCGCAGCGCCCACGCCGATACCGGCAATCGCGGCCAAGGGCATGTAACGCAGCAGGTGTTGCGGGAACTGCATGTCAGGACAACAACAGGCCGGCCGGATCCGGCCGGCCTGTCGGATTCATCAGTAGCTCGAAGCGCCGCTCATCGCGCCGCCGAGGCCGAGCACCATGACCAGCACGATGTACAGGATGGTGACGACGATGCCCGCACCAGCCGCATAGATGGCCCACTTCTTGGCCTTGTCGGCGGCATCACGTGCACCGGCGACATCGCCAGCGGCCAGCAGGCCGTTGACCTTGGCTGCGTGGACGATGGAGACGATGCCCAGCGGCAGGCAGCAGAACAGGGTGGACAGGATTGCCCAGACGAGGTTGTTGGATACGGCGGGACTGCTTGTATTCACGTAAAACTCCTTGTTGAAAAATCAGCGTGACTTGCAGGCATTCGCCGCAGTCAGCGGCGAGATGATCATTGTGGCGATCCAGCATAGGGGCCACGTGATGAAACCGATGAAGACAAAGCACAGCAGGAAGTTGACGAAGGCCACCGCCCAGTAGCCGAACATGATGATCAGCCCGGTGACGACGTTGCCCGCGTACAGATGACCAATGCCGAAAACCTGGAAAAACCCCGGCAGCACTTCCAGCAGCGCCGCTATCCCACCTGACTTCTGCGGGTGGTAGTAGTGGTGCACCTGCTGCGGCGCCGAGGGCGGCGCAGGCGGTGCGGCTGGCAATGATGGCGTGGCGTTGTCCATATATCCCCTTGCTCCTGAGCTGTGCTGCGGTCCCCAGCAGACACATAGGACGCTAGCCTAGCCACTTGTCCTATTTCTGGAAAGGGCTCTTTCCTACTCAGGCCTCATCGCCACGCAACTTGCGGACCAGAGTTTCCAGCTGGGCGGCGTCGGTCTGGGCGCCATCCACCGGTATCCCGGCAACCACCTCGATGTGCGCGCGGAAGCGGCGCGGCACCCGCATCTGCCCCAGCCGGCTGTCACGGCGGCTCCACATGCTGGACCACATGCCCTTCAGCGCCATCGGCACGACAGGCACGGGGCGCCGGGCCAGGATCTTCTCCACGCCGGACTTGAAGGCTGCAATCTCGCCGTCCTTGGTCAAGGCGCCTTCGGGGAAGATGCAGACCAGCTCGCCCTCGGCCAGCGCCGCATCCACCTCGTCGAAGGCGCGCTGCATCAGCGCAGCGTCCTCCTTGGGGCTGGCGATAGGGATGGCCTTGGCGGTCTTGAAGATCCAGCGCATCACCGGCACGTTGAAGATCCGGTAATACATGACGAAGCGCGCCGGACGCGGGATCACCGCCGACAGGATCAGCGCATCCATGTAGCTGACGTGGTTGCAGACGATCAGCGCTGCACCTTCGTCCGGAACATTGTCCTCCACGCCCTTGACCCGCAGCCGGTACAGGGTGCGCACCATCAGCCAGCTGAGGAAGCGCATCAGGAACTCGGGCACGATGCTGAAGATGTAGACCGCGACCACGATGTTGGCGATGGCCAGCGCCAGGAACAGCTGCGGGATGCTCCACTTGAGCACGCTCTGGGTGATCAGGCCGAGCACCGCCGCCAGTACGATGAAGCCGGAATTCTGGATGTTGAGCGCGGCGAACACCCGCGACATCTCCGATTTCGGAGTGCGGCTCTGGATCAACGCGAACAGCGGGACCACGAAGAAGCCGGTGAACAGGCCGATGCCGAGCAGGTCGATGATGATGCGCCAGCTGCCGGGCTGCTGGATGAAGCCGGCGACATCCAAGCCGGTGACGCTGACCACGCCGGTACGTGCGAAGTACAGGTCCAGCAGGAACGCGCTCATGCCGAACGCGCCCAGTGGCACCAGGCCGATCTCGACGATGCGCCCGGACAGCTTTTCGCATAGCAGCGAGCCGACGCCGGTGCCCAGCGAGAACAGCGCCAGCGCGAAGATGTACAGCACCTCGTCGCCGCCCAGGTTCACCACCGCATAGGTCGGCAGCTGCGAGGTGAGCACGGTGCCGAAGAACCAGAACCAGGACACGCCGAGGATGGCGTTGCGTACCGCCTTCTGCTTCTTGGCCAGGCGCAGCACCGCCAGCGATTCGCTGATCGGGTTCCAATTGATCTTCAGCTCAGGCGCACCGGCGTCCACGCGTGGAATCATGCGTGCGGTGATGTTGCCGATCAGCGCAAGCGCAATGATGGCAACCGCGGCGACGATGGGGCCGTACGCACCGGCCAGCGCGAAGATCATGCCGCCGGCGATCATGCCGGTGAGGATGGAAATGGAGGTGCCCATCTCCACCAGGCCATTGCCGCCGGTCAATTCCTCAGGCTTGAGGATGGACGGCAGCACCGAGTATTTGACCGGACCGAACAAGGTTGATTGCAGGCCGGTGCAGAACAGCGCTACCAGCAGCACCGGCATGTTCTGGGTAAGGAAGCCGACCGCGGCCAGCGACATCACCACGATTTCCATGGTGGTGGTGATGACGATGAGTTTCTGTTTTTCCAGTTTCTCGGCGATCTGCCCGGCAAGTGCCGAGAACAGGAAGTAGGGCAGGATGAACAGCGCCGGTGCCAGGTTGGTGTACAGCGTGCGTTCTTCGCTGCTGACACCGACATAGAACAGCAGGCCGATGATCGCCTGGCGATAGATGTTGTCGTTGAACGCGCCCAGCGCCTGGACGATGAAGAACGGGAGGAAGCGGCGCTGCTTGAGCAGGGCGAACTGGTTGTGGCCGGACATCGTGACTCCTCGGTGCTGCGCGGCACCTTAGCAGAACGGCATGATCGGTTTGGTCAAGCCGGGCGTGCAGTGCAGAGGTTTCTCAGCCCTCGCCTGCAGGCAAAAGGCTGAGCAATGCGCGCGCGGCCGGGGTTGGGTCGGCTCGCCACACCGCACAGGTACGGAAGCGGAACGGCTCGACCAGCGGACGCACCACGGTGCGCTGCATCCGTGCAGCCATGCTGTCCGGCACCACCGCTACCGCCAGCCCGGCGGCGACCAGCTGCTGTTGCAGTTCACTGTGGGTGACCTCGTATTGCAGCTGCGCCTGGATGCCGCGTTCGCGCAGGGCGTCATCCACCATCCGGCGCACACCGGCACCGGGTACGAGGGCAGCCAAGGGCAGACCTTGCAGTGCCTGCAACGGGATGGCGGTGTGACTGACCAGCGGATGATCGGTGGGCATGACCAGTGACAGGCCTTCCTCGTGCAGCAGGCGGTGCTGCGGCGGCAGGGTGATCTGCGGGCCCACGCCGACCAGCGCCACGTCCAGGCTGCCCTGCTCCAGTTCGGCCAGCAGCACATCGCTCATGCCCGCTTTGAGGTGGACCTCGACGGCCGGGTGCGCTGCCCGGAACGCAGCCAGCAAGGCCGGCACGTCGACCACATTGAGCGAGGTGATCTGGCCGATATTGATGCGGCCACGCACCGTGCCCAGCGTCAGTGCCATTTCCTCCTGCAGGCGCGCTGCCGCCTGCAGGGTCAGCCGGGCGTTGTGCAGGAACACCTCGCCGGCGGCGGTAGGCCGCACCCGGCGGTGGCTGCGCTCGAACAGGCGCGAGCCGAAGGCATCTTCCAGCCGGGCGATCTGGTGGCTCAACGCCGATTGAACGGTATGGCAGCGGGTGGCCGCGGCGGTGAAGCCGCCTTCCTCGGCCACGGCGACGGCGAATTCGAGCTGGCGCAGGGTGAACATGCCATCACTGAAACAGATGGATGGGATGAAAACAATACATTGGCGTCATTGATGGGGCAGGCCCAGACTTGCCCCTGTTCCCCCGTGGCCTCTCCCATGACAACCCCTGCATCCCCGTCCCACCACCGTCCCTTGAGTCAGCCGCAGGTCCTGCTGCTGGCCGCGGCTACTGGCCTGATCGTGGCCGGCAACTATTACGCGCAGCCCTTGTTGCAGATCCTGGCCGAGGCCTTCCGGATCGGTGCCGACGAGGCAGGCTGGGTGGTCACGGCGGCGCAGCTGGCCTATGCCGCCGGCTTGCTGCTGATCGTGCCGCTGGGTGACCGCGTGGAGCGCCGGCGCCTGATCGTCGCCCTGTTCGTGTTGGCGGCGGTGGGCCTGGCGATCAGTGCCACCGCGACGCACTTCGTGCAGTTGCTGGTGGGCACGGCGCTGTCCGGTCTCAGTGCGGTGGCGGCGCAGGTGATCGTGGCGCATGCGGCAGGCTTGGCCGAGCCGGAGCATCGCGGGCGGGTGGTCGGCACCATCATGGCCGGCCTGCTGCTGGGCATCCTGTTGGCGCGCACCGCCTCCGGCGTGCTGGCCGGCTTGGGTTCCTGGCATACGATCTATTGGGTCGCCTGCGTTGCCTTGCTTGTGCTTGCGGTGGTGCTGGCACGCCTGCTGCCGGCGCATCAACCCAGCGCGACGCTCTCCTATCCGCGTCTGATCGGTTCGGTGCTGGCTTTGCTGCGCGATGAGCCGCTGCTGCGCCAGCGCTCCGTGCTGGGCGGGCTGCTGTTTGCCGGCTTCAGTGTGTTCTGGACGCCACTGGCCTTCCTGTTGTCGGGCCCGGCTTATGGTTACTCGATTGCCACCATCGGTTTGTTTGGTTTGATTGGCGCGGCAGGTGCGTTGGCTGCCAGCAGCGCAGGCAGGCTGACCGATCGCGGCCATGGCCGCGCGGTGGCGCTGGGTGGCCTGCTGATGATGCTGCTGTCGTGGTTGTTGCTGGCGTTCGCGCCGGTGTCGCTGGCGGCACTGATCGTGGGCGTGCTGTTGCTGGATATCGCCGTGCAAGCAGTGCACATCAACAACCAGAGCGTGATCTACCAGTTGGATGAAAGCGCCCGCAGCCGCATCACCTCGGCCTACATGACCTGCTACTTCATCGGCGGTGCCAGCGGTTCGGTACTGAGCACGATGGCGTGGACGCGGCATGGCTGGAACGGCGTCTGCGCGCTGGGCGGCGTGTTCGCAGTGATCGGCCTGTTGGTGTATTTCATGCCAGCCCGCAAGCAAGCCGCAAAGAATGTGGGAGCGGCGTAAGCCGCCAAGCCGATGATGATTCCGCTGAAGGATTGCCGGCACCATCATGCACTTGTGGGAGCGGCGTAAGCCGCGAAACCGGCAATCGTTTCGCTGGCGGATCACCTGGGCACTGGGCTGTAGATGGGTGGTTGGGGCATGACGCCAAAGCCAAAGCCAAAGCCAAAGCCAAAGCGTCCCCCCATCCGCCCTTCGGGCACCTTCCCCCGCAGGCGGGAGAAGGGATAGCAACAGCCACAGCCACAGCCACAGCCACAGCTAGATCCGCAGCCAATCACTTGTAGGAGCGGCGTAAGCCGCGAAGCTGGCGATGGTGACGTTTTTGGATCGCCTGCGATCTGAGCGGCTGGGTTCTATGCCTTGTGGCAAAGGCAAAGCGCAAAATCAACGGCCCCCCTCCCCAACCCTCCCCTGCGCTCCGCGCAAGGGAGGGGGTAGAAGCAACGCCAACTGCCACAGCCACAGCAACTACGCCGGCAGCATCGCCTCTTCCGCTGCTGCCCTCAGCTTCGGCAACAGCCGCAGCATCAAGGCCAACTGGGTACGCACCAGTCGCGACTTTTCATCGATCTCATCCTGCATCTGCTCCAGCGCATCGGCCAGTGCGATCTCGTCTTCCTGCGGCTCCGCCGGCTGGCGCTTGGCCAAGGCTTCAGACAATGCAGCCAGGGACTGCTGCAGCTGCCGATGCCCATCTGCAACCTGGGCATCCTCATTGACTGCATCCGCCCGCGCGCGATGTGCGCCCAGCGCCGACAGATAGCCGAGCAAGGTATTGGACAGCCCAAGGAAACGAAAACCTGCATCCAGGTTGCCACGCGCGTAACCGGGCTCGCGCAGCATGTTGGCCAGCGCCACCGACAGCGCGACGTCGGCGTTGTGCATGTCGCGGCGGGCAATGCGGTAGGGCAGGTCGTCGCGCATGCCGCTGCGGTACTGGCCAAGCACCTCATCCAGATAGGCGGTGCTGGTCGCGATCACCTGCGCCATCACCTTATGCAGGCGCCGGCCTTCCCAGTCGGGCAGGATCAGCAGCGAGGCGATGGCGGCGATGATGCAGCCGATCAAGGTGTCGAGGAAACGCGGCCAGATCAGCACGAAGCCGTTGCCGATCAGGTTGAAGCACAGCAGTGCCATCACCGTGATTGCCGCTGTCGCCAGCAGGTAACGGTCGGTACGGGTAAAGAAGAACAGCAGCGCTGCCGCCAGCGCCAACAGCAGCTGCAGGCCGGTGCCGGGGAACAACTGCATCAAGGCCCAGGTCACGCCCAGGCCGAGCAGGGTGCCGGCGATGCGTTGCACCAACCGCAAACGGGTTGCGCCGAAGTTTGGCCGGCAGACGAAGACGATGGTCAGCAGGATCCAGTAGCCGTTGTCGGGGTGCACCAGTTTCAGCAGCGCGTAACCGGCGATCAGCGCCAAGGCGATGCGCACGCCATGGCGGAACAGCAGCGAGCCCGGTGTCAGCGCCTGGCGCAGGCGCGTGCCCATCTCGCGCAGGGTATGCGGTGAGGAATCACGCAGGCGGGTATCGATGCCTTCCAGCGGCGTATCCGCCAAGGCGGCTTCGGACAGCTGCCGCTCGATGCTGGTCAGGTTGGTGGCCAGCAGCTGCAGCGAGCCAAGCAGGCGTGTCCACTGCGGATTGCGTTGTTCGCGCAGGTATTGCAACGAAGACTGCAGGTCCTGGCCGGCGACGCGGGCGCGCTCGCCATAGTCGAAGGGCTGGCGCAGGCGGATGGCCTCTCCCAGCGACTGGCAGGCCTTGCCCTGCAACGACAGCAGGCGCCGGCAGCGGTACAGCACGTCGCTGTGGAAGAAGGCGTCGGCCAGGGCTTCATATGGATAGTGCGAGGAGCTGGCGCGCTCGTGGAAGTCCTGCGCCATGTAGTAAAGGCGGAAGTACAGGCCCGACTGCACGCCGGGGCGGCCTGAGCGACCGAAACGGCTGAGGATGGCGGTCTTGGCGATGTTCAGTGCCTGCACCACGCGCACGTTCTGTTCGGCCAGCGCCAGCCGCCGAGCTTCCAGATCGCCCTGACGCACCGGCTCGAACAGGTCGGCCTTGAGCTGCAGGTACTGGCCAAGTTCGAAGAACAGCCGTGCCAGGCGCTCGCGAACCGGGCGGTTGGCGAACATCGCCGTCCACAGTATCGACAGCAGCCCGTACCAGCTGGCGCCAACCAGCAGTGGAATCACCTCGCGCAGCGCCTGTTGCTGGCTGACGTTGTGGTGCTGGTCCATCGCGATCATCGCGTAGATCGCCAGCGTCACCGTGGCCTGGGCGATGGAGGCATAGCGCTCGCCGAGCGCGCCAAGCAGGGTCAAGCCGAAGGCGGTCAACGCCAGTGCGCTGATGAAGGGGATGGGGTGTGGAAACAGCACGATGACCGCCGCCGCGGCAGCGACGAAACACAGCAGCGACAGCAACACCGATTTGGTGCGGCCCCACCAGTTGTCATCGGTCTCGGCGATGGCGCTGGCAATGATGCCCAGGAACAGGCCGGGAATCGCTTCGATGTGGCCGTCGTACCAGCCATAGGCGATGGCCACGGTGAGTGCGATGAACACGCGCAGCCCGTAGCTGGCTTTTTCGTGGGCCCAGAGTTGGCCGAGGTGGCGGTCGAGACGGCGCATGCCGGAAGCGGGTACTCGCTGTGATCAGGCTGTCAGCTTGCGGTGCCGCTGCGATGCAGGCAAGCGCGATCCGTCTGCAAGTACGCCGGAATCAAGCTGCAGCGTTGGCCGCCCGCATGAAATCGAGGAACACGCGCAGCTTGGGTGCCAGCTGCTCGCGCGAGGGGTAATAAAGATGGAAGCCTGCATAAGGCGCTTGCCAGTCATCCAGCAGTCCTTGTACGCGACCAGCGTCGATGTCGGTGCGGGCGATGGCTTCGAATATCTGCAGCAGGCCTAGGCCTTCGCGCGCTGCCTGCAAGGCCAAGGTGCTGTCGTTGAGCAGCAGCGGCCCGCCGACATCGAGGGTGAAGTCGCGGCCCTCACGGCTGAACTCCCAGGGCATCACCCGGCCATTGCTGTTGCGGTGGCGGATGCAGGCATGGCCGATCAGCGCTTCAGGCGTTTGTGGTGTGCCGTGCCGTTGCAGATACTCCGGTGCGGCGACCACCGTCCAACGCATTGGCGGCCCCAGCGGCACCGCGATCATGCCGTCGGCCAGCGCTTCGCCCAGGCGGATGCCGGCATCGAAGCCCTCGCCGACCACATCGACCAGCGCTGCCTGCATCGACAATTCCACTTCCACCTGCGGGTAGGCGGCATGGAAGGCGGGCAGGTGTGGCAGCAACAGGTACTCGATGGCGAAACGCGGCGCGGTAATGCGCAGCTGGCCGGTGGCGACGTCGCGGTTGGCTTCCACTGCGTGCAGGGCCTCGCCGATGCGGGCCAATGCCGGTGCGGTGTCCTGCAGCAGGCGCTGGCCGGCCTCGGTCAGGCCAACCCGGCGCGTGGTCCGTTGCAGCAGGCGGGTGCCCAGCCGGCGCTCCAGGTTGCGGATGGTCTGCGACAAGGCCGATGGCGAGACCCCGAGTTCGATAGCGGCATGGCGGAAGCTGGCATGCCTTGTAACGCAGGCGAAAGCCGCCAGCGCGGGCAATAGGGAGGGCTCTACTGTGAAGTCTGGCTTCATGGTCAGTTCGGAGTATCCATCTTTATCGGCATAGTGGCGAGCGCCTACAGTTACTCCCGTCCTTAGCGAGCTGGAGTTGCCAATGAAAACCCGAGTGCTTGGCCGTAATGGCCCGGTTGTTTCCGCGTTGGGCCTGGGCTGCATGGGCATGAGTGCGTTCTATGGCGGCCGTGGTGATGACGCGGCCTCGATTGCGGTCATCCACCGCGCGCTGGAGCGTGGCGTGACCTTGCTGGATACCGCCGACATGTACGGCCCGCATACCAACGAGGTGCTGGTCGGCAAGGCGATTGCCGACCGCCGCGAGCAGGTATTCCTGGCCACCAAGTTCGGTGTGCGGTTGGATGCCAATGACCCGCAGGCGCGCGGCGTCGATGGTCGCCCGGAATATGTGCAGTCGGCCTGCGAGGCCAGCCTGCAGCGGCTGGGCGTGGATCATATTGATCTGTACTACCAGCACCGTGTTGATCCCTTGGTGCCGATCGAGGACACCGTGGGTGCGATGTCGCGTTTGGTGGAGCAGGGCAAGGTGCGTTACCTCGGCCTGTCCGAAGCGGCACCGGAGACCATTCGCCGCGCACATGCGGTGCATCCGATCACTGCACTGCAAACCGAATATTCGCTGTGGTCGCGCGAACCGGAGCAGAACGATGTACTGGCGACGGTGCGCGAGCTGGGCATTGGCTTCGTGCCGTACTCCCCGTTGGGCCGCGGCTTCCTGACTGGTGCGATCCGCAGCCCGGCGGATTTCGAGGACGGTGATTACCGGCGCAATTCACCGCGCTTCCAGGGTGAGAACTTCGATCGGAACCTGGCCTTGGTGGAGCAGGTCAATGCGATTGCCGCCGACAAGGGCGTGACGCCGGGGCAGTTGGCCTTGGCCTGGGTGCTGGCGCAGGGCGATGACCTGGTGCCGATTCCGGGCACCAAGCGCCTGCCGTATCTGGAAGAGAACCTGGGCGCGCTGGATGTGGTGCTCAGTGCCGAGGACCTGGCGCGGATCGACGCGGTGTTCCCGGTGGATGTGGCTGCGGGCATGCGTTACCCGGCGGCGAGCATTGGTAGCGTGCACCGGTAGAGCCGAGCTCCGCTTCAAATGTAGAGCCGAGCCATGCTCGGCTGAGGCCTGCAAATGTAGAGCCGAGCCATGCTCGGCTGAGGCCTGCAAATGTAGAGCCGAGCCATGCTCGGCTGAGGCTTTCCCTATAAGGCCCCTGCCGAGCATGGCTCGGCACTACGCTGGGCATGACCGGTAGAGCCTCTGCCGAGCATGGCTCGGCACTACCTTTTGCGTTCCGCTTATTGCTGTTCGCGTGCGATCGCGCGCCAGCCGATGTCGTTGCGGTGGAACTCGTTGGCCCAGTGGATCTTGGCGACACCTGCGTAGGCATGCTTCTGTGCATCGCCAACGCTGTCACCCAGCGCTGCAACACACAACACACGGCCGCCGGCGCTGACCACATTGCCGTCAGCATCAAGCGCCGTACCTGCATGGAATACCTTGGCACTGGCCGGCACATCACCCAAACCGCTGATCACATCACCGGTGATCGGCGTTTCCGGGTAAGGCTTGGCCGCCAACACCACACCCAGCGATGGACGCGGATCCCACTGCGCTTCCACACCTGCCAGGGCGCCATCAATGGCGGCCTCAACCAGATCGAGCAGATCCGACTGCAGGCGCAGCATCACCGGCTGGGTTTCCGGGTCGCCGAAGCGCACGTTGAATTCGATCACCTTCGGCGCGCCGCTGACATCGATCATCAAACCGGCATACAGAAAGCCGGTGAATGGAACGCCATCGGCGATCATGCCGGCCACGGTCGGTTCAACGACTTCACGCATCACCCGCGCATGCACGTCCGGCGTCACCACCGGTGCCGGCGAGTAAGCGCCCATGCCACCGGTGTTCGGGCCGGTATCTCCATCACCAACACGCTTGTGGTCCTGGCTGGTGGCCATCGGCAGCGCAATGCGGCCATCGACCATCGAGATGAAGCTGGCTTCCTCGCCTTCGAGGAATTCCTCGATCACCACGCGCGCACCGGCATCGCCGAAGGCATTGCCGCTGAGCATGTCGTGCACGGCAGCTTCGGCTTCTTCCATCGTCATCGCCACGATCACGCCCTTGCCGGCGGCAAGCCCGTCGGCCTTGATCACGATGGGCGCGCCCTTCTCATGCAGGTAGGCCAGCGCCGCATCCACTTCCGTATGCACGGCGTAGTACGCGGTGGGAATGCCATGACGGGCCAGGAAGTCCTTGGCGAAGGCCTTGCTGCCTTCCAGCTGCGCGGCAGCGGCAGTCGGGCCGAAGATGCGCAGGCCTGCCTCGCGGAAGCGATCTACCACGCCCAGCACCAGCGGTACTTCCGGGCCGACCACGGTCACGCCCACGGCCTCGTCCTGCGCCAGCTTCAGCAGGCCTTCGATGTCGGTGACCTTGATCGCGACATTGCGGCACTTGCCTTCAGTGGCAGTGCCTGCGTTACCCGGGGCAACGATCACTTCGCTCACGCGCGGCGATTGCGCCAGCTTCCATGCAAGTGCGTGTTCGCGGCCGCCAGAGCCGATGACGAGGATTTTCATGGGGTCAGTTCCTGTGGGGCATCAATGGGGAATGCAATCGGAGGCTTTCAGCGTGGCTTCGAAGAACACCGCGTCATTGGCATCCACGAAGCGCCGCGTAACGCCGCCGCCGGCGTCGTGGAGCGGACGCAATACCGGGTCCTGGCATAGCTCGGTGATCGCTTGGTGCTCGTCGAGGCGCAATGCCTCGAACACCTCGGGTTTGGCTTTGGCCATGGCAACGGTGGCGTCGGCGAAACGCACGACCAACACGATGTCATTTGCCTGCTTGTGCGCCGACTCGGTGATCAGGCCATCGCGGTAGGGGGTTGGCAGCTGTTTGCTGAGCTTGGCAAGGGCATCGGCCTGCACGTCGCCGAGCTTGTTGTTTCCGCAACTGGCAAGAAGTGCTGCACAAATGCAGGCGACCACTGCCGGTGTGACGTTGCGCATCAGTTGCAAGCCTCAATCTGCATGGTGGGAGGAATCAGATAGCGCGACTGCGCATCGTCATAGGCGATGTCATGGCGCTTGTTCACCGCACCGGCGCAGCCCCGGCCTTTTTCCTGCACGTGCAGCGGCCAATAGGCCAGCTGCGGCTGGCTGTTGTCAGGAGCTGCGTCGAAGTTCAGGTCCAGGCGGCCGTGCGAGCAGTTGCCCGACGCGTTGCAGTCGATGGCGTTGCGATCATCCAGGTGGCTGCGCAGCCAGCCTGCACTGGTCAGCTTCTTGTCGCCATCGAACACATACCAGGCGCGGTTGCGCATCGCTGCGCCAACCACCACCAGTTCGTCTTCGACCTGGAAGCCCCAGGCGTTTGCGCCCATCTGCAGCGTGCTGACCGTGCCCGGCTTGCCACCGGTGCCGCTGCCCTGGCCGAGCAGTTCGGCGGCGACGCTGACGCCGTCATCGGCGGCGCGCTGCAGGACGATGAAATCGGTGCTGCCCAGTTCGATCGGGCTGGCGTCGTCATAGCTGGTGCAGATTGCCAGCATGCGGTAGTTGCCGTTCTGCACCTTGATGCTCTGGTCGGCGCAGATATCGCGATGCACCGGACGTGCCTGACCCAGATCGGCATCACTCAGTTGCTGCGTCCATTGCCCCTGCAACTGCACGGTGCTGCCATAGCGTTCCTGCAGTACGGCCATCACCCCGGCCTCGTAGCTGAGTTTCGGCTTTGCTGCTGGAGCGTCGCCCTGTGCGGGCGTGCCCTGCTGGCACGAAGCCAGCAGGGCGACGGCGAGCAGGGAAATCAAACGCGGGAAAACCCTGGTCGCCATGTGCCAGCTCTCGGTAACGGAATCAGTGACGGAAGTGACGCACGCCGGTGAACACCATGGCGATGCCATGTTCGTCGGCAGCAGCGATCACTTCGTTGTCACGCATCGAGCCGCCCGGCTGGATCACTGCAGTGATGCCTGCTTCGGCAGCGGCGTCCAGGCCATCACGGAATGGGAAGAACGCATCCGATGCCATCACCGAGCCCGGCACGACCAGGCCTGCATCCGCCGCCTTGATGCCTGCGATGCGTGCCGAGTAGACACGGCTCATCTGGCCAGCGCCCACGCCAATCGTGCGCTCGTCCTTGGCGTAGACAATCGCGTTGGACTTGACGTATTTGGCCACGCGCCAGGCGAACAGCAGATCGCGCGTTTCAGCGGCGGTCGGCGCGCGCTGGGTGACGGTCTTCAGCTCGTCAGCGCTCATGCCGCGGTTGTCGGCGCTCTGGATCAGCAGGCCCGAACCGATGCGCTTGGTGTCGTAGTTGTTGCGTGCATCACCGGCCGGGATGCGCAGCACGCGCACATTGGCTTTCTTGGTGGCGTAATCCAGTGCAGCCGGCTCGTAATCCGGTGCGATCAGCACTTCGACGAACTGGCGGTCGAGGATGGTCTTGGCGGTGGCTGCGTCCAGCGTGCGGTTGAAGGCGAGGATGCCGCCGAAGGCGCTGGTCGGGTCGGTGTTGTAGGCCATCTCGTAGGCGGCGCCGACATCGGCAGCGACCGCGACGCCGCACGGGTTGGCGTGCTTGACGATGACGCAGGCCGGCACCTCGAACTGACGCACGCATTCCCATGCGGCATCGGCATCGGCCAGGTTGTTGTAGCTCAGTTCCTTGCCCTGCAGCTGCACGAAGGTCGCCAAGGTGCCCGGCACCGGATACAGGTCGCGGTAGAACACGCCACTCTGGTGCGGGTTCTCGCCGTAGCGCAGGTCCATGACCTTGATGAAAGAAGAATTCATCTGCGCCGGGTATTCATTGCGCACCGGCACCGAAGCGCTGGAGTCGGTCACGGCGGACAGGTAGTTGCTGATCGCGGCGTCGTACTGGGCAACGCGATTGAACGCGGCCACCGACAGTTCGAAGCGCTTGGCGGCGGACAGCTTGCCGTCGTTGCTGGCCAGTTCGGCCAGCAGTGCGTCGTACTGGTCCGGGCTGGTGGCGACGGCGACGCGGGCGAAGTTCTTGGCCGCGCTGCGAAGCATCGCCGGGCCGCCGATGTCGATGTTCTCCACTGCGTCGGCGAGCGTGCAGTCGGCCTTGGCGGTAACCGACTCGAACGGATACAGGTTCAGCACCAGCAGGTCGATCGCGGCGATGCCGTGTTCTGCCATTACCGCGTCATCGGTGCCGGCGCGGCCGAGCAGGCCGCCGTGCACCATCGGATGCAGGGTCTTGACCCGGCCGTCCATCATCTCCGGGAAGCTGGTGACATCGGACACGTCCTTGACCGGCAGGCCGGCCTCACGGATCGCCTTGGCGGTGCCGCCGGTGGACAACAGCTCGACGTTGCGGGCAGCCAGGGCACGGGCCAGATCGATCAGGCCGGTCTTGTCGGAAACGGACAGCAGAGCCCGGCGTACGGGCAGCAGATCAGAAGACATGGGGAGGCAGGGGGAAGCGGAAGCGGGCCCATATTGTAGCCGCGCGGTCACACAGAAGCAGGGTGTAGTGCCGAGCCATGCTCGGCAAAGGCCCTCCCAGGCAATGCAATGTAGTGCCGAGCCATGCTCGGTAGAGGCCTTCCAAGCAATGCAACCGTAGTGCCGAGCCATGCTCGGCAGGGGCCTTCCAAGCAATGCAATGTAATGCCGAGCCATGCTCGGCAAAGGGGCCTTCCCAGCAATGAACGACGGCGGGGATTGCCGGTAGCGCTTCTGCCGAGCATGGCTCGGCACTACAGACAGCGCGGGGCTTACGCCAGCCCGTATTCCTTCAGCTTCTTGCGCAGGGTGGCGCGGTGGATGCCCAGCAATGCCGCGGCGCGGCTCTGGTTGCCTTCGCAGTGATTCAACACTTCCACGAACAACGGGATTTCCATCTCGCGCAGCACGATCTCGTACACATCGTCGGCGTCACAGCCGTCCAGATCGCGCAGGTAGCGCCGCACGGACTGGGCAACGTGTTCGCGAAGCGGCGGCTTGGGAGCGCCACGACTGGTGTCAGGACGGGTGGGGGCAGCGTTCAAGGAGAGTTCCCGGATTCAGCAAAGTCGGGCGTGTTGGCCCGGCGTGGGGATGGGAGTCTAGCGCGTGGGCCGTCGGCCTGCCACGCCATTGTCCAGCGGTTACTGAAATTCGAAGCTGAAGGCGACGGTGGCGGCGGCTGGTTCGCGCAGTCGGAATGACACCTGCGCACTCTGCCCGGGCTCCAGTCGTGCCAACGGATCCGCGCCAGCGCCGAGGTATTCGGCCGGCTGCAGGGTACGGCGGCCGATCACCCGGCCATCGGCATCGGACAGCGACAGGCGCAGCGCGGGCCAGGCCTGGGCCCAGCGCGCATCGTTGCGGAAGCTGGTCTGCACCTGCAGCGCACCTGCCTGCCCGGGTACCGGACGGATGTCGCGGCTGAGCATGCTGTAGGCGCTGGGTTCGTGCCACGGCGGCAACGAGCAGCGCAGCACGCTGCACAGGCCGCTGACCAGCGGCCGGGTGCCGGCATCGGCGGCCAACTTGGCGCGGTCGGCCAGGATGATCTGCAGGCCAAGCAGCAGGGCCAGTGCCAGTACCAGTCCCCATTGCCAGCGAGGCGTGTCGGCCGGCGCTGCCGCATGCGCGCGGTTCGCGCGCGCGAAGCTGGGTGCGAGGACAGCGGACGATGCGCTGTCTTCCGTCGGTTCCGTGTCTTCGCTGCCGGCGTTGCCGCCGATGACGGCAGCTTGCGGCAGGACGAGCTCGGGTTGCGCCGCTTCCAGCTGCGGTACTTCCGCGTGCTCGGCTGCCACGTGCTCGGCTGCAGCCGGTTCAACTTCAGCCCGCTCTACCTCGACATGTTCGAGTTCGGCTTGTGTGACCCCAGCACGCTCGACATCAGCCTGCACCGGTTCGGCCTGATCCGCCTGCGACGGCAGATCAAGCGCCAGCGTCGCCTGCGTGTCATCGCTCGCCGCCGCAGCAGGCGCACCTTCCGGCGTGCCTTGCTTGGGCGTACTCGGCTTGGCCGGACCTTGCAGGAAGGTGGCCAGGGAAGGCTGGGTCGGCGCTGTTTCGTCAGTCATGGCTGGGCTGGCTGAGGCACTGGCCCCATTCAAGCACGGCGCACGCCGGTGATGCGCATCCAATCGCCATCCTGGGTGGCTTCAAGCTGGTCGAACCAGGCGGCGTAGCGTTCCAGCAGCTCGTCTTCCTGACCGTGCAGGATGCCGGACAGGGCAATCTGCCCGCCTGCGGCGACGCGCGCAGCCAGCAGTTCGGCCAGGGCGTCCAGCGCCGAGGCCAGGATGTTGGCGACCACCACCGGGTAGGTGGCAACCGGCTCGTCTTCCGGCAGGTAGGCGGCGATATGCACGCCGTTGCGTTCGCCATTGTCGTGGGTGGCGATCAGTGCCTGCGGGTCGTTGTCCACGCCCACGGCATTGGCGGCACCCAGCTTCAGCGCGGCCAGCGCGAGGATGCCCGAGCCGCAGCCGAAATCGAGCACGGTATTGCCGTCCAGCTTGCCCTCGGCCGAGAGCTGGTCCAGCCAGCGCAGGCACAGTGCGGTGGTCGGGTGGGTGCCCGAGCCGAAGGCCAGGCCCGGGTCCAGCCGCACGATGGCGGCATCGGCCGCCTGCGCGGCTTCCGGCAGCTCATGGTTCCACGGCACGATCCAGGTGCGCTGGCCGAACTGCATCGGCTGGAACTGGTCCAGCCAGGCGCGTTCCCAGTCTTCGTCCTGCACCGCGCGGAAGCTGGCGGTGGTCCATTCCAGACCCGGGTCGAAGGACTCCAGCGCGGCCAGCAAGGCCAGCGCATTGGTATCGGCGGGGAAGAGCGCGCTCAGGGTCAGCTCGTTCCACAGCGGGGTTTCACCCACGCCCGGCTCCAGGATCGCGCGCTCGTTGCTGGTGTCAGCGTCGGCGTCGAGCATGGTCACCGCCAGCGCGCCGACGTCGTCGAGGGCGTTCTCGTAACGGGGCTGGGTGGCTTCGGTGCAGCGCAGGGTCAGTTCAAGGAAGGGCATGGCGGCGTACGGCAACGGCGGGACAGGGCACGCATCCTAGACGAGGCGGGCGCCGATTGCGCGTTCAGCTGGCTGGTTCAGCCGAGCCGGCTCTGGGTCTTGATAGAATTCCCGACCTACAACCCTGTAACCGGCTGACGCCTTCCCATGCTCTCCTTGCTGGCCAGAAAACCCTGGTATCTGTTGGTGCTGCCTGCGGCAGTGCTGATGGCTGCGCTGGGCGCTCGTAGTGGCAACCTGCTGCATGGCGATACGGCGGAGGTGGCTGCGGCAAGCAATACCGGCCCTGCCGAGCTAGGTGCGCAGCTGCTGGCTGCCCCTGTGGTGGCAACGGAGCCCGTGCAATCCACCGCGGTTGCGGCGGGTTTGCCGCTGGACCTGCGCGCCGCCTTCGAGAACGGCACAGACCTGTTTGCCTATGCCCACCAGCTGCAGGCCGCCGCCGACGCAGGCAATGCCGAGGCCGGCTGGATGGCCAGTCGCATCTACGACTATTGCGGCGTATTCGCGATGGATCCATCCGGCTACGCGCTGGACAGCGCCGCATTGCAGCGCATGGACCTGGGTGCGATCTCGGCGATGCTCACCGCGCGCGGCAAGGTGCGCCAGGGCTGCGCCGGTTTCACTGCCGCCGATGGATTGGGCCGCGCGCGCCTGTTGCAGCAGCGCCTGGCTTCGGCCAAAGGTGGCAATCTGGCGGCCGAGGCAGCGCTTCTCTCGATGGGCGAGCCCCTGAGTGACACGCCCGAATACCGCCGCGGGCTGGTGGAGCGCGTGCAGTCCTCGCAGGACCCGGAAGCCTTCCTGGCGATCTCCGGCGCGATGGGTACCGCAGCGGCCGGTGACGACGCCTACCGGGGCATGGTTGCCGGCAGCCAGTTCAGCCAGTTGGCGTGGCAGGTTGCAGCGTGCCAGCTGGGCCTGGCATGCGGACCGGGCAGTGCATTGATGGTGGCGTATTGCGCCAATGGTGGGATCTGCTCGCGCGATCCCCAACAGGATTTTCAGTCTTTCGTTTACGACGCAGCGGTACCGCGCCAGGGTATGGAAAAAATGAACGAGATGGTCAACAGCTTGCGCGATGCGCGCCGAGGTGTGCGATGAATTACAAACGCTTCCTGCATGGGGCAAAGTTCTGGGTCTGGGTCGTGTTGTTTGTGGCCTATTCGGCGGGCGCGGTCGGCGTGGTGCTGATCGATACCTATGAAGATCGCTACCGGGCGCTGTCCAAGATCAAGCTGACCACTGTCAAATCCGACGAAGACCTGCGCCGTGCGGGTGCCACCCAGGCGGCAGCGGTGTACCGCGCGCAGAGTGGCATGCCGTTCAACACCTTGCAGCCGGGCAGCAGCTTCCAGATCGTCTGGCCGGATGGTTCGGTGGAAACGGTGACGGTGGTTGATCCGAGTTCGCCGCTGGGCACCGAGCCGCTCAAGGGCAGTGCGGTGGGCGCCGAGTAAATCGGCGTTTTCACCAGACACAAAAAAGGCGGGGATTCCCGCCTTTTTTGTGCGCGTTTGCTTCTGCAGTGCCGAGCCATGCTCGGTACTGCGAGCCCCTCTCCCGTGTACGGGAGAGGGGTTGGGGTGAGGGCTGGGGCTTTACCGGTAAAGCCTCTGCCGAGCATGGCTCGGCACTACCGGTGCCACCCTCAATCAGGTCAACGCGATCGAACGGGTCTTGCGCTCGGCCAGACGCTTTTCCAAGTAGTGGATGTTCTGCCCACCGGCCTGGAAGCCCTGGTCGCGCATGATGCGCTGCTGCAACGCGACGTTGGTCTTGATGCCGTCCACCACCATCTCGCTCAGCGCCACCCGCATGCGGGCAATGGCGGTCTCGCGGTCCGGGCCGTGCACGATCAGCTTGCCGATCATCGAGTCATAGTTCGGCGGCACCTTGTAGCCAGCGTAGATGTGCGTATCAACGCGCACACCCGGGCCACCCGGCGGATAGAAGCCGGTGATCAGGCCGGGGCTGGGAATGAAGGTTTCCGCGTCCTCGGCGTTGATGCGGCATTCGATCGCGTGGCCGTGCAGCACCACGTCGCTCTGCTTGATGCTCAGCTTCTGGCCGGAGGCGATGCGCAGCTGCTCGGCAACCAGGTCGATGCCGGTCACCATCTCGGTCACCGGATGTTCCACCTGCACGCGGGTGTTCATTTCGATGAAGTAGAACTTGCCGTCTTCGAACAGGAATTCGAAGGTGCCGGCGCCGCGGTAGCCGATGCGGATACAGGCTTCCACGCAGACCTTGCCGATCTGCTCACGCAGTTCGGCAGTGATGCCCGGTGCCGGTGCTTCTTCCACCACCTTCTGGTGGCGACGCTGCATCGAGCAGTCGCGCTCACCCAGGTGGATGGCGTTGCCCTGGCCATCGGCCAGCACCTGGATTTCCACGTGACGCGGATTTTCCAGGTACTTCTCCATGTAGACCTCACCGTTACCGAATGCCGCCTTGGCTTCGGACTTGGTGGTCTCGATGGAGGCCTTCAACGCGCCTTCGGCATGCACGACGCGCATGCCGCGGCCGCCACCGCCACCGGAGGCCTTGATGATGACCGGGTAGCCGATCTCACGGGCGATCTTGGTGTTGGTGACGATGTCTTCGCCCAGCGGGCCGCCCGAACCGGGCACGCACGGCACGCCGGCGGCCTTCATCGCGCGGATGGCTTCAACCTTGTCGCCCATCAGGCGAATGGTTTCCGCACGCGGACCGATGAAGATGAAACCGGACTGCTCAACGCGCTCGGCGAAGTCGGCGTTCTCGGAGAGGAAGCCGTAACCCGGGTGGATGGCTTGGGCGTCGGTGACCTCGGCCGCGGCGATCAGTGCCGGGATGTTGAGGTAGCTTTCCGACGAAGGTGCCGGGCCAATACAGACCGACTCGTCGGCCATGGCCACGTGCTTGAGATTGCGGTCAACGGTGGAATGCACCGCGACCGTGCGGATGCCGAGGGAGTGGCACGCGCGCAGGATGCGCAGCGCGATTTCACCTCGGTTGGCGATGACGACTTTATCCAGCATGGCCGGCGCCTCAGGCAATCACGAACAGCGGCTGATCGAATTCAACCGGGCTGCCGTTTTCGCCGAGGATGGCGACCACGGTGCCGGAGACTTCGGCTTCGATCGGGTTGAACATCTTCATCGCTTCGATGATGGCCAGGGTCTCGCCGGCCTTGACGGTCTGGCCAACGCTGACGAAGGCCGGCTTGTCCGGCGAGGACGAGGCGTAGAAGGTGCCGACCATCGGCGCGCGCTGCACGTGGCCTTCCGGCAGGGCATTGCCCGGCTTGGCGGTGCCGCCGGTGGAGGCTTCGGTCGGGCCGCTCATCGGCATGGCCGGGGCAGCGGCAGCAGCCGGAGCTGCGGCATACACCGGCGCCGGCGCAGCGACGAAACCGCCGACCGGGTTGCGCGACAGGCGCACGGACTCTTCGCCTTCCTTGATCTCGATTTCAGCCAGGTTCGACTCTTCCAGCAGGTCGATGAGCTTCTTGATTTTGCGCAGATCCATGAGGGCCTCTTTGGTTGCAGTAAGTCAGTAAGGAGAAGGCGCGGTGCGCCCGGGTCAAAGTTCGTAGAAATCGCGCAGCTGCCGGGTACGGTCCTGCGCGTGGGTGGTAAGACAGTGCATCTGCGCACCATTGCGCGATGTACCGTCGGCATTGAAGGCGTAGACCGCGTCGCAGTCCTTGTCGCGCAACTGGATCCAGGCGCGTTGCGCCTCAATCAATTGCTGCTCGGCAGCGCCGCAATGCGTGCAGCTGCCATCGGCGGCCTGCTGCTGTAGTTGGCGGCGGGCGAGCTTGTACGTGGTGTTCAAGACCGTATCAGCGTCGGTGGCGCGATCGGAGGCGCACAGGTCGCTCTCCATCGTGCTGGTGACGTTCGCACAGTCGATGCCTTCGGCAGCACGATCCAAGTTCTGCGCATGGGCAGCGGCCAGCGGCAGGCACGCCATGGCCATAGCCGACAGCAAGCGCGGTAGCGTGTTCACGCAGCCGCTCCCACGCGCGCCAGGGCAGCGTCCATCGCATAGCGGTAGCTGTCGGCGCCGAAGCCGCAGATCACGCCGATAGCTTTGTCGCTCAGGTAGCTGTGCTGGCGGAAGGGCTCGCGCGCATGCGGGTTGGACAGGTGGATCTCGATGAACGGAATTGCCACCCCGGCCAGCGCATCGCGCAGGGCCACCGAGGTATGAGTGAAGGCCGCGGGGTTGATCAGGATGAAAGCGGTTCCATCGGCACGCGCAGCCTGCACCCGGTCCACCAGCACATGCTCGGCGTTGGACTGCAGGTGTTCGCTCTGGTGCCCCTGCGCCTGTGCCTGTGCAGCGAGCGCAGCGTCGATCTGGGCCAAGGTGGTGTGGCCGTAGACGTCGGGCTCGCGTGTGCCCAGCAGGTTGAGGTTGGGGCCGTGAAGGACCAGCAGTTTTGCCATGTGCCAAGGGTCGGCGGGGAAGGGCGGCAGTGTGAGGGAAGCGGGGAATGCTGTCCAGTTCGGCGAAATTAGCAGTGTTTTAATCGTTTGTTTGAAATTTGGGGCTTTGCTGGGGCAGCCCGTGGTGCGGTGCTTCACGGCTGTCTTGGTAAATCTTGGAGACACCCGCAGCAGCCTGGCCAAGAGTAGTCCGCCTGCGCGATGCGCGGAACTTGCGGGGAAATGAGCGAAGTTGGGCCTTCCCCAAGACCCAAGACGACCAGAGCCCCTCTCCCGCCCGCGGGAGAGGGGTTGGGGTGAGGGCAGAGCGAAGCAGCAATCTTGGATTCCCAGGAAACCATCCGCAACTGGCTTTGAGCGATGAAGCCAAAGCTCCCCTCATCCGCCCCTTCGGGGCACCTCGCTCCGCGCCCCGGCCCCGCGTAGCACGCGGGGCGTACGAACAGTCACGTGCCTACGGCCCGTAAACGCCTGTTCTTAACCCCGTCAGCGGGAGAAGGGACGGCTGGCGTTCCCCGCCTCCCAGTAATCACCCATTAATAGACGACCGGTCTATTCGAAGTAAGCTCCACCCCATGAACCTCTCCCCAAAAGCCCAAGCCACCCGCCAGCACATCCTGGACACCGGCTACCGGCTCGTCCTGCAGAAGGGCTTTGCCGCCCTCGGCCTGCAGGAAATCCTCAAGGCCTGCGCCGTGCCCAAGGGCTCGTTCTATCACTACTTCGCGTCAAAGGAAGTGTTCGGCTGCGAGCTGCTGCAACAGTACGTAGACGGCTACGGGTGCAAGCTCGAGCAGCTGCTGGCCGAACCCGGCAACGGTCGCGAGCGGTTGATGCGCTACTGGGACGCCTGGGCGCGTGACCCGGCCGATCCGGCGCAGGGTTGGGCCGAAGAGTGCCTGGTGGTGAAGCTGGCCGCCGAGGTGTCCGACCTTTCCGAGGACATGCGTCGCGTGCTCGACAAGGGCGTGCAGCGTCTGCTGCAACGCATCGCCGCACTGGTCGAAGAAGGCCGCGCCGACGGCTCGCTGCCGAACGGCAAGCCCGCACTGGATGTCGCCCGCGTGCTGTACCAGATGTGGCTGGGTGCGGCCCTGCTGTCCAAGCTCAGCCAGGACCGTCTGCCGCTGCTGCAGGCCCGCGAAGCCACCGAACACCTGCTGTTGTGCGGCAACACCGTCGCACTTTCCACCCCCACCAATTGAAGGCAAAGCCATGAATGTTCTGTTCGTACTGACCTCGCACGACCAGCTCGGCGACACCGGGCACAAGACCGGCTTCTGGCTGGAGGAATTCGCCGCCCCGTACTACGTGTTCAAGGATGCCGGCGCCAACATCACCCTCGCATCGCCGGCTGGCGGACAACCGCCGCTGGACCCGCGCAGCGATGAGCCCGATGCACAGACTCCGGCCACCGACCGTTTCCGCAGCGACCGCGATGCACAGAAGCAGCTGGCCACCACGCTGCCGCTGAAGCAGATCGACGCCGCCCAGTTCGACGCGGTGTTCTACCCTGGCGGCCACGGTCCGCTGTGGGATCTGGCCCGCGATGCCGACTCCATTGCCCTGATCGAAACCTTTGATCGCGCCAACAAGCCGCTGGGGCTGGTCTGCCATGCCCCTGGCGCGCTGATCGCCGCACGCGCTGCCGACGGCAAGCCGCTGGTTGCCGGCCGCAAGGTCACCGGTTTTTCCAACAGCGAAGAAGACGCCATCGGCCTGAGCGCGGTGGTGCCCTTCCTGATCGAGGACGAGTTCACCCGCCTCGGCGGCAACTACAGCAAGGGCCCGGATTGGGCGCCTTACGTGCTCAACGACGGCCACCTCGTCACCGGCCAGAACCCGGCTAGCTCCGAAGCCGTGGCCAAAGCCTTGCTCGCACAACTGGCCTGAGCGCCATAACCCCGTAGCCCGGGTAAGCGAAGCGCACCCGGGAAACAAGCAGTCAACAAACGGTTCCACATCTGCTTTCAACCGACGTACCCAAAACACTCCCACAAGGAATCGGCAATGAAGATCTTCTACAAAACCCGCGCCACCGCCACCGGTGGTCGCGCCGGCCGTACCGCACTGGACGACGGCAGCCTCGCCCTCGATCTGGCCCTGCCGGGTTCCAACAAGGCAGGCGCAAACCCCGAGCAGCTGTTCGCCCTCGGCTACGCCGCCTGTTTCGACAACGCCCTGCCGGTCGCTGCCAAGCAGCTGCAGTTGCAGCCCGCCGGCACCGCCACCTCGGTGGAAGTGGGCATCGGCCAGACCGCCGAAGGCGGCTACGCACTGGATATCGACCTGCACGTTGAAGTGAAGGGCCTGGAACAAGCCGACGCCCAGCGTCTGGTCGAAGCCGCGCACAAGATCTGCCCGTACTCCAACGCCACGCGCGGCAATGTGGATGTGCGGCTGCATGTGACTGCGGCCTGATTCGAGATCAAAAGCCAAGTCAAAACCGGGGTCAGAGTGGAGTTTCGTTCCGAAACCCCACTCTGACCCCGGTTTTGACCCGCAACAGGAGACAACTATGCGCAGCGCCATCCACACCACCTTCGGTGAGCCAGCCGAAGTACTGGCCTTGGGCGACAGCCCCATCCCGCAGCCCGGCCCCGGCGAAGTCAGGATCAAAACCCTGCTCGCATCCATCCATAACCACGACCTGTGGACCGTGCGCGGCAAGTACGGCTACAAGCCCACCTTGCCAGCCATCGGCGGCAGCGAAGCAGTAGGCATCGTTGAGGCACTGGGCGAGGGTGTCGAAGGCATCACCATCGGCCAGCGCGTCATGGCCGCCTCGGTGCACGGCACCTGGGCCGAATACTTCATCGCACCCGCACGCATGGTCATCCCGGTACCGGACGGCATCGTCGATGAAGCCGCAGCACAGCTGATCGCCATGCCGCTGAGCGCGCTGATGCTGCTGGAATTCCTGCAGGCTGAGCCTGGCCAATGGATCGTGCAGAACACCGCCAACGGCGCCGTCGGCAAGACCCTGGCCATGCTGGCCGCCGCACGCGGCGTGCACGTGCTCGGGCTCGTACGTCGCGATGCGGGTGTCGACGAACTCAAGGCACTGGGCATCGACAACGTGCTGTCCACCACCCAGCCGGATTGGAAGGCGCGCGCACAGGCGTTGCTTGGCGACACACTGGCACACGCGGCAGTCGATTCCATCGGCGGTCAGGCCAGCGCGGATCTGGTGTCACTGCTAGGCGAAAACGGCACGCTGGTTTCGTTCGGCACCATGGCCGGCGAAGCCATGCAGATTCCCTCAGGCGACCTGATCTTCAAGCAGGCCACGGTGAAGGGTTTCTGGGGCAGCAAGGTCAGCCAGCAGATGTCGGTTGAGAACAAGCGTCGACTGGTAGGCGAGCTGCTGCAGCGCGTGCTGAGTGGCGAACTGGAACTGCCGGTGCAGGCGATCTACGGGTTGGGTGATGTTGCCGAAGCGGTGACGGCGAGCTTGTTGCCCGGACGCAAGGGCAAGGTGTTGTTGCGGCCCTGATGGTTGGTCAAAACCGGCAAAACCGGGGTCAGAGTGGGGTTTCGTTCCGAAACCCCACTCTGACCCCGGTTTTGCCCCGGTTCCCTGAAGGCCTCAGCGCTTCGAAGCAGCCGGAGTATACGGATCAGGCGTGCCCATTTTGATTGGGGGATATCTCTTGAGGCTGGCTTCCCAGTCGTACACCACCTTCATCATCGGCGTGGCGAGCCAGGACACCTTGACCCCGACATCGCGCTCTTCTTTAAGGTCGGTAAGCAGATTGATGATCTTGGGCTCCGCCAAGGTGACCGGTGGGTCATACATGTTTTCCTGCCAGATGAAATGCATCTTCCAGTCATGCCACTTCACTGCCGACAACCGGTCGGCGACATAGGCAGGAAAGCCCTCGCGGTTGGAATGCGGCTGCTTGCCCTCGAAGAACGCAAGCTGGTTGACGCCGTCAATGGCGCGATCGCTGGGTACTTTTGCGCCAGCTACTTCGGCCAGCGTGGGAAACACATCAACGATGTGCACGATATCGTTGCTGACCGTGCCGGCCGGAATCCTGCCCGGCCAGCGGATGATGAAAGGTGCACGCAGTGATGCTTCGGTTGCGGTGAAATAGGTGCCGCGCCACGGACCACTGTCGCCTTGCCATGGGTCGGTGGCCTCTGGGCCATTGTCGCTGGCGAAAACAACGATGGTGTTGTCCTCGATGCCTGCATCACGGATGGCATCGAGAATCTGGCCGGTGCGAGCATCCATCTCGGCCAGACAATCGGCCCAATCGCCATTACCGGTTTTGCCGACGAATTCCGGGTGGGGCAGTACCGGCATATGTACCATCGACGAGGAGACATAGGCGAAGAATGGCGTGCCTTCGCGCGCGTTCTTCTGGATGAAGGTCACGGCATGGTCGGTAATCTCGGCCTCCATTGTGCGCCGCGCCTGTAGATTCAAAATGCCAACCTGACGCGGCTTCTGACCCTTGCGGGCTTCGTAGATGGGTTCCGGGGCGACCACCTCGGAATTCCAGCCATGTCTGTTGCCAAACGAGGGCCACAAGCCGTCAGCTTCATTCTGCGCGGACCACATGGCTTCATCGTAGGTGCGCGGAATCCCATACCACTCATCGAAACCTTGCCCAGTCGGCAAGCGTGCTTCGGCGCTGCCGAGATGCCACTTGCCCCACATGCCGGTTTTATAGCCTTGCCCGGACAACAGCTCGGCAATGGTTATTTCCCACAGCGTCAAACCATCGGCTTGGCCGCCTACCGGCACCGCATAGGTGCCGGAGCGCATCGAGAAACGCCCGGTCATCAGCGCAGATCGGCTCGGTGAGCACTGTGCTTCAACGTTGAAGTTCAGCAGGCGCATGCCCTGGCCTGCCAGCGCATCGATCCTCGGCGTCGGCGCACCACGCAGAATGCCGCCGCCGTATACGCCAAGCTCGCCGTAGCCGAGGTTGTCGGCAAGAATGAAAACGATGTTGGGCTTGGCACTGTTGGCTGCCGGTGCCGTGCCCGCACACAGCGGCAGGGCGAGTGCGAGGCTGGAAACCAGCGCTCGGCGCATCACCGAGACCCTGTTCCAGTTTGATGGGTTCAAGCGCTGCGGCTCGGTCGCCATGGCTCACCTCGAAGTGAAATATGCGGCATGAGTCGCTGCGGGAGCTTTCAGCACGTCGCGACATTCAGTCTAGGAATTTCCAGTGCCGCGTATCTAAGTAATGAGACTTGCGTGCGAACAGTATTTCTACTGACGGAACTCGGAGCGAGGTTCAAAACCGGATCAAAACCGGCAAAACCGGGGTCAGAGTGGGGTTTCGTTCCGAAACCCCACTCTGACCCCGGTTTTGCCGGTTTTGATCCGGTTTTGCCGTTATCCCCGAAACCGCTCAAGAACCCCACCCGGATAATCCCGCTGAAACGGCAAATCCTTGCGGTGCGCATAACCGATATAGCAATCACAACGCTGGTTCGGGCAGCCGCGCGGACGCAGCTGGGCCGCAAAGCTGCCGTCATAAAGATTGCCCAGTGGCTCGGCGACGAAGTGGCAGCGTTTGACGTTGCCGTCGCCATCCACTGACACCACGTTCTCGCCGGTGAAGCAGGGCGCGCCGAGGCTTGCCGAGGGTTCGAGGTTGAACAGGAAGTGCGGGTCCACGCGTTGCAGCTGTTGAATCTCGGCATCGCTGTAGTAACCGGCAGGGCGCTCATCGTAGGCGTTGATCCACATCGGCACGTTGTCTGGCAGCTCCTCGCGCAGCAATTGGATCTCTTCCAGATGTTCACGCATCGCCACCATGCCAACCGTGTAACGCACGCCGCGCCGCGCCAGTTCATTGCAGCGGGCCAAGAAGGCGGCGCGGGTTACCTGTCCCGGGTGGTAGGTGCACCACAGCGCGAAGCTGTCGAGATTGACCTCATCCAGCCAGCGCGTGCCGATGCACAGGTTGGTCTGTATCACCACGCGACGGACATGCGGCATATGGCTCAGCTGCACCATCGCCTCGCGGTAGTGGCGGCGCACCAATCCCTCGCCCCACGGCGTGAACAGCACCGACAACTCCATCGTCTGCCGCTCCGCCCAGTCGACGAAGCGCGCAAGGTCCTCGGCGTCGCGGCGCAGGGCGGCGCGGGTGTCGTAGGTCTTGGCGAAGGGGCAGTACGGGCAGTCGTAGTTGCAACTGCTCAGCCGCCCGCGATAGAGGATGGAAAGATGCATGCGCGGCTCAATCCAATTGATAGTCGCGCATGCGCTCGGCCACGCCCGCGGAGATCAGCCAAGGGCCGATGGTGTCGGCGCGGGCAAGACCAGTGTCGTTCAAGGCAACCAGTGCATCCTCGCGCGTGGCCAGGCCCTGCTCGAACAGCTCATCCAGCTGCGGCAGGTCGTCGAAACACTCCGTGCCGAAGCGCTCACGGTATTGCGCAAGATCCAGGCCCGGCTGCGCCAGCAGTGACTGGATGACGAAGCGGCGACGGCGCTCGTCCTCATCCAACCGCACGCCGTAGTCGATGCGGGCGAAAGAGGCCTCATCGCGTTCCAGGTAATGCGCAAGAATATCCGCCACCGAGCGGCGGCTGACACCGTATTCGCTGGAGTAGTGCAGGCCGCTGGTATACGAGCGGGCGCCGCAGCCGATGCCAACCATGCCGTCGCTCTGGCAGCAGTACGCCGGCCCACCGGAATCCGGCGCGTTGGCCGCGCGGAACATGCGCATCGATACCTGCTCATAGCCCGCGGCCAGCAGACGCTCGCGGCCGGCGTCATATAGCGCCAGGCGGTTGTCCACCGATTCGGGATGAATGACGAACGAGCGCTTGCCGCCTTCCTTCGCACCGATGCGATCCAGCCCGGTATGCGGGCGCACGTATAGCGGATAGAGGTAAAGCTCTTCCGGCTGGAAGGCGAGGGCGCTGTCGATCGAGGTCAGGAAGCTGGCCACGGTCTGCCCGGCGATGCCGTAGATCAGGTCCAGGTTGAGCGTTGGAATGCCGGCTGCACGAATCTGCGCGATGGCTTCCTCGACCACCGCGCGTTGCTGCGGCCGCACCAGCGAGCGCACTTCCGCATCGCTGAAGCTCTGGATGCCCATGCTGACGCGGTCGATGCCGGCGTCGCGGCAGATTTTCATCTTCGCCGCGTCCACGGTTTCCGGCGATACCTCGATGCCTGCGGGAATCGAATGCAGGTCGATATTGGCGTGGCGCTGCACGAAGTCGAACAGCCGCTGCAGTTGCGGCGCATCCAGATAGGTAGGCGTGCCGCCGCCCAGCGCGAAGCGCACGAAGCGGTGTTCACCCAGAGCTTCGGCTGTCACCCGCAACTGCTTCTCCATCTGCGCCAGATAGGCTTCCACCTGTGCCGGCGCTGGCCGCGCCATTGCGAACAGATTGCAGAAGCCGCAGCGGTAGCTGCAGAACGGCACGTGCAGGTACAGGAACAACGCATCACGCGGTTCACTCGCCCAGGCATCGGCAAGCAGCGGCGGCTGGGTGATAGGCCGGTACGCGGACTTGTGCGGGTAGGAGTAGGAATAGGCCTGGTAGGGCTCGAGCCGCAGCAGCTCTGACAAACGATGGACGGTCATGGGCTCAACACAAAATGCGCATAGGGGACGTTCATCACCGTCTCGTGGGCGAGGCGGTGGCCGTGGAAGCCATCCTCACCGTAAGCGGTGCCATGGTCGGAACAGATGATCACGAAGGCCGGCCCACGCGCGCGCAAGGCCGCGAACAGCGCCGCCAACTCGCCATCAACGTAGCGCAGTGCGGCGCAGTGGCTGTCCAGTCCATCCGCGTCGCAGCCAGGCTGGTAATGCCGGTTCGGCTGGTGGATGGCCGAGACATTGATGAAGAGGAAGCAGCGCTGCTCGCCCGCTGCCTGCAGGCGCTCGCAGGCCAGTGCCACCTGGCGCTCGGTGGAGTCGATCGCGGTCACGCCGAGCTCGGGCTGCCAGTGGCTTTCCTCGAACAGGCCTGGCAGTTGCGAGCCCAGCGCATTGCGGCGGTTGAAGAAGCCAACGCCGCCAATGCAGATGGTGCGGTAACCCTGATCACGGAAGCCGCCGACGATATCGGCACGGCCGGAGAACACGAACGTCTCCGGCACGATGGTCTCGCTGCCTTCAAACTCCAGCGCGAACAGGCGCGGATGCGGCCCTGGCAGCGCAGGCGTGGGCAGGAAGCCGGCAAAGAACGCCGAGTGCGCCGCATAGGTGAAGCTGCCCGGCGTATGCCGCAGCTCCCAGCCATCGGCCGGCAGGTGCGGCGCAAGCACCGGCAGCTCGCCGCGCTCGAAGCAGCGCTGGGCCGCATCGAAGCGCAGCGCGTCCAGGGTGATCATCACCACGTCATGGCTGCCGACGATGCGGTGCATGTCGGGCAAGCGGGTCTCAAGCATGGGCGTACTCGTTGATGGCAGAACGCGCAGGCGCCAACAACGCCTGGTCTTCATAAGTGGTGCGCCCGGCATGGCGCAGGTCCAGCAGCAGGTCGCCGAAGCCATTGGCTTCCAGCACCCAGCTACGCGTGCCGCGCACGATCAGGTCGAAGCCGATCATGCGGCTGGCGGGGAATGCAGCCGCGGCCTTCACCGTGGCAGCTTGCAGATGGCGGATGGCGTCGGCATCCAGCAGTGCTTCCAGTTGCGTGCGCGCATTGCCCAGGTGCAGGTTGGTCAGCGCGCCCGCGCTCATCCGCGCCACCCGCTGCCGTGGCTGGCCATCGAGTGCGACCACGCGCACGTCATAGCGGCGGCCATCGCTACCCGGCACGGTGGGCTTGGGAATCCAGCGCTCGATGTAGGCGCCTTGCTCGGCAAGCAGGTCCACCAACCGTGCGATATCGCCGTGCCGGTCGTACCGACGCTGCCGCAGCGAATTGAAAACCCGCCAGCGGCCGTCCTGTTCCACGAGCTCCGCCGAACCATAGGCCACCTCGCGTCCATCGCGGTTGCGCGCGTAAGCCAGCACGCCAGCACCGGACGAACCGTAACGGGCCTTGATGAAGACACGCTCGCAGGCCGCATCGCGCAGCCGTGTGCACAGATCCTCGTAGCCGCTGATCGCCCCAAACAAAGGCGGTACTGCCACGCCTGCATCGGCCAGCAGGTGCTGGCAGCGGAGCTTGTCCGACATGCAGGCAAGATCGGCCGGTGCATTGAGGTAACGCGGCCCCGCCGGAAGCGACGCCAGCACATCGGCAAAGCCGGCATACCAGAACTGCTGATGCACCAGCTCACCATGCGCGGCAGGCAAGGGCGCATCGCCAGCAGCGCCGGACAGCTCCCAGCCACGCAGCACCAAGGCCTGATGCAGCGCAGGCGCTTCGCCGGGTGACTCCAGTTTGACGATGGCATCGGGCGCCTGCGCGAGTGCCTCAAGCAGGCGCGCAGGCTCGGCGAGCAGGGTTTCGTAATCGAACACATGCGCGGCAGGCGCACCCTGATCGTGCAGGGCACGCTGCAGCCACCCGATACGGCGGCTGCCGCGCGGGCCGATCAACAGCCAATTGGCCATCTTCGCCTTACTCGGACACCGCCACGTAGCGGTCGCCGTCGTCTTCTTCTTCCGGATCGTCCAGCACCACCGTGCACGGCAGCGCTTGCAGCTTCTGCTGCCAGGCCTCGGAAATGTAGTGGTGGCTCAGGTCGATGCGCTGCAGGCTGCCCAGGTTCGGGCTCTCGCACAGCGCCTGCGCGCCGACGTCGCCGATGGTGCCCAGCGACAGGTCCAGCGTCTGCAGCGTGCCCAGCCACGGCTCACCGGCCAGCCACACCGCCAGCTCGTCGCTGATCATGGCGTTGCGCAGGCCCAGGTAATGCAGGCGCTCCGGCCCGATCGCCAACAACAATCGCTGGTAGACCGCCACATCGCCATCGAAGCCATAACCATCATCGCCAAGCCACAGCTCAAGATGGCGCAGGGCCGGCAGCGTGGAGTTGGCGATGGCGATTACGATCTCGTTCGGCAGGCCACCGCTCTCGATCGCCAGTTCCTGCAGCGACGCATGCGTGAAGGGCTGCAGCTCAAGCTCGGAGGTGCCACGGATACGCAGCGACTCCAGGCCCGGGAAGGCTTCCAGCAGCGGGTTGTAGGAGATCTGGTTGATCCACGACATCTCGCAGTCTTCGTAGGTCATGTCGCCCACGAACAGCGCCTTCAGGTTGCCCAGCTCGGCACGGCGCGCAATCAGCCCATCGATCAGGCCCTGCGGGCCGTCACTGGAAGCCTCATCCCATGCGCCGATGACCAGCACTTCAATCGACTTCGGATCAACCTGCTCGAAGAAATTGGCCAGCAGTTCCTCCTGGCTCTCGTCGCTGTCGTATTCCTGCATCAAGCGGTAAGCGACATCGCCGGCTACGGCCGAGCCACCCATCTTGAAGTCAACGACTTTCTTGCCACGATAAACCTGCGTGTATTCGCCAATGGTCACGGTACGTCCTTGCCGGAATGGTGCCGTAGCATAACCGAGAGGATGCGAATGCTGGCAGCAATGCATCACGTTCGATGGAAGGCATACAGCCTTCGCCATTCCGTAACGATGCTGTGCTAACGCAGCAAGCAAGCGCAAACAAGTAAGCGGAAGAACCAAGCGAAGCCAGCTCAACCCCCTCCCTTGCGCGCAGCGCAGGGGAGGGCTGGGGAGGGATGCTCTTCGCAGCAAGCCAGCAGCGCAAACATTCCCAGCTTCGCGGCTCACGCCGCTCCTACAAAAGCGCGCCAGCCACGCAGCGGCGACAAGCGAAGCCAGCTTCAACCCCCTCCCTTGCGCAAAGCGCAGGGGAGGGCCGGGGAGGGGTGCTCTTCGCAACAAACCAACACCTCAAGCACCCCAGCTTCGCAGCTAACGCAGCTCCCACAAAACCAAACAACCAGCTTCAGACCTACATCGAACTACAAACAGCCACATAATTCCCCTGGCTGATATTCAAATACTTGACCCCGTTGTAGTACTTGTACCCAACCCCCATAACCCGATGCCCACTCTCGGTAGGGAACACCACAAACTCATACTCATCCCCAAACAGCGGATCAGCAGGCGTAAAGCTCAGATTGACCTTGTCGCCAAGATCATCGTGCTTCCGCTTCCAGGTCATCTTCCCCTGCAAGTCCTCGCCTAGCAGCTTCACCTGTGCCCGCTGCGTCTTGGTGTCCCAGGAGATCAATTCCGGGCCAATTGAATCACCCTCGATCTTGCAGATGGTCGTCTCGGCAAAAGCCGGCGCAGCAACGCCCAACAGAAGAAGGGCAGCCAGGCGAGATGGTTTGAATCGCATTGTGTAAGTCCAGTAGTTCGGGCCAGCGTTGCTCCGCAACGCCGTGCCGCGTTGTACCAGACCCACCCAGTTGAAAGCCATCGCCAAACCACCCCGGGCGATCACCCCGCCAGATACGCATCCGTAGCAAGCACCCGCCCATACCCGAACTCAAACGACGCCATCATCGCCGCATGCACCTGCGCAGCCGGCGCCACAACGCCGTTGAATTCCAGGTCACGCGTGGCGCAGGCGTCGTGCAGCACGGTGACCGCATAGCCCATGTCGGCGGACGCACGCACCACCGCGTCCACGCACATATGGCTCATCGCACCAACCACAACCACGTCCTCGATCCCACGCGCCTCAAGCTGCTGCTTCAGATCGGTATCGCGGAACGAATTGACGTGGTTCTTGACGATCACCGGCTCATCGCCAACGGGCGCGACAGCGGCCATGATCCGTACCCCGTCCGAGCCCCGCACGAAGATCGGTGCATCACTGCTGGCGGATTCATGGCGGACATGCAGCACCGGCACGCCCTTGGCCCGTGCATCGGCGATCACGCGCACCGCATTGGCGGTGGCGGCATCAATGCCTACCAAAGGCAGCTTGCCGGTGGCGAGGTATTCATTCTGAAGATCGACGACGATAATGGCGCGCTTGGTCATGTATGGCTCCGTGATGGGTGGTTGAATGGTGTGGGAGAAGTCTCCGCGACCGGCCTGCCACCACGAAGAGGCGCTACCGACATTCTTGAGGGCTATACCGACAGATGCGCACCGACGGTCACATCCAAGTGGGAATCCTGCTGTATCCCGGCGCCCAGCTGGCGGCGGTGCTCGGCCTGACCGACCTGTTCGCCCTGGCCTGCAGGCTCGCCAGCGAACGCGCAGCACCCGCCGCGCCCGAACTGCAGGTCACGCATTGGCGCATCGAAGCGCCCGGCCAAGCGCCGCAGGCCGTCTACAGCTCAAGCCAGCCGCCAAGCGGAACACCGCAGGTAATGATCCTGCCGCCCAGCATGCAGCCGCCGATTTCCACCGAAGCCGCCGCGCCCTACTTGGGCTGGCTGCGTGCACTGCACGACGACGGCACCACGCTCGCATCGGTCTGCGCCGGCGCATTCCTGCTAGCCGAAACCGGGCGCTTGGCCGGCCGCACCATCACCACCAACTGGCAGTACGCCGAACTGCTGGCCGCACGCTTTCCGGACGTAACGCTGGACGTGGACCAGATGCTCATCGACGGTGGCGACATCTTCAGCGCTGGCGGCGCCATGGCCTGGACCGACCTCGGCCTGCGGCTGGTGGACCGCTACCTCGGCGCCGCAGTGATGCTGGATGTCGCACGCACGCTGTTGATCGATCCACCCGGCCGCCAACAGCGCTACTACAGCAGCTTCTCGCCACGACTGACACACGGCGACGCCGCAGTGCTGGCCGTGCAGCAATGGCTGCACGACACCCATGCCAAACAGGTCGCATCCGCCGAACTCGCACAACGTGCAGGGCTTGAAGAACGCACCTTCCTGCGCCGCTTCCAGAAAGCCACCGGCATGACCGCCACCGAATACTGCCAACGCGTACGCGTGGCCCGTGCACGCGAGATGCTGCAGACCAGTAACGTGCCGCTGGAGCGGATTGCCTGGGACGTGGGTTACAGCGACCCGGGTTCGTTCCGGAAGGTCTTCAGTCGGGTTGTGGGGTTGTCGCCGGGGGAGTATCGGAGGCGGTTTGGTGGACGGTGAAATCATGATCGGCTAATAGCTCTCCTAGTCGATTCGTTTGGCGAGCTACTCGCTGATCAATGATTCCCCTGGTCTAAAAAGCGATGAAAACTTCGCGATAGAGATGCATACTCTCTTGAATCCTGAAGTTCGTTCTCAAAGTCTTTCTCGAGGATTATTCTCAAGTCCGAGGGAGCACCGGAAATTATTTTCCTCAGGGCTTGCAAGTTCTCGATTTTCTCTGTTCGTCGGCCGAGTAGTTCCGGTCGATTTAAATCGAGCCTTCTCAGTGTTAATTCGGCTTCATTGTCGCCAGCTTTTGGGATTGCGGCGGGTCCAAAAAAAAGTATTCGTTCCTCTGGTTCTGACATGTATGGATCGATAACGCTGTTCTCCGCCTTCTTCGTGTTGCAAACATCGCATGCGACAGTCAAGTTGTCCCATTCAAAGGTTGCCTCAGGGCTGGAAGCCTTGGCCGTCATGTGCTCTATATCGCCATAAGTGACATGTCTGAGTAGGCTTTCGCAGTACGCGCATTTTCCATTGGTTTCTTTTAATAGTGCGGTTTTTATGTCTGGATGACGGTATCTCGATTTTATAGAATTTGCTGTCTTTTTATGTGCGTCGCCGAGTCCAATTGCATGAATGAGATCTGCCGTCCATGCGGCGGCATTTGCACTAAGTATCTCGGGCTTTGGGCCCTTGGTGAGCTTAATCATGCTTCTTAACCAGTTGTGCCAACGCGCTGGGATACATGTCTTCATATCCAAGCTCGGCGAGGTCCTTGCGTAGGTAGGTCAGCGCTTCGTTGGTTAGCGGGGTATCCGCGTATCGTGCGGCGATTTTTTGGACATCAGTGACAACCCATTCCGGAATCGTAGCTTCGACACCTAGTACTTCCCTAAGTATCTGATTCGCGCTCGCGGCTCTGTTTACTGTGTCAAGTCTTTCGCTGATGACTCTGCTTTCTGTTGTCTCTGGTACGGCCTCACCATCATGTCTTTCGCCGGTGCTAGTGCGATATCGAAGGACATAGACGTTTGAATCCTTCACGGACGAAACGATAAATGGACTGTGGGTTGCAACTATGAATTGCGCAAGCGGAAATGCTTCAAGTAATCGATTGAGTAGAGATCGCTGCATGGACGGATGAAGATGGTTCTCTGGCTCGTCCATGGTCACAACAAAGGCCGGGTTTGTTAGACTGAACATGTACAGTCTCCACGCTATATCGAAAAGCGTAGATACTCCGCCCGATGCGGCGTCAAGCATAAAGGATCCGCTTCGAGTTTTGACAACGATTTCGTTGTGTCTAATCTCTAGGTCGATGAATCCGATGGAAGGGGGGAGGACTTTTCGTAGGATATCAATAAATCCGTTTAGCGCATCAACGAGTACAGGGTTCCCAGCTGCTCGCGATGTTTTCTCTCCAAACATTATCATCGATATAATCGACTCCTTCATTCTATAGATGGGGGAGCCGCCGCTATGGTAGCCGGAGTAAATGTTTCGAACTTCGTTGTTGTAGTGGTTGAGTATTTGTTCGGGCGTGGTCAAATGCGCAGGAACGGAGGATACAGGCTGGTATGTCAGAACCGCGTGGTGCGAATCAACGTGAAGTCCTGGGATTCCTGACATCTGGCTGAAATTGAGGTGATACTGTGCGCCGTTTGCACTGGGGACTGAAAGATCGGCATGTAAGCCGTCAGTATACTCAAGTCTTCCAATTCCAGGGTCGGTGTCTGCTCGTGAGAATAGGTTGCCTAGTTTTCCTAGCCAGCGAGCTAGCACTCCCTCTGAATAACTGAGGCGTCCTTCGACGAGTCTTGGGGTGGATAGATAGGGCTTGTCGAACCCGAAATGTCTAGAGAAAACTCTTAGTATAGAGCTCTTCCCGGAGCCGTTCGCGCCGGTAATTATAGTAAGCCGAGGGTGGAGTTCGATCTCGATATTATCGAATTGGCGCCAGCCTTCGAGTTTTAGGGACTTAAAATAATTACTGTACATAGTTTTATCCATTATTGGGGGGGGCTGGGCTGACTTCCCTGGGGGGCGCCGTCTATTTCGCTGTCGGAAATCGATCTTCCTTTGCGGGATCGTTGCCCTGCCTCCAAAAGCCTGTCTCTCCGCGTCCGATGCAATTGTCGGCTCTCCGTTCGTATTGTCCCAATAGCGCCTCCATGATCGCTCTTCCCGTCCGCATCCTTTGCTGGTGCCTTGTGTCAATAGTAGACCACGAATAGGGTTGGTGGTTATTAGCGAGCTATCTGAATCCCGTGGGATGAAGCGGCTTCGCGCATTGATGTTGGTTCTAGGAAAATTGTTCGCATAAAGATCTCTGTTCCCTTCGCGAAACGTGGATGCAGTGCGGACATCTTTGGCCAGTCGCCACTTTCAATAATTTCAGCACGCTGACAACCAAATAGAATAGTAGTCCGGAAAGCACTAAACTCTGCATTGGTGCTTATGTTATGTAATTGCCGGCGAGCTATCTGCCCTTGGTTCTCGCCAGATGCCGCTCCCTGAGCAACAAGAACAGTGGCAATGCTATTGATGGACCGACCACGATGCTGGACAGTGGCAACCACAAACGACGCATTCGGAGCCTGCGTCCCTCAGCACAAATGAGCGCAATAGTCGCAAGCGCGGAGATCAGTACATCCGCCCAAGCGAATGCTGCGATGTTGCTGGATGTCGCCTGCTGTAGCAGGAGCGGCACATTGAGGCCGTTGGCGGACAGCCATGGCACAAACTGGGCGAGGGGCAGGGCGGTGCCTGCGATGCAGAGAAGTAGGTAGACAAACCGCATGTTGCTCTCCGGCTGATTCGATTGGCTATCTCTGGCGTGGATTATCGCTTGAACCAAGGAATTCTGGGCCTTGTTGAGTGGCGAGCTCAGGAGTTTCAGTGCGATCGAGGAAGTCCAATCCACAATTATTTCCGAAGCCCGTAAGAGCTCAGCGGCACCAAGCAACACCGAGGCGCGCTCAGCCCGCTATCCCCCATTACCGATGGACATTCCCGCCACCCCAAGTCACTGGCATGCTGTCGCCTGCTCATCAGGGGATGAAAGTCGATGTTTCGATCTGTTGTTCTGGCGGCCGCACTATTTGCAGCACTTCCCGCGTGCGCGGAGCTGGCTTTCGAGGCGCCGGTGGCCTGCGCCGATGCGGATTCGTCTCGTGCGCTGAAAGGCAGCCTTTGTGTCAGCACCCATGTTCCGCTGCGGCATGAATCGCCGGCCGATGGTTCGCTGAAGCTGTTCGTGCGGTGGTTTCCCGCTGAGGCTGCAGAGCGGCGCGGGGAGGTTTGGCTGTTGGCCGGTGGGCCTGGTGAGTCCGGGGCGTCCTTGTATCCGGTGGTTGCGACGTTCCGGCGTGCGTTTCCCGGTTATGACCTTGTGATTCCGGACCATCGCGGCGTGGGCCGGTCGGAGCGCATCTGCCCGGTGCAGGAGGCGGCGGACAGTGCCGATGGTGTTGCACTGGCTGGGGACGAGTGGGGCGGCTGCATTGGTGCGATGTATGCGGATGCGGCGCGCACGCAGGCGTTCTCGGTGACCGAGGCGGCGCAGGATGTTGCGCTGCTGATGTCGCGCTATCGCGGCAGTGGGCCGACCTATCTGTATGGGGTGTCGTATGGCACGCAGTTGGCCCTTCGTGCGCTGCAGGTGGCGCCGATGCCGCTGGACGGTTTGATCCTGGATGGACTGGTGCCGCTGGAGACCACCGAGCAGTGGGACCTGAGCCGGCGCACGGCGCTGGTGGATGCGGTGGGGCGTGCGGTGCTGGGCGAGCAGAAGGTGGCGGTCTATCAGGGGGTGCTGACCGCTGCGCCGACGGCGCCGTGGAAGGACGAGGTGCCGGGTGGTGATCTGCGCCGGTTGCTGGGCTCGCTGCTGAACTTCCCGGCGCTGCGTGCGCGTATTCCCGACATTCTTGATGGGCTGGCGGTGGACGATACGTCCGCGCTGCTGGCGACGGTGGCGGAGTTGAAGACAGCGATGGCCGGGATGGGGCAGGGCGGTAACAACCAGCCTTCGTTGCCGCTGGTGATGTTGATCTCGGCGTCGGAGAACAATGCGCGGCCGGGGCTTACGCGCGAGTTGGTGGAGCAGGAGGCTGCTGGGGCCTTGTTTGTCAGTGCAATCCCGGGGTTTCTGGTGGGGGCGCCTGTGCCTGCTTATGCCAAGGATGCTTGGTTTGGGAAGTCGCCTGGGGTGCTACCGAGGACTTTGGTTGTGCATGGGACCTTGGATCCGAATACGGCGTATGCGGGGGCGGTGGAGCATGCGGCTGTGCTGGGGAAGGCTGGGAAGGTGAGTTTCAGTACGGTGGAGGGTGGGGCGCATTTGCTGTCTTACTTTGCGCCTGGGTGTTTTGTTGAGGCGGTTGGGGTGTTTGTTGGGGGTGGGGAGGTTGGTGGTAGGTGTGTTGAGCGGTGAGGTTGGTTGGGTTTTACGGCTGAGGTTGGTTGGGGTTTTGGAGGTTTGGGGTTTAGGGTTTTGTTCTGCCCTCACCCCAACCCCCGCTCCGCGCCCCGGCCCTTGCGCTGGCGCAAGGGCGTTCGAAGGGCTGCGAACCTTTGGTTCGCAAGCAGCCCTTCTCACCCCGCGGGCGGGAGAGGGGCTTTGGTCATGCGGGGCGGGGCTATCCGGTTGTGTCACAGATTGCTGGGTTGGGGCGTGTTGGCTCCAGCGTTAGTCGCTGCACATCTGAAAACAGCTGCTCTACTGGCATGCCGTAGGGCGCAAACAAACGCAGCCGTCCTTGGCGATCGAATACGTAGCCGCCTGCGGTGTGGCTCATTGAGTAGGCGCCGGGGTGCTTGCCTTCTTCGCGGTCGTAGAAGGCTTTGAACGATGCTGCCATTGCGGCCAGTTGCTGGTCGTTGCCAACCAGCGCTGTAGCGGTCGGGTCAAACGCTTTTACATAAGTCTCGGCAACAGCAGGTGTGTCGCGCGCCGGGTCGACGGTGACGAAGATCACCTGCAGTTTGTCGGCGTCCGAGCCCATCAGGTGCTTTACGCGGTTCAACTCCACCATGGTGGTGGGGCAGACGTCCGGGCAGCTGGTGAAGCCGAAGAAGAGATACGTCACTTTGCCGTTGAGGTCGGCCGGGCTGCGGCTTACGCCTGTGCTGTCTGGCATCGTCCATTGCTGGCCGAGTGCTTCGCAGGCGATGTCCTTGCCGTAGAAATCCACCTTGGGCTTTGCCGCGCAGGCTACCAGCAGCAGGGTGGCTGCGCTTATCGCGATGGTGGACAGGTGCAGTTTGCGGGCCAGTGCGGCGAGGCCGGTGGCGGGAGTGTTGGTGCGGGACATGGCTATGGTCGATGAAGGACGGACAGCCGAACTACATGCAGCGGGCCGGCAGTGTGTGCCGGCCCGTTGCGTGCGTCAGTTGACCATCATGTGGAAGTGCATGCTCCAGATGATCCAGATGGAGAGCGCTACCACGATGAAAAGAATGACCAGAGTGAAAACAAAACTGGCCAGGTTCCAGCCGCCCTCCGAGGAGCGGTTCATGTGCAGGAAGTACACCAGCTGCACGATGATCTGCACGACGGCAAAGCCGACCAGCAGGGCCATCGTCAGTGGCCGCGACAGCGTCGGGTTCATCACCAGCATGAAGGGGATGACGGTGAGCACGGCGCAGATCACGAAGCCGATCAGGTAGGACTTGGTGGAGCCATGTCCGCTGCCGGCGCGGGAGGTGTCGTTGTCGGACATGGTCAGAACACTCCAATCAGATAGACAAAGGTGAAGACGCAGATCCAGACCAGGTCCAGGAAGTGCCAGAACAGGCTCAGGCAGGAGATGCGGGTGACATTGGTCGGGGTGAGCCCGCGACGCTTCACCTGGTGCATCACCACCGCCATCCAGATCAGGCCGCTGGCCACGTGCAGGCCGTGCGTGCCAACCAGCGCGAAGAACGCGGACAGGTAGGCGCTGGTGGTGGGGCCGGCGCCAATGTGGATGAGGTGGTTGAACTCATACACTTCCATGCCGATGAAGCCGGCACCGAGTGCGAAGGTCACGCCCAGCCAGGTCAGTACCGCGCGCTTGTCCTGGCGGTGCATCGCCAGCACGGCCTGGCCGTAGGTGATGCTGGAGACCAGCAGCAGGAAGGTCTCCACCAGCACGAACGGCAGCGAGAACAGCTCGGCACCGGTCGGGCCGCCTGCGTACGCGTTGCTGAGCACCGCGTAGGAGGCGAACAGCGAGCCGAACAGCACCAGGTCGGACATGAGGTAAACCCACATGCCGAAGACCTTCATGCCGCCCTGGTCGTGGCCATGGTCGTCATGGCTGTGCTCGGCCGCCTGTGCGTTGTCTACGGCGACGTTGGACATGATGTTCATGCAATCACCCTGTGCTGCTTGAGCTTGTTCTGGTGTTGGTTCTCGATGGCGGCGACTTCTTCGGCGCTGACGTAGTAATCCACGTCCTCGTCGTAGGAGCGCACGATCAAGGTGACGATCATCGCCACGAAGCTCGCACCGGCCAGCCACCAGATGTGCCAGATCAAGGCGAAGCACAGCGCCAGGATCCAGATGTTGAGGATCAGCGGCACGCCGGTGTTACGCGGCATGTGGATCGGTGCGTAGTGCTTGGGCGGCTTGGGCAGGCCTTGTTTCTTGGCTTCGTGGAAGGCGTCCAGGGTGTCGGCCTTGGGCACCACGGCGAAGTTGTAGAACGGCGGCGGCGAAGGCGTCTGCCATTCCAGCGTGCGCGCATTCCACGGGTCGCCGGTGATGTCCTGGTTCTGCTTGCGGTCGCGGATGCTGACGTAGATCTGCACCAGCATCAGCACGATGCCTGCGAACACGAACAGTGCGCCGACGAAGGCGGCAATAAGGTAGGGCGTCCACGCCGGGTTGTCGTACTGGTTCATGCGCCGGGTCATGCCCATGAAGCCGAGCATGTAAAGCGGCATGAAGGCCAGGTAGAAACCGATGATCCAGCAGGCGAACGACCACTTGCCCAGGCGCTCGTTGAGGGTGAAGCCGAACACCTTCGGGAACCAGTAGACGAAGCCGGCCAGGTAGCCGAACAGCGCGCCACCGATGATGGTGTTGTGGAAGTGGGCCACCAGGAACAGGCTGTTGTGCAGCAGGAAGTCCGCACCCGGGATGGCCAGCAGCACGCCGGTCATGCCGCCGATGGTGAAGGTGACCAGGAAGGCGATGGTCCACAGCATCGGCACGCTGAACTCGACGCGGCCGCCGTACATGGTGAACAACCAGGTGAAGATTTTCACGCCGGTCGGGATCGCGATGATCATCGTCATGATGCCGAAGAAGGCATTGACGCTGGCACCGGAGCCCATGGTGAAGAAGTGGTGCAGCCACACCACGAACGACAGGATGCCGATCGCCAGCGTTGCACCCACCATCGACTTGTAGCCGAACAGCTTCTTGCGCGAGAACGTGGCGGTGATCTCGGAGAAGATGCCGAACGCCGGCAATACCAGGATGTACACCTCCGGGTGGCCCCAGGCCCACACCAGGTTGACGTACATCATCGGGTTGCCACCCAGGTCATTGGTGTAGAAGTTGAAGTCCAGGTAGCGGTCCAGGGTGAGCGCGCCGAGGGCGACGGTCAGGATCGGGAACGCGGCAATGATGATCACGCTGGTGACCAGCACGGTCCAGGTGAACACCGGCATCTTCATCAAGGTCATGCCCGGCGCACGCATGCGCAGGATGGTGATGAACAGGTTGACGCCGGTCAGCAATGTGCCGACACCGGAGGCCTGCAATGCCCATATGTAGTAATCAACACCCACCCCTGGACTGAACTCGATGCCGGACAACGGCGGATACGCCACCCAACCGGTCATCGCGAATTCGCCAAGGCCCAGCGAGATCATCATCAGCGCCGCGCCGACCACGAAGATCCAGAAGCTGAAGGCATTGAGGAAGGGGAAGGCCATGTCGCGCGCACCGATCTGCAGCGGCACCACGATGTTCATCAGGCCAACCACGAACGGTGTGGCCACGAAGAAGATCATGATCACGCCATGCGCGGTGAAGATCTGGTCGTAGTGCTCCGGTGGCAGGAAACCATCGCTGCCGGGGCCAGCCGCGGCCAGCTGCGCGCGCATCATCAGTGCGTCGGCAAAGCCACGAACCAGCATCACCAGCGCCACCACGATGTACATGATGCCGATCTTCTTGTGGTCCACGGTGGTGAACCAGTCGCGCCACAGCACGCCCCACAACTTGAAATAGGTGACGGCGGCGAGCAATGCGATGCCGCCAAGCACCATGCCCGCCAATGTCACCACGACGATCGGGTCGTGCAACGGCACGGCGTCCCACGTCAACTTACCGAACATGCTCATTACTCCTGGGAGGCCTTGGGTTCTGCGTTGTGGCCGGACGTGGCCGCGGTGTTCTCACCCACGCCGATGAACTGGTCGATGACCTTCTTGAACAGCAGCGGCTCGACGCTGGCGAAGTGGCGCACCGGTTCTTTACGCGTCGGCGCGGCCAGGCGCTTGAATTCGTCGAAGCTCAGTTGATCCGGCGACTGACGGACTTCTGCAACCCAGTCATCGAACTGCGGCTGGCTCATCGCGGTGGCGACGAACTTCATGTTGGAGAAGCCGTGGCCGCTGTAATTGCCCGACATGCCGTCGAACTTGCCTTGCTCGTTCGCCACCAGGTGCAGCTGCGTGCGCATGCCGGCCATCGCATAGATCTGCCCACCCAGCTGCGGGATGAAGAAGGTATTCATCGTCGAGTTGGAGGTGATGTCGAAGGCCAGCTGCTGCCCGGCCGGGAAGTTGAGCTGGTTGACCGTGGCGATGCCCAGGTCCGGGTAGACGAACACCCACTTCCAGTCGGTGGCGATCACTTCCACATGCAGCGGCTCGCCGGGGATATCCAGCGGCTTGTAAGGGTCAAGCTCGTGGGTGGATTTCCACACGATAACGGCGAGCACGGCGACGATGATCAGGGGCACGCCCCAGACCACGATTTCCACCTTGGTGGAGTGCGCCCAATCGGGCATGTACCTGGCCTTGGTATTGCCGGAGCGGTAGCGCCAGGCAAAGACGAAGGTCAGCACGATGGCCGGTAGCACCACGATCAGCATCAAGGCGATGCAGATGATGATCAGGTCGCGCTGGGCAATGCCCACGTCGCCCTTGGAGTCCAGTAGTACCCAGTTGCAGCCAGACAGGCCCACGCATGCCAAAGCGGCCAGCGCTGGGCGGATGCGTTTCCAGCAGATATTCATTGAAGGTCGACCCTGTTGAAGGAGCTCTTGAGCGGGGACCGCCGATGCCCGGCGCATAGGCCGGGAGCGGCTACACTGTCCGTACGGCGGTGCCTACAAAAGGATTGCCGATCCAGTCAAGTCCATACAAGATACATCATTGTATGGGTTGGTGCACGTACAAAGCAGGGAAGGTTCACCCGATGCAGCAGCCAGCCGCAGGCCGACGCCTGAAAAAGCCCAACCGGACCTGGGTCCGTCCCTTTGCCGAGGGCACCGGTCCGCTCTACCTGCAGATTGCCCAGCAGGTACGCGATGCCGTGGACGATGGCGTGCTGCAACCCGGCGACCGCCTGCCGCCGCAGCGCGACCTGGCCCAGCTGATGGGCGTGGACCTGACCACGGTTACCCGTGCCTACGCCGAGCTGCGCCAGTCCGATCTGCTCGACGCGCAGGGCGCCGGCGGCACCTTCATCGCCATGTCGGCCGGCAACAGCGCCACCTCGGTCGACCTGAGCATGAACATCCCGCCGCTGCTGGGCAGCAGCCCGTTCGCGCAGAGCATGGAGCGCGGCTTCCAGCAGCTCAGCCAGCAGCTGGGGCAGGGCGAGTTGATGAGTTACCACGTCGGCGCCGGCTCCCGCGATGACCGTGCCGCCGCCGTGCAGTGGCTGGCGCCTATCCTCGGCAACGTCTCCGCCGAGCGGGTGGTGATCTGCCCCGGCGCGCAGGCCGCGCTCTGCGCCATCGTGCTGGCCAAGACCCAGCCGGGTGACCTGATCGCCGCCGAACAGCTGACCTATCCGGGCCTGCTGGCCGCCGCGCGCGTGCTGCAGCGGGGCATCGTCCCTATCGCCATGGACGCTGAAGGCATGCTGCCGGACGCGCTGGAAGCGGCCTGCCAGCAGCGCAAGCTCAGCCTGATCTATCTGATCCCAACCATCCAGAACCCGACCACCGCGACCATGTCGCAGGCCCGCCGTGCCGCCATCCTGGCCATTGCCCGCCGCCATGGCATAGCCGTGGTGGAGGATGATCCCTACTGGCTGCTGGCCGCCGATGCGGCGCCGCCGCTGGCGGTGGATAGCCACCCGGATGCCCCGGTCTACTACGTTTCCACCCTGTCCAAGTGCCTGGCGCCGGGCCTGCGCACCGCCTATCTGGTGGTGCCGCCGGGCGAGCCGATGGAGCCGCTGCTGGACGCCCTGCGCTCGATCGCGCTGATGCCGACCCAGTCGATGGTTGCGGTGGCCTCGCACTGGATCCGCAGCGGCCAGGCCGATGAGATGGTGCGCCGCTTCCAGCAGGAGCTGCGCCAGCGCCAGCAGATCGCCGCGCGCATCCTGCCCAATCCCTATCAGGCGCAGCCGTCCGGCCTGCATGTGTGGTTGCCGCTGCCGCCGCGGCTGGACCAGTACCGGCTGATCCAGGCCGCGCAGGCACAAGGCCTGGGCATCGCCAGCTCGGAGGCCTTCAGCATCGAGGAGCAGGCCGGCAATGCCATCCGTCTGTCCCTGGGCGGGGCAGTCGACCAGCACAGCCTGGCGGCGGCATTGACCAAGCTGACCGAGGTTATCTCGGCAGCACCTGAGACGCGGACGCAAGCGATCGTTTGACCGCGCTCCGGCCATATCCATACAAAATTGATACATTGCATATCTTGTATGGATATGCGGGTAGCTGCTGTGCGTCGGGACAAGCTGAAGTTTCATCTGGTGATGCTGGGCTGCGCCGGTTTCGTGGTGCTGGCGCTGGCGTCGCTGGTCTATGTCTGCTCGCGGCCGCAGACCGCCGATGTGCAGGCCAGTGAGCGCGCGGCCATCGAGCAGTGCCTGCAGCGCAGCCGCGCGCCGGAGCGCACCGAAATCTACCGCCGCGCCCAGGCCGATTCCTGCGCCGAGATGCTGGAACAGTACGAGCACAAGTTCGGCGCGGACGCCGCCTCGTGAGCCCGCCCAACGGCGCATCACCGCGCCGGCGCGGGATGCGGTTGTGGATCGCAGCGGGCTGCGTGTTGATGGCCGGTATCGCGATAGCGCTATGGCAGTACTTCGGCCTCAGTGAGCAGGCCACGTTCGCCGAGCAGGCCATCGTCTTCGACGACACCCAACTCAAGCTGCCGCCGGAACTGGCCGGTGCGAATGGGCGCATACGCGTCGTGCATTTCTGGGACCCGGCCTGCAAGGTTTGCAACCGCGAAACCGGCGCGCATCTGAGCTACCTGATCAGCATGTACCGCCGCGCCAACATCGATTTCTATGCGGTGCGCCGCCCCGGCACGACAGGTGAGCTGCCCCAGTATCTGCGTGGTCGTTTGACGGAACTGCCGACGATTGAAGGCGCCGAACATATCCCGGCCAGCCCTGCGGTTGCGATCTGGGACAGGGCAGGGCATCTGGCCTACGCCGGCCCGTACAGCATCGGTATGGTGTGCAATTCGGCCAATAGTTTTGTCGAACCGATTCTCGACAAGCTGGTCGATGGCCAGACGGTGCGCCCACGCGGGTTGCTGGCGGTGGGCTGTTACTGCCCTTGGCAAAACAAATCTTGATCCGCTGCTGATGAATCTGCATGCGCGCCAGCGTGCGTGGACGTTCTGTCCGCGCACAAAAAACAGCGGGCACCCGCTCCAACCGACCGATGGTTGTGAGCAGGCACCCGCCGCTGATGTAAACAATACGTGGCTACATCGTCCATACATGGTGCGACAGGATGTCGCAGTTTTTGCGGGTAAACATGGGGTTTGGCGATGAACTGGATGGACAGCGCGCTGCGCAGCAACGGCCCGATCTACCTGCGCATCGTCAACAGCATCGAGCGCAGCATGAACACCGGCGAGCTGGTGCCCGGTCATCGCCTGCCATCGCAGCGAGCATTGGCCAAGCAGCTCGGCATCGACCTGACCACGGTGACGCGCGCGTTTGATGAAGCACGCCGACGCGGCCTGATCGAAGCGCGCGGACCGCAAGGCAGTTTCATCGCACCGCCGAAAGCCGCCTTCGGGCAACCGGTCGACCTGAGCATGAACGTGCCACCGGTACCGGATGCGTTGGCTTTGAACGATGCTTTGCGACGCGGTGCAGCCGCCGTGCTTGCACGCAGCAATGCGCCGAACCTGATGACGTATCACCTCGCTGGCGGCAGCCCGACCGACAGGCATGCGGCGACGAGCTGGCTGCAGCCGATGCTGGGCGATATTGCCGATGCAGGTCTGGTGGTTGCCGAAGGTGCACAGTCAGCGCTGGCCTCGATCCTGATCAGCCAGACCCAGGAAGGCGAGGTGATTCTTTGTGATCACCTGGTGTATCCGGGGCTTCTGCAGGTAGCCAAGTCGTTGGGGCGACGCTTGCTGCCGGTTGATGGCGATGCGGAGGGAATGCACCCGGATGCGCTGGAGCGTGCTTCTAGGCAGAGCGGTGCACGTGTGGTTTACCTCAATCCGACCTGCAACAACCCGACTGCACTGACGATTCCACCGCAACGTCGAATCGAGTTGGCGCGTGCGCTGCAGGGGCTGGATCTACTAGCCATCGAGGATGATCCGTATTGGCATCACGCTGCGAAAAAGCCAACGCCAATTGCGGCGCTGGCGCCGACGCATGTGTATTACGTATCAACCTTGTCGAAGGCGATCAGCCCAGGCCTGCGCACTGCATTCGTGCGCTGTCCATCGGAGCAGCATGCAGAAGCACTGGCGATTGCATTGCGCTCGATCTGCCTGATGGGGCATCCACTGGTGATGGCGCTGGTAAGCCAGCTGCTGTTGGATGGATCGGCGAACGCATTGTTGAATCAGGTGTTGGATGAAGCCCGCGAACGCACCGCACTGGCCGCTCATCTGCTGGTGCCTGCGTTGAAAGTGCAGGCAGCCGGATTGCATGCCTGGTGCACCCTGCCGGAGCAAAACCGGCAAAACCGGGGTCAGAGTGGGGTTTCGGAACGAAACCCCACTCTGACCCCGGTTTTGCCCTGGACCGACACCAGCTTCGCCCGCGCCGCTCAACTGCAAGGCCTGGCAATCACGCCCTCATCGGCATTCAAACCAGATGGCGCGCAACGCAGCCAGGGCTTCCGCCTCTCGCTGGGGCAAGCAGGCAATCGCCGTCAGCTGCAGAGCGCGTTGGGGCGAATCAACCAGCTGGTGGATGCGTGAGTCAAAACCGGTTCAAAACCGGGGTCAGAGTGCGGTTTCGAAACGAAACCGCACTCTGACCCCGGTTTTGACTCCGGTTTTGCTGGTCTTGACCTGCTGTGCTTCATCTTTTCAAAGCATACGCACCAAACGTGGCGCCGATGAATCCACCCGCGGTGTCGGTACTGAGCAGGCTCGCATCAAGCGCATCACCGATGCGTTGCCATTGCCCGGGTTGTGCTGAGAACCATGCCTGCGCACGTGCACCATCCAAGGTGAATCGCAGCCCCGTGCTATCGCCAGCGCCGGCTAAGTCCTTCTGCGCCAACAGTCTCCCCGTCTCCGGTGAATCCTTCCCGGCACGCAGATACAGAACTACCCGACGCGCACCGTTGCTGGCTTCAATGCCCAGGACATAGTGATAGCGCTCGTTCTGCAGCAAGGCCAATCCAGCCAGCTCACCATCTTCAACAGACGCTGCCGACAACTGCATGTCCAGAGTAGCGCGGTGATGCTGCAGACGATGGCCAAGATAATGGGCCTGTTCCTCCGCACCCTCGGCGCCCAGCGGTGTCGTGCCGGCTTGCAGCTTCAAACCACCAGCGCCCGTGCTGAACCAAGCGCTCTTTGGCGGATGCAAGGTTAGCCACTGCGGCGACAGCTTGTCGGCACTGAAGCTCTCCGTCCAGCTTGATACGGCGCTGTCGGTGACTGGCGCAGATGCATCCGCCAGCTGCGGGCGCGGCAGCTGCAGCGGCAACGTGGCGCCACGCGGCAGCACCTGCGGCCAACCTTGGTGCCATTGCACCGGCAGCAGGAAAGTTTCGCGGCCGAGGTTGTACTGGTTGCCACGGTACGGGCGGGTGGCGAGGAATACCGTCCACCAGCTGCCGTCAGCCAGTTGCACGAACTGCGCATGCCCAGCCGAGGTAACCGGGCTGGCACGCTTGGGGTCCAGGTCGCGCTGGGTAAGCACCGGATTGTTGGGGCCTGCGTGATACGGACCCGTCAGGCTGCGGCTGCGCCAGATCATCTGCGCATGCTGCTCGCCGGTGCCGCCTTCTGCGGCGGTCAGGTAATACCAGCCGTCGCGCTTGAAGATATGCGGACCTTCGATGTGTTCGGGCTTGCTGGCCGGGTCGGCGCCGCCATCCACCAGGAGACGGCGCTCGCCAATGGCCTTGCCGCTGGCCAGGTCAATCTGCTGCAGCCAGATCGCGCGGTGGCCGTCATAGCGCAGCTCGCCATCGGGTACATCGTTATGGACTACCCAGCTGCTGCCATCGGCGTCGAAGAACAGCGAAGGATCGATGCCGCGTACCTGCAGCCAGATCGGGTCGGACCATGGTCCGGCAGGGTTGTCTGCGTGGATCAGGAAGTTGCCGCCGTCGCAGTAGAAGCAGGTGTTGACGATGTAGAACCGGCCGTCCTTATGACTGATGGAGGCAGCGAACAGGCCGCGGGTCAGCTCATCCTTGCCGTAGTTGATCTGGCTAGGGCGGTCGATGGCATTTCCGATCTGCGTCCAGTTGACCAGATCGCGGCTGTGGTGGATCGGCAGGCCGGGGAAATAGCCGAAGGTGGAGTTGACCAGATAGAAGTCATCGCCGGCGCGCACGATCGATGGGTCCGGGTAGAAGCCGGGCAGGATCGGGTTGCGGTAGTTGCCGGGTGCCAGCGCTGTTTGCCGGTCGTTGCCTTGGTAACTGATCGAGTGCACCAGTACTTCCGCATTGCTGGCAGGGGCGGCCAGGCAGAGCAACATCCACAGCAGGCGATTACGCATCGGCGGGCATGTCCAAGCTCGGAGTGAGCTATGGAATCTAACAGCTAACGTGGCAAAACCGGGGTCAGGGGCAAAACCGGGGTCAGAGTGGGGTTTCGATACGAAACCCCACTCTGACCCCGGTTTTGCCCCTGACCCCGGCTTTGCTTGCCGCTTTCAGCTCTGCTTGAACAGCTTGCGCTTGCCGGTGAGTACCTTTTCCTTCGGGGTGAGCTTTGCCACGCCGGGGATCAGGAAGTCGGTGGCGGTCAGGCCGAAGCGGATCTTGGAGGCCAGCCAGAGTGGCATCTTGCCGCGGCCGGTCCAGGTGTTCCAACGGTTCTCGGGATCGCGGTACTTGGGTTTGACCTTGGGCCCCTTGCGCCGGGCAGGCTTGCTCTTGGCTGCGACGAGGTCCGCGCCAGCGCCGAAAAGCTCCTCGATCGTATAGCCGGTCTGCTTGGCCAATGCGGTGAGTTTGCGCCTGACCTTTTCCGCAGGTTGACGTTGGGTGAGCGCTTTGTGCCTGTCCTGTGCGGCGCGGATGAGAGTGTTGAGCTCTCGAAGATCAAGAGGGGTAAGGTCGATACTCATTGCGTAAGCGTCTGTTCTTGGCTCAGGGGTGTCAAGCCGCCGCTGTGGGTTATTGACGTTGGCAGGGCGCTAGTTGGTGCTTGGGGCACTGCCAGAAGGAGGGAGGGCGGGTTGGCCCGGCTGCCCCTTCGCCCGGGTAAGCACAGCGCCCCCGGGGCTGCTGGCGGCGAGGTTCCTGCATCACCAGTTGCCTGTTCACCGGGTGCGCTGCGCTTACCCGGGCCACCTCATCGGTGGCGACGCACACAAAAAACCCGATGGCCGAGGTCCGGCATCGGGTTTGAAGTTGCTCGAGCGCGGGCTTTACCGCGATCAGCGGTGATTGCGTGAAAGCACCATCGAGTACGCAAACCGGCCAGGCGGATGCAGGCTGGTCGCGACCAGCAGCAGGCGGCCGTTGGCATCGCGGTAGCGGCGCTGCACGCGCATTGCCGGCTCGCTCTTCTTGATATCCAGCAGCTTGGCGTCGGCTGCTTCGAACGAGGCGGCATCGAATACCTGCTCAACCCGCGACAGCTTGGCCGGGTCCAAGAACTTGGCCAGGGCGCGGGCGGCACCGGCTACTTCCAGCAGTTTGTCGGTAGGTACGCCGGTGCGCACCGGGATCAACATCTCGGTGACGGCGATCGGCTCGCGGCTCTGTTCTTCCAGTCGCAGGCAGTGCAGGCGCAGGTATTCCTTGCCTTCGTGGATGTCCAGGCGCTGCGCCATCGCATGGTCGGCCAGCTTGCGCTCGGCTTCCAGCACCTGCAGGCGGGTGCTGTTGCCGTATTGCATCAGCAGGTCGACGGTGTCGATCTCGTGTTCGTAGCGCATCGCCGAGTTCTGCGCGATCACCCGCGTGCCAGCGCCGGGCCGGCGCTGCACCAGGCCGGCGCTGATCAGCTGCGCCAGCGCCGCGCGTGCGGTATGGCGGCTGACGCTGAAGCGCTCGCACAGCTCCAGCTCGGTAGGTAGCAAGGTACCAACGGCGTACTCGCCCTTTTCGATTGCCGCCTGCAGTAGATCGCCCAGTTCGGCATAGCGGGGCTTGCTGCGTCGCGTACCAGTCATATGTACAGATCCTTGTTCAAAGTCTGAGCGAGAGTTCCTGCCAGCTGCGCTGCAGGGGTTCACGGTGTTCGGGTGCGGCGATGGAAATCAGGGCCTGGGCCCGTGCATGGACGTCGAGATGGCGTAGATCGGCTACGCCATGTTCGCTGACGATGCAGTCGGCATCTACGCGGGCAAGGCTTACGGGACCGGCGGGTAGCATCGGCATGATCCTGCTTTCGCCCTTCGGGGTACTGGCAGGGAGTGCAATGATGCCGCGACCAGCGGTCGATTGGCGAGCGCCTTGCAGGAAATCAGGCAGGCCACCCACCCCACTCAGTTGGCGTCCAGACAGGAACTCACCGTTCACCTGGCCCAGCAGATCCACCGATAACGCGCTGTTGATGGCGGTCAGGCGCGGAATTGCACCCAATACGTTGTGGTCATGGGTATGGCCGACTTCGCGGAAGCTGATGTTGCGCGGTGCAGCGTCATACAGCGCCTGTGTACCCAGCGCCACACCAGCCACCACCGCATCCGGTGCCGCTGATAGTGCGCCGGATTCGAGCAGGCCCAGCAGCCCGTCGGAGACCATGCCGCTGTGGATGCGCAGGTTGCGCCGCTCGCGCACCGCGCGCAGTACGGCTGATTGCAGGCGACCCAGCCCGAGTTGCAGGGTCGCGCCGTCTTCCACCAGAGTGGCCACCTGCGCCGCCACCGCGTCCATTGCGGCATCGGCAGGTGGATCGGGAATATCCAGCAGCGGTGCGTCCTGCTCGATGGCTGCGGTAATCCGCGACAGCGGGATCGACGGCCCGCGCGTGCGCGGCATGCGCGGGTTGATGTGCGCCAGCACCCGCGTTGCCCGTGGCCATGCCGCCGGGGTGAAGTCGCAGGCAATGCCCAGCGAGCAGTTGCCGTCCTCGTCCGGCGGCGCCACCTGCACCAGCACGGTGTCAAAGGCCACGCTTTCGCGCAGCCAGCGCCAGGTAGCGGTATAGCTCATCGGCAGGTAGTCGACGCGGCCATCCAGCCACGAACTGCGCAGATCGCCGCTCAGGAAAATCGTGCGCTGGCGGGCCTGCGGGTGCAGCCCGGCAAAGTCGAAGGTGTTGACGGTGGGGATGTGCACGCCAGTGAAGCGCAGCCCGGCGCAGCGCTCGGCACTGCTGCGTAGCCAGTGTTCGAACAGCAGTGAATGGCCGGCACAGCCGGGCGCGAAGATGTCGGGTCCCTGCGCGAGGTAGTCGAAGAAAGTGTCGGCATCCAGAATTCGGGGCATGGGGCTGATTGCGGCGTTCGGGAGTCGGATCATATGATATGTCCGGACAAAGTCGGTTATGCTCCTTTCACGCGGTTGCCGTTCCCACCACCCCAAACCCGCTGTTGCGGGCCTGCACCGAGACCTCATCGCGCGATGACCACGCCTGCTGCCAGCCTTACCGAACAGCTCGCCCAGCGCCTGCAACGGCCGGCGGATGCCGCCGCCCGTGAGCGTGCCGCATTGCTGCTGGTCGACTGGCTGGGCTGCGCCCTGGCTGCCTTGCGCTACCCGATTGCCAACCAGCTGCGCGCGGTGGTGCAGGCACAGGCCAGTGGCAATGTGGTCGCCCTGGGCGCTGGCCGGCGCAGCGCTGCCGACGCCTTGCTGCTCAATGCCGCGCTCGGCAATGTGCTGGAAATGGACGATGTGCACCGCGGTGCCATTCTGCATCCCGGCCCGGTGGTGATCCCGGTGGCGCTGGCTGCAGCACAGGCCGAGGGCGTGGATGCGACGGCGCTGCTCGATGCCATCGTGCGCGGCTACGAAGCCACCATCCGCATCGGTCGGGCGCTGGGCAAGGCGCATTACCGCTACTGGCATCCCACCTCGACCGCTGGCGCCTTTGGTGCGGCTGCTGCGGCGGCATCAGTACTGAACCTGCCTGCCGAATCGCTGGCCGATGCGCTGGGCAATGCCGGCAGCCGTACTGGCGGGCTGTGGCAGATGCGCCATGAACCGGTGCCGACCAAGTCATTGCATAACGCTGAAGCCGCACGCAGTGGCTGGCTGGCTGCACAATTGGCGCTGGCGGGCATGCGTGGGCCGCGCAGGATACTGGAAGGCGAGCAGGGCCTGTTTGCCGCCACCGCACCGGACGCCGTGCCGGAACTGGTGGTTGCCGATGAAGACGACTGGCTGATCCACAGCACCAGCCTGAAGCCGTGGCCGGCTTGCCGGCATGCGCATCCGGCGATCGATGCGATGCTGGAAGCGATGGCGCAGCTTGATGCCGCTGACGTCGCGCAGATTGAACGCATCGAAGTACGCACCTATGCGGAGGCCTTGCGCTTCTGCGATCGTGCGCAGCCTCAGACCGAGCTGGAGGCCAAGTTCAGCCTGCAGCACGCGCTGGCCTCGATCCTGGTCAACGGCCGGCCGCAACTTGAGCACTACACCACCGAAGCCTGCAGCGATGCCGAGCTGGCGCCGTGGCGGCAGCGTATCGCGCTGATCAAGGATGCGTCCTGCAGCCAGCGTTTCCCTACGCACTACGGCGCCAGCGTGCAGCTGTGGCTGGCCGATGGCCGCAGCGTGCAGGCCGAGCGCATCGATGCCTGGGGCGATCCCGAATGTCCGATGTCGGCCGACGATGTACTGGCCAAGGCGCTGGCCTTGGCGAAATGGGGTGGCGTATCGGCGGGCCTGGCGCAACCCCTCTTTGGGCAGGTGCAGGCGCTGGCCAATGGCGGCAGTCTGGACGCCTTGAACGCCATGTTGGCGCGGGTGGCCTGATGCGATTGACTGAAGCGCTGTTGCAGCATGCGCGCACGCTGCGCTTTGAAGACCTTTCCGCCGAGGCGGTCGCGGCTACCAAGGTGTTCGTGATGGATTCGGCGGCAGTGGGGCTTTCTGGCTCCGGCCCGCAGGTACCGCTGACCCAGACAGTGCGTGGCAGCGCCGCCAGCTATGGCAGCGGCAATGCCGCGCGTGTGTGGGTGACCGGTGAAGCCATGCCGGCGGCCAGCGCCGCGATGGTCAACGGCTACCAGATCCACAGCCAGGAATTTGATTGTGTACATATGCCGGCGGTGGTGCATCCACTGGCGGTGATTCAATCGGCCATGATTGCCGCTGCCGAGCAACGGGCAAACGTCGATGGTGTTCCGGTAGGTGGCAAAGCCCTGATCACCGCGCTCAATGTCGCCGTTGATGTAGCCACGCTGATCGGCATCAGTGGCCGCGCGCCGATGCGCTTCTTCCGGCCATCGATGTGCGGCGCGCTAGGTGCTGCAGCAGGCATCGCCCATCTGCATGGTGCTGACGAAGAACTGCTGCGTCGCGCGCTCGGCCTGACCTATAGCCACTTGTCCGGCACCATGCAGGCGCATGTGGAAGGCTCGCCGACGCTGGCCTTGCAGGTTGCTCTGAACTCGCGCGCTGCCTTGAGCTGCTGGGAACTGGCTCGCAATGGCTTCCCGGCGCCACGCGAGATGCTGGAAGGGCCCTTCGGCTACCTGCCGCTGATCGAGGGCGAATTCGACGTCGGACCATCGCTGCAGAAACTGGCGGCGCGCGAAGCGCAGATACCTTCCGTAAGTCACAAAGTGTTCCCGACCGGCGGCGCAGCGCATGCCGCACAGGACATGCTGATGGAGCTGCGCCAGCAGCACGGACTGAAGCTGGACAACGTCGCCAGCATCGAACTGCAGGCGCCGCCGCTGGTGCGCCGCTTGGTCGGCCGCAGCTATCAACCGGCGATGGAGACCAGTTACGCGCGGCTGTGCCTGCCGTTCCTGCTGGGCACCGTGCTGCTGGATGGCAAGGTCGGTTTGTCGGCCTATGCGCCGGACAAGCTCGCCGATGCGCGCCTTGCAGGCTTCGCCAACCAGGTCAGCCTGGTGCCGAACGACTGCGACGATCCCAATGCGCTGGTGCCGCAATCGATGACGGTCACCCTGCGTGACGGCCGCGTATTGCACAACCACCGCGATGCCGCGATCGGTTCACCGCAACGGCCGCTGTCGCGTGCCCAGCAACTGGAAAAGTTCCACCACTGCCTTGACCACGCCGCGCGTCCCTTCGATGCCGGCCACCGTGCTGCCCTGATCTCCCACTTCGACCATCTGCAAGACATCGACGATGTCAGGCTGCTGGTCGACCTGCTGATTGTCGAGACCCCATGACCTACGCCACTTATTTCGAATCCTTCGATGTCAAGGAGCTGCTCAAGCAGTTCCCGCTGGACCAGGCCTTCACCGACAAGTTCAAGACCATCAGCCGCGAGGAACTGCGCGCCGAGCAGAACGCGATGTTCCTGCGTTGCGTGGCCCGCGCCTGGCAGATTCCGTTCTATCAGCGCCTGTGGGGCAATGCAGGCATCAAGCCTGGAGATATCCAGAGCCTCGACGACATCACCAAGCTGCCAGTATTCGGCAAGCACGAAATCATGGCCTCGGTGGAAGCCAATCCGCCGCTGGGTGATTTCCACGGCTGGCAGGACGGCACCGATGCCGGCAACAAACCGCTGGTTTTCCACACCACCTCGGGTACCACCGGTCGCCCGCAGCCGCTGGTGTTCTCGCCGCATTCGCGCGAAGTGCAGAGCCTGCTGCTGGCCCGCCTGTACCGCTGGCAGGGCATGCAGCCCGGCGACGTGGTGCACTCGGTGTACGGTCACGGCATGATCAACGGCGGCCATTACGTGCGCGAAGCGGTGACGCATTACACGCAGGCGCTGTTCTGCTCGGCCGGTACCGGCATCGAGATGCGCTCTGCGCAGCAGGTGCAGTTGATGAAGAACATGGGCGCCAACGTGATTGTTGGTTTCGCCGACTACATCAAGAAGCTGGCCGACGTGGCCCGCGAGAACGGCCTAGTGCCGGGCAAGGACATCCCGGTGCGGATGATCTGCGGCCACCTCGGCCGTGAATCGCGCGAGTCGTTGTCGGCGGCCTGGGGCGGTGTCGAACTGTACGACTGGTATGGCGTGGGCGACACCGGCGCGATTGCCGGGCAGGGCCCGGATCAGGATGGTCTCTATCTGATGGAAGATGCGCAATACGTCGAAATCCTCGACGTGGACAGCGGTGAACTGGTGGCCGATGGAGACACCGGCGACATGGTGGTCACCTGTCTGTACAAGGACGACATCTACCCGATCATCCGCTTCAACACCCACGACGTGACCCGCGTGCTGACCACGCCCTCGCCGCTGGGCATGAACCTGCGCCGCATCGAGGGCTTCCTTGGCCGCAGCGACAACATGGTCAAGATCCGCGGCATCAATGTGTTCCCACAGGCGATGGCACCGGTGTTGGAAGAACATGCATCGTTCGCCGGTGAGTTCATCTGCGTCGCCAGCCGCGACGAAGGTGGTCGCGATGATCTGGCTGTGCACGTGGAAACCCGTGGCGCGCTGGATGACGCGCAGCTGGCCGCGGAGTTCGCTGCGTTGCTGCGCCAGCGCCTCGGTGTTGAAATGAGCATCGTGCTGGCCGCGCCCGGCGAACTGGCCGCATTGACCGGTATCGAAGTACGGCAGAAGCCGGTGCGTCTGATCGACAAACGTTTCGCTTGAGGAAAGCCGTGTGAGCAAGGCCGATGCGCAGTTGTTGAGCTTGGATCTGACTGCGCAGGCGGCCTTGCTGGCCGCCGGTGAAATCAGCTGTACCGAACTGATCGAGCAGCAGTTGGCAGCCATCGTCGCCAGCCAGGCGCAGGTCAACAGCTATATCCACATCGATGCGGAGGGCGCGCTGGCTGCGGCCGCGCAGTCCCAACAACGTCGCCAGCGCGGCTTCGCGCGGCCTTTGGAAGGCTTGCCAGTCGCGGTCAAGGACAATATCGACGTCGCCGGCATGGTCACCACCGCCGGTATGGAAACCCGCCGCCACAGCGCGCCGGCCAGTGCCGACAATCCGGCCGTGGCCGCATTGCGCGCAGCCGGTGCGGTGATTGTCGGCAAGCTCAACATGCACGAAGCGGCGATGGGCGCCGACAACGACAACCCGTTCTACGGCGCCTGCCACAACCCGCACCGGCACGGTTACACACCAGGCGGTTCCAGCGGTGGCAGTGGCGCAGCGGTAGCGGCGGGTTTGTGCGCAGCGGCGCTGGGCACCGACACCATGGGTTCGGTGCGCATCCCGGCCAGCTATTGCGGCGTGGTCGGGCTCAAGCCGAGCTGGGGTGCGATCAGCACGCGCGGCACGGTGGCCTTGTGCCGGCGGCTGGATCACATTGGCCCGCTGACGCGTTCGGCACGCGATCTGCGCCTGATGCTGCAGATCATGTCCGGCTTCGACCCGGATTGTGCGCAGTCGCGCCTCATCCATTTTGCTGCACCTGACATCGAAGGCCTGCGTATCGGCGTTGTCGATTTTGGTGATGCTGCCGACATTGCGCCCGATGTACAGGCGGCGTTCGAGGATGGCCTGCGCGTGCTGGTTGGCTTGGGTCACCGCATGCAACCGCTGCCCGCACCAGCCTTCGCTTCGGCGCGTGCGCGCCGCGCCGGATTGCTGATGAGCGAAGCCGAACTGCTGGTCGAACATGCCGATGCCTGGGCTGGCGACCGCAGCAAATTCTCGCCGTTGTTGACCAAAATGATGGCCTGGGCGGAAGGGCGCAGCGCCGCCGAGTTTGCCGCTGCCTCGCAGCTCGCCGATCGTGGCCAGGTGCAGCTGCAGCAGTGGCTGGCGCGTTGCGATGTGCTGGTGATGCCGACTGCGCCCCAGCGTGCATTCGCCTTCGGTACCCCGGCGCCGGCCAGCCAGGCCGATCTCACTGCCTACGCCAACCTGGCCGGCAACCCAGCCTTGGCGGTACCGCTGCCGGTAGCGGCGGGGGAGTTGCCAGCAGGCATGCAGCTGGTCGGCAATATCGGCGACGAGCTGAGCTTGATTGCGCTCGCTGAGGCCTTCCAGCACGCCATCGGCTGGCAGCCCGCGCTACCGCAGGCCTGCAGGACATGGTGGCCGAAATGAAGCTGCTCGAAGGCGTTCGTGTTCTCGACCTGTCGCGCATCCTTGCCGGACCGTGGGCGACGCAGGTGCTGGCCGACTTCGGTGCGGATGTCATCAAGGTCGAGCGCCCCGGCGCGGGTGACGACACCCGCAGTTGGGGCCCGCCCTACCTGCAGGACGCCGACGGCAATGACAGCAGCGAGTCGGCGTATTACCTGTGCGCCAACCGCGGCAAGCGCTCGGTCGCGATTGATTTCACCACCGGGGAAGGGCAGGCGCTGCTGCGCGAGCTGGTCGTGCACTGCGACGTGCTGGTGGAGAACTACAAGGTCGGCGGCCTGAAGAAGTACGGGCTGGATTTTGCCAGCCTGCAGGCCATCAATCCCAAGCTGGTGTACTGCTCGATCACTGGCTATGGCCAGGACGGGCCGTATGCGCAGCGTGCCGGCTACGATGCGGCGATCCAGGCCATCGGCGGACTGATGAGCGTCACCGGCGAGCCGGATGGCACGCCCGGTGCCGGCCCGCAGAAGGTAGGCGTAGCCGCTACCGATCTGATGACTGGCATGTATGCGGCGACGGCGATCCTGGCCGCGCTACGTCATGCCGAGCGCACCGGTGTTGGCCAGCAGATTGATCTGGCGTTGTTGGATACCCAGGTCGCATGGCTGGCCAACCAGGCCTCCAACTATCTGATCGGCGGCGTGGTGCCGACCCGGCAGGGCACGGCGCATCCGAACATCGTGCCGTACCAGGTGATGCCGGCCGCTGATGGCTATTTCATGCTGGCGGTTGGCAATGACGGTCAGTTCGCACGCCTTTGCGAGGTGATCGGCGAGCCTGAGCTGGCGCGTGATCCGCGTTATGTCACCAATAACGCCCGGGTAGCGAACCGGGAGCTGCTGGTGCCGTATCTGCAGCAGGTATTGCGCACGCGGCCGGCGGCCGAATGGTTGGCGGCGCTGGAGCAAGTGGTAGTGCCGGCCAATCCGGTCAACCGCATCGACCAGGTGTTTGCCGATCCGCAGGTGCAGGCGCGTGGTCTGCGGATCGAATTGCCGCATGCCGGTGGTGGCAGCGTGGCGATGGTGCGTAATCCGCTGAAGTTCTCGGCAACGCCGTTGCGCTATGAGCAGGCGGCGCCGGTATTGGGGCAGCACACCTCCGAGGTGTTGGGAGAGGTGCTTGCTGTTGATGGTGAGCGGCTGCGGGTATTGCGTGAGTTGGGGGTGGTTGGGTGAGGCTTGTTGGCGGTCGGAGTCGGTAGTGCCGAGCCATGCTCGGCAGGGGCGTTGCCGATGCAGCATCAAACCTGTGGGAGCGGCGTGAGCCGCGAAGCTGGCAGCACCGGAATCACCGGCATGCCAGCAATCGGACAGATTCATAGCTTCGCGGCTGACGCCGCTCCTACAAGAACCAAAGCACCAATCACGCGCCGCCAGGGAACCCCTGCTGCCGCCACGCCTCATACACCACCACGGCGACCGAGTTGGACAGGTTCAGGCTGCGGTTGTTGGGCTGCATCGGCAGGCGCAGGCGATGGCCGTCGGGCAGGGAATCAAGCAGATCCTGCGGCAGGCCACGGGTTTCCGGGCCGAACAGGAAGGCATCGCCATCGGCGAACTGCACGGTGTCATAGCGGACGCTGGAGCGGGTACTCAATGCAAACAAACGCTTCGGGGCGATGCGCGCCAAGGCGGTTTCCAGGTCCGGATGGACCTGCATCTGTGCGTACTCGTGATAGTCCAGGCCGGCGCGCTTTAGCTGCTTGTCACTGAGGTCGAAGCCCAAAGGCTCGATCAGGTGCAGCCGCGCGCCGGTGTTGGCGCAGAGCCGGATCACATTGCCGGTGTTCGGCGGGATCTCGGGCTGGTAAAGCACTACATCGAAAACAGGGGCAGAAGTCATCGGCGCAGTTTACGCCGGGTGGTGCGGCAAGGCTGGTTTAGTTCGAAACCAGGCCCTGCGCGACGACCTTGCCGATGGCTTCGGCAGCAGCTTCAGCAGCCATGGCCTGCACCTGCTCCACGTCCGGGCGGACGGTGATGGCCGGCAACGAGACCATCCACTGGCCGGCGCGGGTGCCGATGGCGACCGGGCTGGCGGAGGCCAGCTGGCTGGCGGTCTGTTCGGCCATCAGCTCGACGATCTGGCCGACGGTCGGGCGAACCTGCACGACAGCCAGGGTCGGGATGTTGCTGTTGGCCTCGTGCTGGGCCTGCGCCAGCTGGTCGGCGGAAGGACGGACCTGCACGGTGTCCAGGGTGACGATATCCGAAGCCTGTACCGAAGAAACAAAGCCGGTGCTGGCGACGAGGGCGATGGCAAGGGCGAGAGACTTGGCGTTCATGGCGGGACCTGTTTGGTGTGCGTGGGCAGTGGTGTGGTAGTAAGGTAGTACAGTGATTTTCGTAGTGCAAGAACTTTCTTTACTTTTTTTGATTTGTTCAGCAATCAGTCATTTATCGTCTGAAGTGATCTGGCTGCGAGTAATAGGCAGCAGGATGCGTGCCAATCACATCTGATTGATAAATAAGGGTTTGTTGCTTATGGAAAGTGTCCGCTGTCCGGACACTCGCCGCGTCTGCAGTGACCGGACGGACACCGGTGCAGCTGCTTCGTTACCCATGACGCATGGCGTATGCCGATGTGACGGCGCCCGGTTAGGATCTGCGTTCACCTTCATACCCAAACGGAAATGGAATGAACGCAGCTATGCCCCGCACCGCCTTGTTGACCCTGGCCCTGACTGCCGCCCTGGGCGGATTCGTTGGCGCCCCGCTGGTTGCGGAGGCCAAGCCGGCCGCCGCCGCTGCTGCGTCGGTCGATATCCCGTATGAAGAATTCACCCTGCCGAACGGCTTGCGCGTGGTGGTGCACACCGACCGCAAGGCACCGATCGTGGCGGTGAACATCTGGTACCACGTTGGTGCCAAGGACGAACCGGCCGGCCGTACCGGCTTCGCGCATCTGTTTGAGCACTTGATGTTCCAGCGCAGCGAAAACCACGACGGCGAGTTCTTCGAACCCTTCAAGCAGGTCGGCGCCACCGACCAGAACGGCACCACCAATACCGACCGCACCAACTATTTCCAGAACGTGCCGACCACCGCGTTGGACATGGCGCTGTGGATGGAATCGGACCGCATGGGTCACCTGGTCGGCGCCATCGACCAGGCTGCCCTGGATGAGCAGCGCGGCGTTGTGCAGAACGAAAAGCGCCAGGGCGAGAACCAGCCTTACGGCCAGGTCTGGGACAAGCTGACCCGCGCCATGTACCCGGCAGGTCACCCGTACCACCACGGCGTGATCGGCTCTATGAACGATCTCAACGCGGCCTCGCTGGACGACGTCAAAACCTGGTTCCACACCTGGTATGGCCCGAACAACGCGGTGCTGGTGCTGGCCGGTGACATCGACGTGGCCACCGCCAAGGAAAAGGCCGCCAAGTTCTTCGGCGACATCCCGGCTGGTCCGACCATGGCGCAGCCGGCGGTGAACGTTGCGCAGCGCGCTGCCACCACCCGCGAAGTGATGACCGACAAGGTGCCGCAGGCGCGCATCTACCGCGCCTGGAACGTGGCCCAGGTCGGCACCACCGATATCGATCAGCTCGACCTGTTCTCCTACGTGCTGGGCGGTGCCAAGTCCTCGCGCCTGGACCAGCGCCTGCTGCACAAGGACAAGCTGGTCGACAACATCAGCGCGATGACCGATGCCTCGCAGCTCGGCTCCAACTTCCTGATCATGGCCACGGTCAAGCAGGGCGTGGACCCGGCCAAGGTCGAGGCGGCCATCGACGAAGAACTGAAGCGTCTGATCGCCGAAGGCCCGACCGCCGATGAACTGGAACGCGCCAAGGTGCAGACGCGTGCCAGTTTCGTGCGCGGCATCGAGCGCATTGGTGGCTTCGGCGGCAAGGCTGACGCACTGGCTCAGTGCACCGTCTACGAAGGTAACCCGGGCTGCTTCCGCGCCTCGCTGGCCAATGTGGACGCTGCTACCGCTGCAGACGTCAAGGCAGCCGGTGCCAAGTGGCTGGGCGTGGGCGACCACACCCTGGTGGTCGAGCCGGGCGAGCGCGTTGCGCTGGCCGAGCTGCCCTCGGTCAAGCCGGCGCCGTTCAACGTGCCGGCCGTGGACAGCAAGTACACCACCCTGCCGAGCCAGGTTGATCGCAGCGCCGGCGTGCCCAAGACCACCAGCTTCCCGGAACTGAAGTTCCCGCAGCTGCAGCGCGCAACGCTGAAGAACGGCACCAAGGTGGTGCTGGCCGAGCGCCATGATGTTCCGGTGGTGCAGTTCAGCTATGAGTTCCCGGGTGGCTTCACCGCCGACCGCGGCCGCAAGCCGGGCACCGCCAACTTCACCATGGGCATGCTGGACGAAGGCGCTGGCCAGCTCGGTTCGCTGGCGTTCGCCGATGCGGTGGAAAGCCTGGGTGCAAGCGTCAATGCCGGTGCGTCGCTGGACGGTTCCAGCGTGTACCTGTCGGCACTGAAGGAAAACCTGGCACCGTCGCTGGCGCTGTACGCCGACGTGGTGCGTGCACCGCGTTTCGAGCAGAGCGAAATCGACCGCATCAAGGCCACCTGGATTGCTGGTATCCAGCAGGAGAAGGCGCAGCCGAACGCGGTGGCGATGCGCGTGCTGCCGCCGCTGCTGTACGGCGCCGGCCACCCGTATGCGATTCCGTTCACCGGCAGCGGCAATGAAGCGGCAATCCAGTCGCTGACCCGCGAAGACCTGACCTCCTTCCACAAGCAGTGGATTCGTCCGGAAGGCGCCACCCTGATCGTGGTCGGTGACACCACCTTGAAGGACCTCGTGCCGCTGCTGGAGCGTAGCTTCGGTGACTGGAAGGGTGAGGGTGCGCGGCCGAAGGTTGAGGCCCTGACCAATGTGGATCGCCCGCAGGCATCGCGCGTGTTCCTGATCGACCAGCCGGGCGCGGTGCAGGCCAACCTGTTCGCCGGTCAGGTCGCGCCGTCGACGATGGACGCGGGCACCACCCGCTTCGACATCGCCAATGGCGTGCTCGGTGGCGACTTCACCTCGCGCCTGAACATGAACCTGCGTGAGGACAAGCATTGGTCCTACGGCGCGCGTTCGACCGCTTCCAATGCACTGGGCCAGCGCCCGTGGATGGCGGTTGCACCGGTGCAGATCGACAAGACCGGTGAGGCGATGAAGGAAATGAACGCCGAGATCAGCCAGTTCGCCAGCGGCCAGCGTCCGCCGACCGATGCCGAGGTCAACCGCATCCGCAACATCCAGACGCTGAGCCTGCCCGGTGCCTACGAAACCGCATCGGCGGTGATGAGCACCATCGGCGGCATCGTGCGTTACGGCCGTCCGGACGACTACGTGTTCAAGCGCAAGGCCGAGATCGAAGCGATGACCCCGGCGCAGGTGGCCGAGGCAGCCAAGATCCTCGACCCGTCCAAGCTGACCTGGGTAGTGGTGGGCGACCTGAAGCAGACCGAGGCCCCGGTGCGCGCACTGAAGCTGGGCGAAGTGACGGTGATCGACGCCGACGGCAAGCCGGTGGAAAAGAAGTAAGCAGCAGGGCGTAGCCCACCGCTTGTGCTTAAAGCCCCTCTCCCGTTTACGGGAGAGGGGTTGGGGTGAGGGCAGCTTCTCGCTGGTAAAGCCCCTGCCGAGCATGGCTCGGCACTACGCTTCTGCCCCCTCCCTTTCGCGCAGCGAAGGGGAGGGCTGGGGAGGGGTAGGTTTTGCTTTTGCCGCGCACCAAATCACAGGGATCACCACCTGTTCATCCATTCCCGGCACAATCCCTGCTGATCTTCACAAGGAATAGTCCATGCGCGTCCTGCTTTTGTCCGCCCTGATCGCCAGCACCGCCGCCTGCACCTGGGTGCCGATTGAATCCAGCGGCAAGACCGTGCGCGTATTGCCAGCAGGTCCGGTTGCGCCGGGCTGCGTGACCAAGGGCGAGATCGTTGTCTCGGTAAAGAGCAAGGTCGGCTTCTATAACCGCAACCCGCTGCGCGTGCAGGAAGAACTGGAAACCCTGGCTCGTAACGAGGCCCCCAGCGCCGGTGCCAATGCCGTACAGGCCAGCGGCCAGCCTGCCGATGGCAGCCAGCGTTTCGCCGCCTTCCAGTGCCCGCCGCGCTGAGGCTCCAGGCCGACTGACGGCCCCGGCGGCTCCATACGCCGGGCCGCCGATTTGTAAAGATGCGGTAAAAATGCGCAGGCGCTAGAATGGCGACCCCTTCGCCTGAGTCTTGGCGCTTTCTGATGCCTTTTCAAAATGTCTCGATCGCGGGACTGGCGCACATTGATGCGCCGCATACGCTGACCTCAAAGGAAATCAACGAGCGGCTCCAGCCCACGCTGGAACGCCTGGGCATTCGTGCCGACGTGCTTGGCGATATCGCCGGCATCCATGCGCGCCGCCTTTGGGACCAGGGTACGCAGGCCTCGGACGCCGCCACCATGGCCGGCCGCAAGGCACTGGAAGACGCCGGCATCACCGCCGACAAGGTGGGCCTGCTGGTCAACACCTCCGTCAGCCGTGACTATCTGGAACCGTCCACCGCTTCGATCGTGTCCGGCAACCTGGGCATCGGCGAAGACTGCGTCACCTTCGACATCGCCAACGCCTGCCTTGCCTTCATCAATGGCATGGACGTGGCTGCGCGCATGCTGGAGCGTGGCGATATCGACTACGCGTTGATCGTCGACGGCGAAACCTCCAACCTGGTCTATGAAAAGACCCTGGAACGCATGATGTCCCCGGACATCACCGCCCAGCAGCTGCGCGACGAAGTCGCCGCGCTGACCACCGGTTCGGGTGCGGCAGCGATGGTGATGGCGCGTTCGGAGCTGGTGCCTGACGCCCCGCGCTACAAGGGCGGTGTGACCCGTGCGGCCAACCAGTGGAACAAGCTGTGCGTGGGCAACCTGGACCGAATGGTCACCGACACCCGCATGTTGCTGATCGAAGGCATCAAGCTGGCCACCAAGACCTTTGAAGCCACGCGCGTCGCGCTGGGCTGGGCGGTGGACGAGATCGACCAGTTCGTGATCCACCAGGTCAGCCAGCCGCATACCAATGCCTTCATCAAGGCCTTCGGCATCGACCCGAAGAAGGTGATGACCATCTTTGGCGAGCACGGCAACATCGGCCCGGCTTCGGTACCGATCGTGCTGAGCAAGCTGCGTCAGCTGGGCAAGCTCAAGAAGGGCGACCGCGTCGCGCTGATGGGCATTGGCTCGGGCTTGAACTGCACGATGGCCGAGGTGGTCTGGTAAGTTCCGGCCTCGCCGCGAACTTCAAGAACGCATGCTTTTCCTTCTCCCCTTGTGGGAGAAACAAAGGGCCTGCCCCCGCGAAGGCGGCAGTGCCCGAAGGGCGGAAGAGGGGAAGCGTGCGCAGCACGCATGCCCCCGGAGTTCGAGCAGCTGTTCAAGCTCCTCCACTCCGGCCAACCCTCTCCCCAACCTCTCTCCCGGCGGGAGAGGGGCTTAGCAGCCGCAGGTGCGACCCGATGAACAAACTCCCCGGTTACCCCAGCAAGACCCACCGCTTCGAAGTCCGCCCCGGCTTGTCGATGAACTACATCGATGAAGGCCCGCGCGATGGCGAGGTGGTGGTGATGCTGCACGGCAACCCGTCGTGGAGCTACCTGTGGCGTCACCTGGTCAACGGCCTCAGCGACAAGTACCGCTGCATCGTGCCGGACCATATCGGCATGGGCCTGTCCGACAAGCCCGATGACAGCCGCTACGAATACACCTTGCAGTCGCGTGTGGATGATCTGGACGCGCTGCTCAAGCACCTGGGCATCACCGGCCCGGTGACGCTGGCCGTGCACGACTGGGGCGGCATGATCGGCTTCGGCTGGGCGTTGTCGCACCACGAGCAGGTCAAGCGCCTGGTAATCACCAACACGGCCTCGTTCCCGCTGCCGCCGGAAAAGCCGATGCCGTGGCAGATCGCCATGGGCCGGCACTGGAAGCCGGGCGAATGGTTCATCCGCACCTTCAATGCATTTTCGTCCGGCGCCTCGTGGCTGGGCGTGAGCCGGCGCATGCCGGCCGATGTGCGCCGCGCCTATGTGTCGCCGTACAACACCTGGGCCAACCGCATTTCCACCATCCGTTTCATGCAGGACATCCCGCTGTCGCCGGCCGACAAGGCCTGGTCGCTGCTGGAGCGCGCGGCGGCGGCGTTGCCGTCGTTCGCCGATCGCCCGGCGTACATCGCCTGGGGCCTGCGCGACATCTGCTTCGACCATCACTTCCTGGCGGGCTTCCGCAAGGCGCTGCCGCAGGCGGAAGTGACCGAGTTCGAAGATGCCAACCACTATGTGCTGGAAGACAAGCACGAAGTGATCGTGCCGGCGGTAAGAGCCTTCCTGGAGCGCAACCCGCTGGGGTGAGCCGGGGCTTGTGGGAGCGCGGGCACTTGTAGGAGCGGCGTAAGCCGCGAAGCAAGGGATAAATCCGCTACGGCTACCTCTGCATCCTGCAAGCCGTTGCCTGGCGTTTCGCGTAAACCGCGCGCGATGCCTGCTTCTGCCCCCTCCCTTGCGCCAAAGGCGGAGGGGAGGGTTGGGGAGGGGTGGCTTTTGTGGCCGTTCTCTTTGCGCCAGCTTCGCGGCTTACGCCGCTCCTACAAAAAGCTGAGCGCGCGATGCCTGGTTCTGCTCCCTTCCTTGCGCCGAAGGCGGAGGGGAGGGTTGGGGAGGGGTAGCTTTTGCGGCCGTTCTCTTTGCGCCAGCTTCGCGGCTTACGCCGCTCCTACAAAAGCTGAGCGCGCGCGATGCCTGCTTCTGCTCCCTCCCTTGCGCCGAAGGCGGAGGGGAGGGTTGGGGAGGGGTAGCTTTTGCGGCCGTTCTCTTTGCACCGGCTTCGCGGCTTACGCCGCTCCTACAGAGGCGTGCAGGGGTGTGCGAAGCTCTGTGCTTCTTAGCACAGGGAGTGAAGGATGGATTTCGACAGCCTGGACCGTCAGCTGCGTGACAGCGCGCAGGACCTCAGCTTGAGCAATGAGGAGCGCTACGCACTGCGCGAGCTCGGTGCGGAGCTTGCGCCCGACCGCCTGCGCTTCCTGCGCAACCGCGCCTTCGACATCGCCCGTGAGCAGGTTGCAGCCAATCCGGCCGAAGCGTTGCAGATGCTGAAGTGGGTTGAACAGGTAGTGCGCACATTGGACGTCAATGCTGGCCCGGTCGAAACCCTGACCAGCACCTATTTCTCGCCGGGTGATGCCTGCATGCAGCGCCTGCGCGCGCTGTGCGCCAGTGCCAAACAGACGCTGGATATCTGCGTGTTCACCATCTCCGATGACCGCCTCAGCGGTGTCATCCTGGATGCGCACAAACGCGGCGTGACGGTGCGCATCATCAGCGACAACGACAAGGTCTACGACGACGGCAACGACATCCGCCGTTTGAATGAGAGCGGCATTCCAGTGCGCGTGGACCACAGCGAATACCACATGCACCACAAGTTCGCGTTGTTCGATGGCAAGCAGCTGGCCAACGGCAGCTTCAACTGGACGCGTACCGCTACCGAGCACAACGATGAGAATCTGGTGGTCAGTAATGACCGCAACCTGGTGCGCAGCTTCGCGCAGCAGTTCGAGGTGTTGTGGGGGCGTTACAAGGCGCTTTGAGGCTACGCAGTGGCGGTGTCGCCGAGGTCACTCCCGCCCTTGCAGGAGTGACCAGCCCACATCCTCAAGCTGCAATCGGCGTATTCGGTGGCGAGGACGGGCTGTTGCCGTTGTCGTCCGGATGATCATCGCCATCGTTGTCGGCATCGTCGCGCCAGCGCCAATCGGCCAGGGTCAATGCCGGCATGCCGTGGGCGATGCGCGCGCGGTCACACTGCGAGCTGGCCTTGCCGTATTCCCAGGAGGCGTCCACCTCGCGGCACACGCTGGGCCGGTTCGGGTGGATGGTGCAGCGGGAGTACACGCCGATCTCCGAGTCCAGGGCCACGCAGCGGATCGGGTCCGAGTAGGTGCCCTGCATGCACAGCCGGTGCGGGTCCAGGCGCTGGGTCAGCTGGTGGGGCACGCCGCCTTCGGTGACTTCGTCCGATTCCATCCAATGGAAGGCAACGCGGTATTGGGTGCAGCAGGCACCGCAGGTCAGGCAGGGATGGGGCATGGGAGGCCGGCCTTGGCGGCAGGAATAGGACAAAAGGAAGGTGCGGAATTTTCCACGGTGAGGGCCTGCGCGCAAGATTTTTCTGCATTGGCGACAATAGGAAGATGAACGAAACCTGCAATATCGCCGCGCGCCTGCCCGAGCTGGCGCGTGAACGGCCCAACCAGATCGCCATCCGCTGCCCCGGCAAGCCCGCCGCCAACGGCATGGCCGCCTACGACGTGACCCTGGATTACCGCACGCTGGATGCCCGCAGCGACGCCATTGCCGCCGGTTTGGCGGCCAACGGCATCGGCCGCGGGGTGCGCGCGGTGGTGATGGTGCGGCCGGGGCCGGAGTTCTTCCTGCTGATGTTCGCCCTGTTCAAGATCGGCGCGGTTCCGGTGCTGGTCGACCCGGGCATTGATAAGCGCGCGCTGAAGCAGTGCCTGGACGAAGCCCAGCCGCAGGCCTTCATCGGCATCCCCCTGGCGCAGTTTGCGCGGGTTCTGCTGGGCTGGGCCAAGGCGGCCAGGGTCAAGGTCACCGTCGGCCGGCGTTGGGGCTGGGGTGGCGTCACCCTGGCCAAGATCGAGGCTGATGGCGCTGGCGCGGGCAGCCAGTTGGCTGCGACCGCGCCGGACGACGTAGCCGCGATCCTGTTCACCAGCGGCTCCACCGGCGTGCCCAAGGGTGTGGTCTATCGCCACCGCCATTTCGTCGGCCAGGTGGAACTGCTGCGCAATGCCTTCGGCATGCAGCCCGGCGGCATCGACCTGCCGACCTTCCCGCCGTTCGCGCTGTTCGACCCGGCGCTGGGCCTGACCTCGGTGATTCCGGACATGGACCCGACCCGGCCGGGTAGCGCTGATCCGCGCAAGCTGCACGACGCGATCGCCCGTTTCGGCGTGACCCAGCTGTTTGGTTCGCCGGCCCTGATGCGGGTGCTGGCCGAACACGGCCAGCCGCTGCCAACGGTGACCCGCGCCACCTCGGCGGGCGCGCCAGTGCCGCCGGAGATCGTGTCCAAGATCCGTTCGCTGATGCCGAAGGACGGCCAGTTCTGGACGCCGTATGGCGCCACAGAATGCCTGCCGGTAGCGGTGATTGAAGGCCGCGAACTGGTGGATACGCGTGAGGCTACCGAGGCTGGCGCGGGCACCTGTGTGGGGCGTGTGGTCGCGCCGAATGTCGTGCGCATCATTGCCATCACCGACGAACCCATCGCTGACTGGAACGGCGTGCGTGAGCTGCCGGCCGGGGAGGTGGGTGAGATCACGGTGGTTGGTCCGACAACCACCGACAGCTATTTCAACCGACCACAGGCAACGGCCGCGGCCAAGATCCGCGAAGTGCTGGCCGATGGCGGCGAGCGCATCGTGCACCGCATGGGCGATGTGGGTTGGTTCGATGCCGAAGGGCGGCTGTGGTTCTGCGGGCGCAAGACGCATCGGGTCGAGACGGCGACAGGGCCGCTGTATACCGAGCAGGTGGAGCCGGTATTCAACACCGTAGCTGGTGTGCGGCGCACGGCCTTGGTGGGTGTTGGTGCCTTGGGCCAGCAGGTACCGGTGCTGTGTTACGAGCCGCTGCCGGATCAGCATTCCGGTGAGATCGAAAAGCAATTGAGGATCATGGCATTACGTCATCCGGGTTTTGCCGGCATTGAGTACTTCCTGCGCCATTCGAGCTTTCCCGTGGATATTCGCCACAACGCCAAGATCGGGCGCGAGAAGCTGGCGGTGTGGGCGCAGGCGCAGTTGGGGTGATGCAGCGGTGGCCGGGGTGAGGGATTGAAGCGGAAGGCTCGGGACAGAAGGGGCGCCTCTGCTTTTTGTCGGTAACGCCCCTGCCGAGCATGGCTCGGCACTACAGCCCTCCGGGGCAAACCAACTTGACTGCCACTGCTGCGATACTGACGGACAATTCTCAATGCTTCCGACGCGGCCAGTCGGTGCGGAAGCCCAGCAACAGAGCGATCAAACGAATGAAGATTCTGGTTACCGGTGGTGGTGGTTTTCTCGGTCAGGCCCTGTGCCGCGGCCTGGTCGAACGCGGCCATCAGGTGCTGAGCTTCAATCGCGGGCATTACCCGTCCCTGCAGGAGATTGGCGTTGGCCAGATCCGTGGCGACCTGGCCGATGCGAACGCTGTGCATCACGCCGCCGCCGGCGTCGATGCCATCTTCCACAACGCCGCGAAGGCTGGCGCTTGGGGCAGTTACGACAGCTACTTCCAGGCCAATGTGGTCGGCACCCGCAATGTGCTTGCCGCCTGCAAGGCGCATGACATCCGCCGCTTGGTCTACACCTCAACACCCAGCGTCACCCATCGCGCTACCCATCCGGTCGAAGGCCTGGGTGCGGATGAAGTGCCCTACGGTGAGGATTTCCAGGCGCCGTATGCCGCCACCAAGACCATCGCCGAGCAGGAAGTGCTGGCTGCCAATGGCGCCGATCTGGCAACCATTGCGTTGCGCCCGCGCTTGATCTGGGGCCCGGGCGACAATCAGCTGGTGCCGCGGCTGGCCGAACGCGCGCGCGCCGGTCGTCTGCGTTTTGTCGGCGATGGCACGAACAAGGTCGATACCACCTTCATCGACAACGCCGCGCAGGCGCACTTCGATGCCTTCGATCATCTGGTGGTTGGTGCGGCCTGCGCTGGCAAGGCCTACTTCATTTCCAACGGCGAGCCGCTGCCGATGCGCGAACTGCTCAACCGCCTGCTTGCAGCGGTGGGCGCGCCTGGCGTGGAGAAGTCGATCTCGTTCAAGACCGCGTACCGCATCGGCTCGGTCTGCGAAAAGCTGTGGCCGCTGCTGCGCTTGTCCGGCGAGCCGCCGATGACGCGCTTCCTTGCCGAGCAGCTGTGCACGCCGCATTGGTATTCGATGGAGCCAGCACGCCGCGATTTCGGTTACGAGCCCAAGGTTTCGATCGAGGAAGGCTTGCGCCGGTTGGCGGCGGCTTCCTGAATGGACAGCGCCGTCATCATCCGGCGCTAACGTTCCTGTCACCGTATCGCGACCGGCAATTGCCGAGTATGGACCCCTGATTCCAACCGAGGACCCAGCCCATGCTGCATTACGCCGTCGTTTTCTTCGTCATCGCCATCATTGCTGCCGTACTCGGCTTCAGTGGCATTGCCGGTGCGGCCAGCAATATCGCGTGGATCCTGTTTGTCGTCTTCCTGATCCTTGCGGTGGTGTCGATGTTCCGCAAGAAAGGCTGATCGTTCCTGACGCCAGAAACAGAACGGCCCGCATCCTAGGCTAGGGTGCGGGCCGCGTCGTTTCAGTAGTTTCGATCAGGCCGAAGTGCTGATCGAGCTGCGCAGGTTCTTGTCCGCAGCGTGACGCTCAAGCGCCAGCTCGATCAGGCGGGTGATCAGCGCGGTATAGCCCAGTCCGCTTGCGCCCCACAGCTTGGGATACATGCTGATCTTGGTGAAGCCGGGCAGGGTGTTCAGTTCGTTGATGACGACGTCGCCGGCCTCGGTGAGGAACACGTCCACGCGCGCCATGCCGATGCAGTCCAGCGCCTGGTAGGCGCGCACGGCGATCTCGCGGATGCGCTGCTGGGCATCGGCAGCGATATCGGCGGGGATCACCGTCTCCGCGCCGCTGGCGCTGATGTACTTGGTGTCATAGGCGTAGAAGTCGTCATGCACCACCACTTCGCCGCAGACGCTGGCTTCGGGCACGTCATTGCCCAGCACTGCGCATTCGATCTCGCGGCCGACAATCGCCGATTCCACCAGCACCTTGTGGTCGAACGACAGCGCCAATGCCATCGCGGTGGCGAACTCCTCGGCATTGCGCACCTTGCTCACGCCGACCGAGGAACCCTGGTTGGCCGGCTTGACGAACAGCGGCAGGCCAAGCTGCGCGACCAGCGCATCGTAGTCAGCGCGTGCAGCAGTGACATGGTTGAAACAGGCAAATGGCGCCACCGCCAGGCCGGCATCGCGCAGCAGGCGCTTGGCCATGTCCTTGTCCATTGCCGCGGCTGCGCCAAGCACGCCGGGGCCAGCGAAGGGCAGGTTCAAGGTGCGCAGCAGGCCCTGCAGGGTGCCGTCTTCGCCGAGGGTGCCGTGCACGATCGGGAATACCACGTCCAACTGCGGGACGGCGCGGCCATCGGCGGCCAGCAACTGGCCGCGCTCGGCGCCGGGCAGTACCGACAGCACCGGGCCGGAGGTATCCAGCGCGATGCGCTTGGGATCATCGGCATTGAGCAGGAAGCCGGCCGCATCGCACAGATGCCACAGGCCCTGCTTGTCCACGCCGATCAGGCTGACGTCGAAACGTTCCTTGTCCAGCGCATCGAAGATGTTCTTCGCCGATTGCAGCGAGACCTCGTGCTCGGCCGAACGACCGCCGAAGATGATGCCAACCCGGGTCTTGCCCATTGCCTGTGTGCTCCTGACGCTGTGTTTGGTGGTGTCTGCATAGCATGAACGCAAACGCCGCGATTCGGGAATAGGGAGTGGCGGCTGCTTTCAAGCTGGAACGGGCGGCTCGGGACGCGCGGTTCATTGAGCGCGGCGACCAGCTGGTGCGGCTTGCCGCCGAAAGCGCGGTTCCACGCACAAGGCGCCGCTACATGAACAAATCCTGTGCTGGCGAGGCATTCGCTCCCCGCCGCGATCCAGTCTCCAATCCCGCCCCTCCGGTAGAATGCCGGCATGCCTGCATCCCCCCTCAAAATGATCAAGCCGCTGGCCGGCCGTGCGCTGGAAGTGGCCTTGAACCGCGCGCTGGCGCTGGACCCGGATACCCGCACCGCGCTGGCCTCGCTGGATGGCCAACGCATCGCCCTGACCCTGGAATCGCCGTCGCTGGCGATGCAGATCGGGGTTGCCGGTGAACGCCTGACCGTGGGCCCGGTCGATCCGGCGCTGGAGCCGGACCTAGCCGTGCGCAGCACGCTGGGCGGGGTGCTGGCGCAGCTACCCTTCCTGGCCAATGCACGGCGCGGCAACAGCGCGCCTGCTGGTCGGGTCAAGGTCTCCGGCGATGCCGAGCGGGCGCGCCGCCTGCAGCAGCTGGCTACCCGTTTTGATCCGGATTGGCAGCAGCCTTTTGTCAAAGCCTTTGGCGAGATCCTCGGCGTGCAGATCGCGCAGACCCTGCGTGCAGCCCTGCTGCAGGCCAGGCGCAGCGCCAAGGACCTGGCCGAGACCGCCGCCGAATACGTTACCGAGGAGTCGCGTGATGTCGTTGCCCGTGCCGAGCTGGATGCCTTCCATGATGATGTGGACGTGATCCGCGATGACGTCGAACGCATGGCCGCGCGCATCGCGCGCCTGCGTCAGCGCGCCGGGGGTGCCGCATGAAGGCGACCCGCGCCATGTTCCGCGCCAGCCGTATCGGCCGGGTGATCCTGCGCTACCGGCTGGATGACCTGCTCGACGGCACCCCGGTTGAACGTTGGCTCGGCATCGCCAAGCCGTTCGTGCCGCGCGCCAGCGCCGATATCGCCTCGCAGTCGCGCGGTGCGCGCCTGCGCCTGGCGCTGCAGGAGCTGGGCCCGATCTTCGTCAAGTTCGGCCAGATCCTGTCCACCCGCCGCGATCTGGTGCCGCCGGATGTCGCCGCCGAGCTGACCCTGCTGCAGGACCGGGTCAAGCCCTTCGACGGCGAACGCGCGCTGCAGATCGTCGAGCAGGCGCTGGGCCTGCCGATCACCGAAGCCTTCGCCAGCTTCGACACCACGCCGCTGGCCTCGGCCTCGATCGCGCAGGTACACGCGGCAACGCTGGACGACGGCCGCCAGGTCGTGGTCAAGGTGTTGCGCCCGGATATCGAGAAGCAGATCGCCGGTGACATCGCCCTGCTCAAGTCGCTGGCCGCGTTGGTCGAACGCACCCATCCGCGTGCCGACAAGATCCGCCCGCGCGAAGTGGTAGCCGAGATCGAAACCACCTTGGCCGCCGAGTTGGACCTGCAGCGCGAAGGCGCCAACGCCAGCGTGCTGCGCCGCTTCTGGGAAAACTCGGACGACCTGTACGTTCCGGAAGTGATCTGGAGCCACACCGCCGAGCGCGCGCTGACGTTGGAGCGGGTCTGGGGCATTCCCTCCGACGACATCGTCGCGTTGGACAAGGCCGGCATCGACCGCAAGGCGCTGGCCGCCAAGGGCGTGCGCGTGTTCTACACGCAGGTGTTCCGCGACAACTTCTTCCATGCCGACGCGCACGCCGGCAACATCTGGGTCGATATCGATCCGGCGCGCCGCGACAACCCGCGCTTCATCGCGCTGGACTTCGGCATCATGGGCCAGCTGTCGGAAGAGGATCAGTTCTACCTCGCCGAAAACTTCATGGCCATCTTCAACCGTGATTACCGCCGCATCGCCGAGCTGCACCTGCAGGCGCAGTGGATGCCGAACACGGTGCGCATCGATGAGCTGGAAGCCGCCGTGCGCGCGGTCTGCGAGCCGTACTTCACCCGGCCGCTGTCGCAGATTTCGCTGGCCGAAGTGCTGATGAAGCTGTTCCGCACCGCCCAGCGTTACCAGCTGACCCTGCAGCCGCAGCTGATCCTGCTGCAGAAGACGCTGCTGAACATCGAAGGTGTGGGTCGCCAGCTCGACCCCAACCTGGACATCTGGGAAGTGGCCAAGCCGGTGCTGGAACGCATCCTGCGCGAGCGTTACAGCCCGCGCCGTGCGCTGAAGGAACTGCGCAAGCGCCTGCCAGAAATCATGACCCAGGCCCCGGACATGCCGGCCCTGCTGCACAGCTGGCTGCGCCAGCAGGTGGAAGGCAAGCATGAGCTGGCGATGCGCTCGCAGGACATCGTCAACCTCGAAGGCACCTTGCAGCGCATGCAGCGTCGTGTGGTTACTGCCGTTGCCGGTGTCGGTTTGATGGTGGTGTCGGCGCTGCTGTATGGCCTGCAAGCGGGCGGCCCGCAGTTCGCCTCGGTGCCGCTGTGGTCGTGGGTGACAGGCGCGGTCGGTGCGATTGCCGTGGCTTCGGCGTGGTTGCGTCGATGAGTGATGTTGTCGATGAAGCAGTAGAGGCGCCGGTTGTTTTTGAACCGCTGCCGCTGCTGTACGAAGACCAGTGGCTGGCGGTGGTCAACAAGCCTGCGGGTTTGATGGTCCACGACAGCAAGCTGGCGCGCGGCGAGGATGATTTCCTTGCTGACCGCCTGCGCGAGCAGCTGGGCAAGCCGATTTTCCTCGTGCACCGGCTTGATCGCGCAACCAGTGGCTGCCTGCTGCTGGCCTTTGATCGCGAAAGTGCCAGCACTCTGGGCAAGACGCTGATGGGCGGCGAGGTGGAGAAGGATTACCTGGCGGTGTGTCGCGGCTGGCCGGCCGAAGATGCCTTCACCGTCGATCACGACCTGGACGGCGGCCCCGGCAAGCCGGTAAAGAAGCAGGCCATCACCCATTTCCAGAAACTGCTGGAGGGCGAGTTGCCGATTCCGTCGACGGGCTTCCCGACCTCGCGTTACGCGCTGCTGCGTTGCCAGCCGCAGACTGGGCGTTTCCGGCAGATCCGCCGGCACCTCAAGCACATGTTCCACCACATGATCGGCGACACCAGCCACGGCGACGGACGGCACAACCGCACGTTCCGCATGCAGGGCGTACACCGCATGTTGCTGCACGCAGAACGCCTGGCCTTCCCGCACCCGCAGGACGGCCGCCGCATCGAAGTGCGCGCACCACTGGACCGCGAGTTCCAGAAAGCGATGGACCTGTTTGGTTGGAAGCTACCGGACTGAGGTAGTGCCGAGCCATGCTCGGCAGGGGCTTTCCCCGCAACCCATCAACGCTTGCGGGATGCTTGTGGGAGCGGCGTCAGCCGCGAAGCCCATGAATCATCAGATTGCAGAGATGTCGGTGATTCCGATATTGCCAGCTTCGCGGCTTACGCCGCTCCCACAAGAAAAGCTGGGGCGGCTTTGCCGGTAACGCCCCTTGCCGAGCATGGCTCGGCACTACAGTTGGGCGCTTATTTGACTTCGCTGTTGATCTTTTCCAGGTCCTTCTGCAGGTCGGCCATCAGCGGGGTCATCTTCTGCTGGATGGCGACCATCAGGTTCTGCATCAGCGCCGGGGTCTTGTCGAGCAGGCTCTGGCCGGCCGGGCTCTCGTAGAACTCGGCCATCGCCAGCACGTCTTCCTTCGAGAACGACTGCTTGTACAGGTCCACGTACATCGGCCGCATCTGCGACCACGCCAGCGCCTGCCGCAAGGTCTGCGAGGTGCGCTGCTGGATGCGTTGCAATCCCGCCTTCTGTTCGGGCGTCAGTGATTGCTTCTGGGCGATCTCGGCGAACTGCTGCGCCTGCATCGCTTCCATCTGCGGCAGCATCGCGTCGAGCATGTTCTGGGCGCGGGACGCCGCCAGCAGGCGGTTGACGTCGGCATCGGTGGCGGGCGCTGCCCAGGCCGGTGCGGTACTCGCCAGCAACAGGCTGGCAGCCAGCAACAGGCGGGTGCAACAGGAACGGAAGTAGTAGCGGCGCTGCATGGGTCGTCCTTGCGATGGGCAGGCCCTGAGCATAACCGGCGCGCTGCCAGCCCCGAAGTCAGCAGGCCGGGGCGGCGGCTCGATGATTCAGCATGGCCAGATCTCACTCGCTCGCACTGCAAGTCTTTGTTTTAATGAAATATTTACGTCTTACGACGGGTCGCTAACATAGTTAGATGAATAAAGCATTACAAGATGCGAATAAAATAGAGACACGCATCACGGTTTTGTCTATGCTTTGATCGGATGCTGTACTCAGGGGGGAGTACACGGATTCGCAATCCGTGTACCCGTAACAGTAGGAAATGCGATGGACAGTCTGACCGAGGGACCGACAGTTCTGGTCGTAGCCAGTGGGGTGGCGATTTTTACGTTGCTACTGGCCAGCGTGCTGTTGGCGATAATTGTGTTCCTGCGCATACGTGCGCAACGCCGTGATCGACGCGATAAGCAGGCCCGGCAATATTGGGTTGAGGTATTGCAGCGCGAGCTTGCCGGTGAAACCGTGCCGGTGAAGCAGCTGCAGCGCGACGAAGTCATCGGTTTCATCGAGGCCTGGAACGCGCTCTGCGAAACCCTGCCCGATGCTTCGGTACGACGATTGGCCTCGCTTGGTCATCGGGTCGGCCTGGCCGAGGCGTCGCAGCGGATGCTGCGCGGCAGCTATCACGACCGCGCCATGACCATCATCGCCCTCGGTCATCTGCGTGATCGTCATCTCTACGATCAACTGGTCAAATTCCTCAACGACCGCAGCCCCATCGTTTCGCTCTGCGCGGCGCGTGCATTGGCACAGGTGGATCCACCGCGTGCCATGTCGGCCTTCGTGCCGATGATCGCCCAACGCGAGGATTGGGTGCCGGGCAGCGTTGCGCGGATCCTGGCCGAGAACGTGGATGGCAGCGCCGCCCGCGAGATCAGCAATGCCTTGCTGCGCGCCAATGCCGACTCCACCGTCAAGCTGGTGCGGTTCCTGGCCGACATCGATCCGCAACGAGCGGCAGTGGTGGTGCGGCAATTGCTCGACGGCCACGTCGACGACCACATCATCTCGGTCTGCCTGCAGTTGATCAACGATAGCCAGGACCGTGAGCGCGTGATCGGCTTCCTCAGCGCCTCGCGCTGGCACGTGCGCATGCACGCTGCCGCAGCGCTTGGCCGCATCGGCAGCAACGGCGACAGGGCGCGTCTGGAAGCCTTGCTGTCCGACAGCGTCTGGTGGGTGCGCTACCGCACCGCACAGGCCTTGCTGGCGCTGCCGGGCATGGGCGTCGAGGCATTGCGCGAAGTCCAGACCCGCCACGCCGATACCTATGGCCGCGACATCATCGAACAGGTGCTGTCCGAGCATGCACTGAGGAGTGCGACATGAGCACCTATTGGCAGATGCTTGTGAGTTACGTGCAGCAGATCCCCTGGGTCCAGATTGCCGACTCGATGCAATGGTTCTTCATGATCTATTTCGTCGCGATCAACCTGGCCTATCTGTTCCTGAACTACGTCTCGGCCTACCAGATCGTGCGCTATATGCGCGAGTACCGGGCAAACTACCTGCCGGCCGGGCTGCGCGAGTACCAGCCGCCGGTAAGCATCATCCTGCCCGCTTACAACGAGGAAACCTCGGTGGTTTCTTCGGTGCGCTCGCTGCTGAAGACCAGCTATCCCGAGTTCGAGATCGTGGTGGTCAACGATGGTTCCAGCGACCGCACCCGCGATGCCTTGATCGAGGCGTTCGGCCTGGTCAAGGTACCCGAGGCCTATCGCACGCGCCTGCAGACCGAACCGGTGCACGGCGTCTACGCATCGGCGCGTTGCCCGCAGGTGCGCATGGTCGACAAGGCCAATGGCGGCAAGGCCGATGCGATCAACGCCGGCATCAACTGCGTGCGCTATCCGCTGTTCTGCGTGGTCGATGCCGACAGCATCCTGCAGCCGGAAAGCCTGTCGCGGGTGGTACGGCCGTTCCTGGAAGACAGCCGCGTGGTTGCCAGCGGCGGCGTGGTGCGTGTGCTCAATGGCTGCACCGTGCGCGAAGGCATGCTCGACAAGATCGGCCTGCCGAACAGCTGGTTGCCCAGCTTCCAGTTGGTCGAGTACCTGCGCGCCTTCCTGTTCGGGCGCATGGGCTGGTCGCCAATGAACGCGCTGCTGATCATTTCCGGCGCATTCGGCGTGTTCTACAAGGAGCGGGTGATCGCCATCGGCGGCTACCGCACCGACACCGTCGGCGAGGATATGGATCTGGTGATCCGCTTGCACCGCAATCTGCGCGAGGAGAAGCGCGACTACCGCATTGTGTTCGTGCCCGATCCGGTGTGCTGGACCGAGGCGCCGACCGATCTGAGTTCGCTGCGCAACCAGCGCATGCGCTGGCAGCGCGGCCTGGCCGAAAGCCTGTGGACCAATATCGGCATGCTGTTCAACCGCCGCAGTGGTGCTGCCGGCTGGGTCGCTTTCCCGTTCATGCTGTTCTTCGAGTTCCTCGGCCCGATCATCGAGGTGGTGGGCTATGTGTCGATGATCGTGCTGGCGCTGTGCGGGCTGGTGCAGCTGGACGTGTTCCTGATCTTCCTCGCCGCGGCGGTCGGCATGGGCATCCTGCTCTCGGTCAACGCAATGCTGCTGGAAGAGCTCTCCTTCGGCCTGTACTCGCGGCCAACGCAGCAGCTGCGGTTGTTCCTGGTCGCGATCCTGGAGAACTTCGGCTACCGGCAGTTGAACTCCATCTGGCGCTTCTCCGCCACGCTGCGCTGGATGTTCACCCGCCGCAAGCGGCATAGCTGGGGACGCATCAGCCGCGATGGCTCGTGGCAGCAGGGCCACAAGGAAGACGTGCCGATGGCGGTGGCAGTGTCGTCGGTTATCAGCGAATCGAGTATCAACAAATGATTTCCAGGAACCGCTCCATGACCCAGCACCTCTCCGCCCGCGCTACCCGTCACGTGCTGGCGCGCTGCCTGCTGTTGGCACTGTCCGCCACGCCGTTGCTGGCGCTTGCGCAGGAAGCACCCGATAGCCTGACCCTGCAGCTGCAGCAGATCCGCGAGCAATCCGACGCCAACAACCGCGCCGCCACCATCGCACGCTACACCGCGCTGCTGGGCGAGCATCCGGACAATGGCGACGTGCTGCTGGCACGTGGCCGCACCTATGCCTGGGACGGCCAGTACGCTGCCGCCGAGGCCGATCTGCAGCAGGTGGTGAAGAACAGCCCCACCTATGCTGATGCCTGGTCGGCGTTGGGCGATATGTACCGCTGGAGCGATCGCCCGCAGCAGGCCGCCGATGCCTATTCGCGCTGGATTGAACTGGCACCGCAGGACCCGGCGGCACGCATCGCGCGTGGCCGCGAGCTGCGTGCGCTTGGGCAGATTGCAGCGGCACGTGCGGACTTCGATGCTGCCGCCGGTCTTGGCGCCGATCCCAAGGAAATCGCCGAGCTGCGCCTGAGCCTGCTGCCGCGCATGGCCAACCCCGATGCGGTGGCCGCCGATGGCTATCGCTGGGGTGCGAGCGTGGGTTGGGACCACACCCGCTTCAGCGGTGACCGCGATAGCTGGAACGACAACGACCTGACCCTGCGCCGCTATTTCCCGCGCGGTTCACTAGGGCTGGAGCTGCTGCGCGCCGATCACTTCAATACCTCCGACACCGCCTGGGCGCTGGATGGCTACGTGCCGTTGTGGACGCGCGCCTACGCCAACCTGCGTTACCAGCACGGTCCGTCCAGTGGCGTGTTGCCCAACCAGGCTTGGCGCGTGGAAGTATTCCAGGGCGTGGGCAATGGCTGGGAACTGTCGGCCAGCGTCGATCATCTGCGCTTCTCCGATGACACCGAGTTCTACGGCGTTGGCGTCGGCCGCTACGTCGGCAACTGGTATGGCCGCTACAAGCTGCAGCATGTGCCGGGTGTCGGCTCGGGCAGCTGGAGCCACCGCGTGCTGCTGCGCAATTACTACAAGGGCGATGCCGACGACTATCTGGAAGTCAGCGTCAGCAGTGGCCGCAGCACCGACCTCGACCGCTTCGGCAGCGTGGTGCGCGACAACAATGCGGCCATCGGCGTCGCCTGGCGGCATCAGGTCAGCCCGCACTGGGGCTTCAAGCTGGGTGCCGGTTATGCCGACGACGATGCTGGCTTTGATGAGCAGCGCCTGTCCGGCTCGATCTATACGCGCTGGTAACGGAGCAGTTGACGATGATCTCCACGCATGACGGCGGCGCTTGGGCGCGCTTTTCTTCGGCTTTCCCGGTGTTGCTGCTTGCGCAGCTGGTGCTGGTCGCGATGGCGGTGAGCAACGGCATCGCAGGTGCAGGCGGTGGCATGCAGACCGGTGCGGTTGCCGGCATTGCCGTCGCGCAGGCGCTGCTGATGTTGCTGCGTGCGGTTCCGTTGCTGATCCTGTTGTCGCTGCCCTTGTTGATGATCAAGCGGGCGATGCCGCGCTTCATCGCGCTTGGTGTGCTGTGGTCGCTGTTCATCGTGGTGCAGGTCTTGCTGGACCAGTACTTCCAGGTAGCACATGTGCCGCTGGGTGCAGACCTGTTCGGCTACAGCGTGGCTGAGATCCGCACCACGCTGGCCGACGGTGCGCCGCTTGGACTGCGCGCCGTGCTGGCGATGGCCTTGCCCTTGCTGGTGTTGTGGGCTGGCCTGCTGTGGCTGGCACGACGCGATGCGCGCGGCTCCACGGTGTGGAGCACGGTATGGCTGGTGGCTGCCGGTATTGCCTGGATTTTGCCGTTGCCCAGCGGTGCGGCGGCGTTGAAGGATGTTGCCTCGCGCGACTTGGCCTGCAACAAGCTGGCCTGGTTCAGCGGTGATGTGTGGCGCTGGTTCAAGGGTGAGTCGGATGTGGCAGTGGTGCCGAGCGCGATTGCCAGTACCGAGGCACCGTTGGATGCCAACTTCCCATTCCTGCGCCAGGAGCAGACGCCGGACACATTGGGCCCGAACTTCGCGCCGACCAGTGATGGCCGACCGCCGAATGTCGTCTTGATCGTGGTCGAAGGCCTGGGTCGCTCGTTCTCCGGTCCGCAGGCACCGCTGGGCAGTTTCACCCCGTTCCTCGATGAGCTGGCCGGGCGCAGCCTTTACTTCGACAACTTCCTCGCCAACCAGGGCCGCACCTTCGGTGTGCTGCCGACCCTGATTGGTTCGGCGCCATTCGCCGACGAAGGCTTCACCGGTCTCGGCGATCGCATGCCGGCGCATCCTGGTTTGTTCAGCGTGCTGCGCCAGCAGGGCTATAACACCGCCTTCTACAACGGCACCGACACCAGCTTCGACAACGAGCGCGCCTACATGCAGGGCCAGCAGGTGCAGACGCTGGTCGACATGAACAATTTCGGTGAGGGTTATCAACGTAATCCCTTCAGTGCCTGGGGCTACCCGGACAAGGAACTGATCTCGCGGGTGCTGGCCGACAATGACAGCGTGCAGGCGCCCTTCCTGACCGCGATCCAGACGATCTCGATGCACACCAGCTACGAGTTCCCGGATCAGGACGTGTACCGCAAGCAGTTCGAGCAGCGCCTGCAGCAGTTGCAGGTGCCCGAAGCGCAGCGTGCCAGCTATCGCGCCAGTACCGATATCTACAGCACCATCCTGTACACCGACGAGCAGCTGCGTCGCTACTTCGCCTCGGTGGAAAAGACTCCGTGGTATGCCAATACCATCTTCGTCATCACCGGCGACCATCGCCTGCCGGAGATCCCGATGGGTGAACATGTGGACCGCTACCACGTGCCCTTGATCGTGTTCTCGCCGCTGCTCAAACAGCCAAAGCGCATCCGCGCGGTGTCCTCGCAGCTGGACGTGACGCCGTCGTTGATGGCCTTGCTGTCCAATACCTATGGCTTGAAGCGGCCGGCGCAGACGCCGTGGCTGGGCACCGGCCTGGACATGGCCGAGAGTTTCCGCAGCAACCAGCAATTTCCCTTGAAGCAGACCAAGACCAGCGCGCCGGAGTATCTGGCCGGGCGTTGGTGGCTGCATGACGGCAAGTTGTACGAATTGCAGGACGGCATGCACCTGGCCGAGACCGATGACGCCAGCGTGCGCGCCTGGGCCTTGCAGCGCCTGCAACGCTACACCCAGGCCAATACGATCTTCATGCAGAAGAACGCGCTGACGCCGGAGGGGGCGACGCCGAAGTTGGTTGCGTATATCGCACCGGCGGCCGCTGCCGAAGTGGCTGCAGCACCGGTGGCGCACGGCTTGTCGTTGGCCTCGGCCGACGTTGCGACCGTTGCCAGTGGGGTGCAGCTGACCGCGGTCTTCAGCAGTGGCGATCCCAGGCCAAGCCGCTTGTTCGTGCCGCTGGCCGTGTTGTCCAGCGAGGACGGCCGCGAGTTGCAGGAAGTGTATGGGCAGGCAATGCAGCTGCCGCCGGGCGGTAGCCAGCAGGTGCAGCTGCAGCTGCGCCTGCCGCAGGATTGCGGTGGCCGTTGCTACGTATCGGTGTTCCCGTCCGATCCCGACAACGGCAAAGCGATCGGGCAGGGCCGTTACCACCTGCCGGTGGATGCTGCGGCAGCCGTGGAGAAGTCGCAATGAGCCGGAGCTTGAGCCTCGGTTTGTTGGCCGCGCTGTGCTTGTTGCCGATGACGCAGGCGCTGGCAGCCAGTCGCGCGATCTGGACCTGGGAAGCCGAGTCGTACGCGATGATCGAGGATCCGGCGGTCGCCGATGAGGCGGTGGCGTATCTCAAGTCGCAGCGCATCGACACCGTGTATCTGTATGCCGACGCCTACAAGGACCGCAACCTCATCGTCGAGCAGCCGCAGCTGTACCGCGCCTTCATCGAGCGCCTGCATGGCAAGAACATGAAGGTCTATGCCTTGCTGGGCTCCTGGTACCTGAGCACGCAGAAGTACGTGTTGCCGGCTCACCGCAAGGAGGCCGAGGCGATGTTCCGCCGGGTGGTGGACTACAACGCCTCGGTGCCGGAAGCGGCGCGCTTTGATGGCGCGAATCTGGACATCGAACCGCATATCCTCGACGAGTGGGATGACGACACGCGTGCGGACCTGCTGATTGGTTTCCTCGACATGAGCGCGGCGGTGATGCGCATCAAGCAGGAGAGCGGCGCGACCTTGGCGGTTGGCCCGGCGATTCCGTTCTGGCTGGATGGCATCGAGGTGGACTGGAATGGCCGCCACCGCCCGGTCAGCGAGCACACCATCAACATCTACGACTACGTCGCCTTGATGGACTACCGCGACAAGGCCGAGGGCAGGGACAGCATCCTCTCGCACGCCGCCAGCGAGATCGCCTATGCCAATGAAGTGGGCAAGAAGGTGGTGATCGGGCTGGAGGTGTCGTCAAACGACATCGACAAGGTCACCTTCCATGAAGAAGGGCCGAAGGTGTTCGAGCAGGAAGTGCGCAAGGTGGAACGCGCGCTGCGCAACGAGCCTTCGTTTGATGGTTTCGCGATCCATCACTACCGCGCCTACCGGCGTTGGGCGGGGCAGTATTGGGAGTGATGAATGGAACCCTCCCTTTTGCGTAGAAAAGGGGAGGGCAGGGAGGGGGCAGATGGCTGCGTGCCCGTAGTCCTCACGCGAGTGCACGCTTCGCTCCCTCCCTTTTGCGTAGCAAAGGGGAGGGCTGGGGAGGGGTGCTTCTAAAGCCCCAGCCGCCCAGCAAAACCCAACGCCCTAGCCGCTGTACTCAGAACCAGCGCAGGCACTCAAAGTAAGCCGCGAAAAGCACCCCTCCCCAACCCTCCCCTGCGCTCCGCGCAAGGGAGGGGGCAACAGCCGCGCGCAAGGGGATAGACGATGGCTGCGCTGCGTCTTTCGCCAGAAGGCAGCTAAAACCGCAACAGCCCTTACAATGCGCCGATGGCGACGGAGCAGATTGAAATCTCGGAACGATTGGCGATACCGGAAACGGAGATCGTCGAGCGCTTCGTGCGCGCGTCCGGCGCGGGCGGGCAGAACGTCAACAAGGTCTCGACTGCGGTGGAACTGCGTTTCGACATCGCCGGTTCGCCGTCCCTGCCTGAGCCGCTGCGCGAGCGCCTGCTCGCCCGCCGCGACCGCCGGGTGACCAGCGAAGGCGTGCTGGTGATCGACGCGCAGCGCTTCCGCACCCAGGACCGTAACCGCCAGGATGCGCGCGAACGCCTTGCCAGCTTCATCCAGGCCAGCCTGAGCGTGCCCAAGCCACGGGTGGCGACCAAGCCCTCTTACGGCTCCAAGCTGCGCCGGCTGGATCAGAAAAAGGAACGCGCGCAGGTCAAGCGCGGCCGTTCAACACGTAATTGGGAGTAGTGCTTGAGCAACACGCCACCGACCGTTCCGGTTGTTCCCGCCGCCGTGCCGCAGCGCAAAGGCGCCGCCTTCAGCCGTTGGCTTGGCCGCAGCGTGCTGCGTCTGGGCGGCTGGCATATCCGCGGGCCGGTTCCGGACCTGGCCAAGGCGGTGGTGATCGCCGCGCCGCATTCGTCCAACTGGGATGGCCTGTGGGGGTTGGCGGCAAAGATGGCCTTGGGCCTTGAGGCGCGCATTCTTGGCAAGGACAAGCTGTTCTGGTGGCCGCTGAGCCTGGTGCTGCGGCGCATGGGCGTGGTGCCGCTGGACCGCAGTTCGCCTCAGGGCACCGTCGGCCAGGCGGTAGCGATGATCCGCGACAGCGAGCAGATCTGGTATGCGCTGGCGCCGGAAGGCACGCGCAAGCCGGTGACTGAATGGAAGGGTGGCTTCCTGAAAATCGCGCGCATGGCCGATGTGCCCATCATCCCGGCCTATTTCCATTACCCGGAAAAGGTCATCGGCTTCGGTCCGGTGTTCCATACGACCGGTGACGACGTGGCCGACATGGCTGCCGTTCGCCAGTGGTACCGGCAATGGATGGGCCGCAACCGCGGCACCGGCTGAGCCGCCGCGTCCGGCGCGGCTTGGCGCCACCATCGGCACATGCCGCTCACAGGGGAACGGAGTAGGGTGATGGGCTGTTCGAAGCCCGTTCCCAAGGAGCCGTTTCATGTCGCGTACCGTTGTTCTGGCCGCCGCCATCAGCCTTGCGCTGGCCGCCTGTTCTGGCAAGGAGTCCACTGCCCCCGTGACCGCCAATGCACCTGCGGAGGCCGCCAAGCCGGGCGATGCCTCCACCAACCCGTTCATGACTGTCAGCTCGCTGCCGTTCCAGGCGCCGGCCTTCGACAAGATCAAGGACAGTGACTACCTGCCGGCCTTCGAGGAAGGCATGCGCCAGCAGCTGGCGGAGATCAAGCAGATCACCGACAACACCCAGCCGGCCACCTTCGACAACACCTTGCTGCCGATGGAGAAGTCCGGCGCCATCCTGGACCGCGTCAGCCGCGTGTTCTTCAGCGTGGTGCAGGCCGATACCAACCCGGAGCGGCAGAAGATCCAGGAAGACGTGGTGCCCAAGCTGGCCGCGCATGGCGATGCCATCCACCTGGATGCCAAGCTGTTCGCGCGCATCAAGAGCATCTATGACGGCCGCGCCGAAGCCGGCCTGGACGCCGAGCAGCTGCGCGTGGTCGAGGAAACCTACAAGGGCTTCGTCAAGGCAGGTGCCGAGCTCAGCGATACCGACAAGGAAACGCTGAAGCAGTACAACGCCGAAGAAGCCACCCTGTCCAACGACTTCCACAACAAGCTGGTCGCGGCCACCGCCGCGGGTGCGGTGGTCATCGATGACAAGGCGCAGCTGGCCGGCCTGTCCGATGGCGACATCGCCGCTGCCGAAGACGCTGCCAAGGGCCGCAAGCTGGACGGCAAGTGGGTGCTGAGCCTGCAGAACACCACCCAGCAGCCGGCACTCGGCTCGCTGCAGGACCGCGACGTGCGCGCCAAGGTGCTGCAGGCCTCGGAAACCCGCACCGAGCACGGTGATGCCAACGACACCCGCGCCATCATCCAGCGACTGGCCCAGCTGCGTGCGGCCAAGGCCAAGCTGCTCGGCTTCCCGAACTACGCCGCCTACAACCTCACCGACCAGATGGCGCAGACGCCGGAGCATGCGCTCAAGCTGCTGACCGACACCGTGCCGGCGGCCACCGCCAAGGCACGCGGCGAGCTGGCCGAGATCCAGAAGGTGATCGACGCGCAGAAGGGCGGCTTCAAGGCCTCCGCATCGGATTGGGACTTCTACGCCGAGCAGGTGCGCAAGGCCAAGTACGACCTCGACGAGTCGCAGATCAAGCCCTACTTCGAGCTGGACAACGTGCTGCAGAACGGCGTCTTCTACGCCGCCAACCAGCTCTACGGCCTGACCTTCAAGGAGCGCAAGGACCTGCCGGTCTATCACCCGGACGTGCGCGTGTTTGAAGTCACCGATGCCAACGGCCAGCCGCTGGCGCTGTTCTACGCCGACTTCTTCAAGCGCGACAGCAAGTCCGGTGGCGCCTGGATGGACGTGTTCGTCGAGCAGGACGGCCTGACCGGCACCAAGCCGGTGGTCTACAACGTCAGCAACTTCACCAAGCCTGCCGCCGGCCAGCCCGCGCTGCTGAGCTGGGACGACGTGACCACCATGTTCCACGAGTTCGGCCACGCCCTGCATGGCATGTTCTCCAACACCAAGTACCCGAGCGTGGCCGGCACCGGCGTGCCGCGTGACTTCGTCGAGTTCCCATCGCAGTTCAACGAGCACTGGGCTTCAGACCCGAAGGTGTTCGCCAACTACGCCAAGCACTACCAGACCAAGGCAGCGATGCCGCAGGAGCTGGTCGACAAGATCGCCAAGGCCAAGACCTTCAACCAGGGCTACATGACCACCGAGTACCTGTCGGCGGCGCTGCTCGACCTGGCCTGGCATACGCAGGGCGCTGACGCACCGCTGCAGGACGTGGACAAGTTCGAAGCCGACGCGCTGAAGCGCTACAAGGTGGACCTGGCCCAGGTGCCGCCGCGTTACCGCAGTAGCTACTTCGACCACATCTGGGGCGGCGGTTATTCGGCCGGTTACTACGCCTACTTCTGGGCGGAGATGATCGACCACGATGCCTTCGAGTGGTTCAAGGAGAACGGTGGCCTGACCCGTGAGAACGGCCAGGTGTTCCGCGACAAGATCCTGTCGATCGGCAATACGCGTGACCTGGCAACGGCCTACCGCGATTTCCGCGGCAAGGACCCGAGCGTCGAGCCGCTGCTGCACAACCGCGGTTTGAAGTAAGCGGCCTTGGAACAAGCGCTCGCACTTGTGAGCGTGTGAAACGACGAACGGCAGGGGAAACCCTGCCGTTCGTGTTTGTGCGTGTGCCGTGCTGCGAGTTGCAGCGCGCTGGATTTACTCGCAACGCACTTTGGTGATGACGTTGTTGGCATCGGTGTAGACGCGCAGGCGGTCCTGGCGGATATCGCGGGAAACAATCGTGGTCGGGCTGATCGGATTGACCAGGCCGGCACCGCTCTCGGTCTTCAGGCGACGCACGGTGGCTTCGTCATTCACCGTGCCCACCGCCCATTGCAGGGAGGCATCGCTGCAGCGGCCGAAATCGGGATCGTCGCTAAGCGGCGGTGCGCTCAGGCAGCCGCTCAGGGCGATGCTCAGCAGGCCGCCGACCAGCAACGGGCGGAGGATGGCAGCGGTGTGATGTGGTGTGATTTGAGGCATGGGGCAGTTCCTCCGTTCGAATATGCGCTGAGCATAGCAGCGGCCAATTGTCTGGTTGCTGTTTTGCAGGACTGCCAACCAAGTCGCGATAGGACAATGAATGGCTGTTAGGATCATTCCGATTGCATCTCTGACCTGATCCAGCAAAGGAAGCTACCCCCATGAAATCAGCCAAGCGATCCATCATTGCCGCCTGTGCCACCGTACTTTTCGGTATGGCAGGCGTGCAGGCCGAGGCCGATGCCTGCACCCGTTTCGTCTACCACGGTGCAGGCAATGAAATCTTCACCGGCCGTTCGATGGACTACAAGATCGATACCGGCACCCATCTGTGGATGTTCCCGCGTGGCATGCAGCGCACCGGCGAGACCGGCCCGGACACGCTGAAGTGGACCTCGCGCTACGGCAGCGTCATTGCCAGCGCCTACGACATCTCCACCACCGACGGCATGAACGAAGCCGGCCTGGTCGCCAACCTGCTGTGGCTGGCCGAGTCCGAATATCCCGAGCGCAACAGCGGCAAGCCCGGCCTGGCCATCTCGGTGTGGACGCAGTACATGCTCGACAACTTCGCCACCGTCGAGGAAGCGGTGAAGGTGTTGAGCGCCGAGCCCTTCACCCTGGTCAGCGATGCAGCGCCCGGCGAGCAGCGCCTTGCCACCTTGCACCTGTCCATCTCCGATGCCAGTGGCGACAGCGCCATCATCGAATACATCAAGGGCAAGCAGGTCATCCATCACAGCCGCGACTACAAGGTGATGACCAACTCGCCGATCTTCGAAGAGCAGCTGGCACTGGAAACCTATTGGCGGCAGATCGGCGGCACGGTGATGTTGCCGGGCACCAACCGTGCCTCGGATCGCTTCGCGCGCGCTGCCTTCTATATCGACGCCATTCCCAAGTCGACCGACCCGGTGGAATCCACTGCCAGCGTGTTCGGCGTGATCCGCAATGTATCGGTGCCCTACGGCATCACCACCCCGGACCAGCCGAATATTTCCTCGACGCGCTGGCGCACGGTCTCCGACCAGTCGCGCCTGCGTTACTACTTCGAATCCGCGCTGGCCACCAATGTGTTCTGGGTGGACCTGAAGAAGATCGATTTCAGCGAGCGCGGCAAGGTGAAGCGTCTGGACCTGGGCAACCAGCAGCGCACCATCTACTCGGGTGAAGCCAACGCCCAGTTCAAGGACGCCAAACCCTTCCGCTTCCTGGGCGTATAAGGCGAGCAATCGGCGTGCCCGTGCAAGCGGGCACGCATCATCTGGAGCTTCAATGAAAACCCGATTCACCCGCAAATACCTGTGCCTGCTGTTGGCAATTGGCGGCATGCCGCTTGCGCACGCACAGAGCAACGACAACGACGACAGCTGGCGCTTTCAGGCCACGCCTTATGTGTGGATGAGCGGCATGGAAGGGCAGGTAAGGCCGTTCCGCGGCGCGCCGATGGCGGATGTGCACAAGTCGTTCTCCGAGCTGATGGACAGCCTGGATGCCGCCGCCTTCATCACCGGCACCGCGCGCCGCGACAACTTCGTGCTGCAGGCCGATTTCACCCACGCTTCTACCTCGGATTCGACGCCGCTGCCGATTGGCCTGGCAGCGAACGTGAAAGTGAAGCAGACCTCGGCAACCGTGACTGCAGGCTATGCCTGGTCGGCGAACGAGCGTACCGGCATCGACCTGTTGGCGGGCGCGCGTTATTGGGACATCAATGCAGCGGTGAACGTGCCCGGCCTGGTGTCGGCGCGTTCGGATTCCACCTTCGTCGACCCGATTGCCGGCGTGCGTTGGCGGCAGACGCTGAGCCCGCGCTGGAGCAGCATTGCCTATGTGGATGTAGGCGGCTTTGGTGTGGGTTCGGATTCGACCTGGCAGCTGTTGGCGCTGGCCAACTACCAGGCAACGGATAACTTGTTCGTATCGATGGGCTACCGCCACCAGAGCCTGGATTACCGCGACAAGGGCAAGCGCCTGGACGTATCCCTGTCCGGCCCGATGTTGGGCGTGACCTACCGCTTCGGTGCAGGGCAGTAGCACTTAGTCCCCTCCCTTTCGCGCAGCGAAGGGGAGGGCTGGGGAGGGGTAGCTTCTGACCGTGTAGAGCCGAGCCATGCTCGGCTGGAGCCTTACCGGGAAAGCCTCTGCCGAGCATGGCTCAGCACTACAGCTTCGCCCCCTCCCTTTCGCGCAGCGAAGGGGAGGGCTGGGGAGGGGTAGCTTTGGGCCGTGTAGAGCCGAGCCATGCTCGGCTGGAGCCTTACCGGTAAAGCCTCTGCCGAGCATGGCTCGGCACTACAGCTTCGCACCAACCCTCATCCGCCCTCCGGGCACCTTCTCCCGAGGGGAGAAGGGTCAGACCTCAAGCATCACTCCACCTCATTCGGATCCGCCTTCCAATACCCGGTCGCGCGAATCCATTCTTTCGGCACCTGCAGGTGCCCTTCCACAAACTTGCGCATCATCCGCGCACGCTTGGACTCGGTGGCAATCCAGTAATGCGTATCGCCATCAGGCTGCTCGAAATCCACCAGCGCGTCTTCCAGCAAGGTGCTGCTCGCCGCATCAAAGCCATTGCGCTCGAACCACGACACAGTCACCTGCGCCGCACTCTCCAACGGCTGCCGATCACCTTCCTCCGGGATCTCGATGAACACCTTGGCCACCGCACCTTCCGGCAGTTCTTCCAAACGCCGCGCAATCGCCGGCAACGCCGTCTCATCACCAATCAGCACATAGCAGTCGAAGTCATCGGCCACCACATGCGAACCACGCGGGCCGGCAACCACCAATGCGTCGCCAACCTTGGCGGTGGCTGCCCAACTCGTGGCCGGGCCATCACCATGCAGCACGAAGTCCAGCACCAGCTCACCAGCATCAGCATCGTAAAAACGCGGCGTGTAATCGCGCGCCGGTGAAGGCTGCTTGCCTTCCGGATAGCGCGGGCCCTGCTCGGTGAGTTCCGGCAATACAAACTCGCCTTCGGCATTGGCGAAAAACAGCTTCACATGGTCATCCGGTGAGCGGCTGTCAAAACCTTCCAGCGCATCGCCGCCTACAACAACGCGCTGCATGTTCGGGGTCAGGCGTTCCGTGTGCACTACCTGCAGCTGGCGGAAACGCGGGGTCATGCGGATCAATTGGGTTTCATGCTGTGACATGGGGGTACCTGGGGTCAGTGTCGGCAAGGCCGGGAGACCGTGGCTGGATCGCTCTGGCTGGGTCGTAATGAATAACGGTGGTGCGAATCAGTTTTCCTGCGACTGCTGCTGTACCAGCGCGGTCGCCTCTGCAATCAAACTGGCGATGCGCGCGACATCGGCGTCCTGCCAATCGCCCTTGCGCAACATCAACGAGTGGGTGAACTGGTGCATGGCATCGCGTAGCGGCGCCGGCAGGCTTTCCCTGGCGATGACGCGCGAGTTGTGGCGGGCACGCATGCGCGCGGTTTCCACGTCCTCGGCGCGCAGCTTGAGCTGGGCCTGGCCAAGATTGGTGATGTGGTAGCGCTTGCGCCCGCCGTCTTCCTCGGCGCTTACCCAGCGCTGCTTCTCGAAGTCGGCCAGCAGCGGATACACCGAGCCCGCGCTGGGCGTGTAGACGCGCACGAACATCTCGCTGATCTGCTGGATCAACTCGTAGCCGTGGCGCGGCTGCTCGCCGATCAGGGACAGCAGCAACAGGCGCAGATCGCCACGGCCCAAGGGGCGCGGGGTAGGTGGGCGGCCGGGTTCCGGGCTGGTCATCAGGGTTTTCGATATATCGAATTTGCGCAAAACGATATATCGAAAACTCTTCCGGCGCAAATGGCAGCGCCTCCCATGGGACGGTGCAGACCAGCAAGGTGGGCATTGCTGGTGGATGGCGGGGCCGTTCGCTGGCCCCGCCGTCATCGGGCTGACCCCGGCAGATGGCAATTTCGCCCCGTGTTTAGCGCCATTAAGGATGTTGGCAGGGGTGCGGAAGCTGTCTCCGGCTGTCCTCGTGGGCGCATGAGAACTGTCGCGAACTGTCTTGCAGACACTGGCTTTTGCCGCTCCATACGCATGCGTAGCCAGCTTGGCAAGGTACCGGGTGCGCTACACTTTACGGCTCAAAATAATGACAAGCGCGCGCGTGCGTGCAGTAACTGGGAGCGCTAATGAACTGGTTGAACGAGATGCTTGATAACGACACGAATCCCCTGGAAACCCAGGAGTGGATCGAGTCGTTGAAGGCCGTTATCGATGTCGAGGGCCCCGAGCGCGCACATCAGTTGCTGGAAGGCATGGTTGAACTGACCCGTCGCTCGGGCGCGTTCCTGCCGTTCTCCCCCACCACCGAATACGTCAACACCATCGAGCCGCAGCTGGAAGCCAAGAGCCCCGGCAATGCGGAACTGGAATGGCGCATCCGTTCCATCATCCGTTGGAACGCGATGGCCACCGTCGTGCGCGCCAACCGCAAGCCGGGCGACCTGGGCGGCCACATCGCCTCGTTCGCATCGGGCGCAACGCTCTATGACGTGGGCTTCAACCACTTCTGGCGCGCGCCCAGCGACAACCACCCGGGCGACCTGCTGTTCATCCAGGGCCACAGCGCCCCGGGCATCTATGCGCGTTCCTACCTGGAAGGCCGCATCAGCGAGCAGCAGCTGGACAAGTTCCGCATGGAAGTGGACGGCGGCGGTCTGTCGTCCTACCCGCACCCGTGGTTGATGCCGGATTACTGGCAGACCCCTACCGTGTCGATGGGCCTGGGCCCGCTGGCGGCTATCTACCAGGCGCAGTTCCTGCGTTACCTGGAAAACCGCGGCCTGATCGAGAAGAGCGACCGCAAGGTGTGGTGCTTCATCGGCGACGGCGAGTCGGACGAGCCGGAAACCCTGGGCGCGATCGCGCTGGCTGGCCGCGAAGGCCTGGACAACCTGATCTTCGTCGTCAACTGCAACCTGCAGCGCCTTGATGGCCCGGTGCGCGGCAACGGCAAGATCATCCAGGAACTGGAGGGCGTGTTCCGTGGCGGCGGCTGGAACGTGATCAAGCTGCTGTGGGGCGGTTACTGGGATGCCCTGCTGGCCAAGGACACCAATGGCGTCCTGAAGAAGCTGATGATGGAAACCGTCGACGGCGAATACCAGAACTGCAAGGCCTTCGGCGGCGCGTATACGCGCGAGCATTTCTTCGGCAAGTATCCGGAAACCGCAGCGATGGTTGCCGGCCTGTCCGACGACGACATCTGGCGCCTGAACCGTGGCGGCCACGACCCGCACAAGGTGTACGCCGCCTACCACCAGGCCGTGAATACCAAGGGCATGCCGACCGTGATCCTGGCCAAGACGGTCAAGGGCTACGGCATGGGCAGCGCTGGCGAAGCGCTCAACCCCACCCACCAGACCAAGAAGCTGGACGACGAATCGGTCCGCCATTTCCGCGACCGCTTCAACATCCCGGTCACCGACGAGCAGCTCAAGGACGGCCAGGTGCCGTTCTACCACCCGGGCCCGGATTCGCCGGAAGTGAAGTACCTGCAGGAGCGTCGCGCTGCGATGGGCGGCTACCTGCCGCAGCGTCGCCAGAAGGCCGACAAGTCCTTCATCGCACCGAAGCTGGAAACCTACGAGCGCCTGCTCAAGGAATCCGGCGAGCGCACCTATTCCACCACCATGGCCTTCGTGCAGACGCTGAACATCAGCCTGCGTGACAAGGAGCTGGGCCCGCGCCTGGTGCCGATCGTCGCCGACGAAGCGCGTACCTTCGGCATGGAAGGCCTGTTCCGCCAGATCGGCATCTACGCCCCGTACGGCCAGAAGTACAAGCCGGTCGACGCCGACCAGCTCATGTACTACCGCGAAGACCAGAGCGGCCAGGTGCTGCAGCAGGGCATCAGCGAGCCGGGTGCCATGTCCTCGTGGATGGCTGCCGGTACCAGCTACTCGGTCAGCAACGTGCCGATGCTGCCGTTCTACATCTACTACTCGATGTTCGGCTTCCAGCGCATTGGCGATATCGCCTGGCAGGCAGCGGACATGCGTACCCGCGGCTTCCTGCTCGGCGGCACCGCTGGCCGCACCACGCTGAACGGCGAAGGCCTGCAGCACGAAGATGGCTTCAGCCATATCGTTGCTGGCGGCATCCCGAACGTGCGCAGCTACGACCCGACCTTCGGTTTCGAAGTAACCGTCATCCTCCAGCACGGCACCAAGGCCATGATGGAAGACCAGATCGACGAGTACTACTACATCACCCTGATGAACGAGAACTACGCCCACCCGGCCATGCCGGAAGGCGCAGCCGAGGGCATCATCAAGGGCATGTACCTGCTCACCGACGCCGGCAAGCCGAAGAAGGGCGAGCTGCGCGTGCAGCTGCTGGGCAGCGGCACCATCCTGCGTGAAGCCATTGCAGCGGCCGAACTGCTGGACAAGGATTTCGGCGTCACCGCCGACATCTGGAGCTGCCCGAGCTTCAACGAACTGCGTCGTGATGGTTTCGACGCCGAGCGCTGGAACCGCCTGCACCCGGAAGCCGAACCGCGCAAGCCGTACGTCACCGAGCTGCTGGAAGGCCGCCAGGGCCCGGTCATCGCCGCAACCGACTACGTGCGCGCCTACACCGACCAGATCCGTGCTTTCGTGCCGGCTACCTACTCGGTACTGGGCACCGACGGCTTCGGTCGTTCGGACACGCGTGCGAACCTGCGTCGCTTCTTCGAGGTTGACCGTTACTACATCGCGCATGCGGCCATTGCGGCATTGGCGAAGGACGGGAAGATGACGGCGAAGGATGTTGCGCGGGCTATCAAACAGTATGGGATTGATCCGGAGAAGGCTAATCCTGTTGGGGTTTGATACGAGGTCTATTTGAATTTGTTAGGGCGGCCGGTTGAAGGGGCCGCCCTAGCTTGTTACTCATTATTATTCGCTGGTTCTCAGGGAGGCGCAGCTCCAGCTTTTCGGTCGACCGACTGGAGCCACTCCATCAGATCGGAGTGGTTTCTGATCCCGAAAGACCTTAGTGCGCAAACGATGTCATTGGCGGAAATAACGAGTATCGGGTGTCCGTCGTCGACGATCTCTTTGTATGCTTGGCTGTTCACGTGAGATGTCGTGACCATTACGCCGAATTGGCGATGGCGAAGTCGTGAAATTAATCGTGAGGTTTGTCGTACCCCCACTGAGTTATGCATTGAGTAACATTTCGCCTCCATAGCAAATTCGACCTCAACACGAGAGCCGAGCGGGCCGATTCGGTAGCGGCCCACTGCATCGCGTCCGCCATCTCGGGACGGTCGGGTTACATCAATGGATGATATGTTAGGAAGTAGCATGCGAGTAATCTCTGCTGCACACCATTCGAATCCCACTGGGTCTACTTCGTAGTGCTCAATCAGAGCATTGATTAGTTCCACGTCCTTCTGGCTAGAGGGAAATTGTTCTGCTTTTGAACGATAAGCTTGGCTCGAGCTCGCCCTAAGTGGTTCGTGTTGCCCATGCTCAATCCATGCGCTCCATGCAGAAGGGGCGTTTGGTGTATGGGCGGCGCCGCGTTGGATGTCTGATATCCATGCGCGATTGATACGTCCAGCGTCTAGAATCGTGAATGTAGCTCGATAGTTCTGAAATCTCCTTCCGTCAAGCTGGTGCCATGTGGCAACTAAGCTCTCCGCTGGGCGAACCCCAATTGCACCTGGTACCGCCAACCCCAAGAAGACGACATCTCTGTAGTTTCCAGTGTTGCGGAAAACAAATATGGGTGGAACGTGCCGTCTGTCTAGGTTGTTCGAGCCGCGTGCAAATGCGTCTCGGAGCATCTCATTACCCCATCGCCGTGTCTGGTGAAGCTCCTGGCCAGGCCGCCGGTTGTCCCCATAGTACGTCAATACTCCTGTCTCTAAATCGATGGAGTCAGGCCAGTGCAATTCATTCATTGTCGTAGTCAGTACGATCAATTTGGGCTGTTCACGACGGCCCAAATGTCTAAATCCTCCTTGATTGCTGACCCCTAGGATGTGTACCAGTGGGTCATCACCAGCATTTCCTCGTCGTCCTCCTGGGTAAATTTGATCAACGACTAAATCGGTAGAACGTAAAATTGCCTTGTTCTCTCCCGCCTCTGTGGCTGCAGTGTCCATACGCAAAATTGCCTCTTGAGTCATGGCAAGATTGTAGTCGCACTAGGTGAAAAGCAATGCAGGCCGCCATTGTTGAGTTGGGTCGACGACGCGATCATCCGTTTAATCAGTCATGGGTTCTTGTGGGAGGGGGGGCATTCGGGGAGGGTCGTGGCGGATGCGCGCGGTGCCGCGAGCATCGACGGTGAGGAGATGGACGGCTGATCGTGCCAGTGCCTTAGTGTGGTGGGTGCCCAGCGCTAAGTCGGTGGCTGTCGGGCCATTTGTCCACAGCTTAGTCTCGAAAGTGCTGAGCATGATGCTATTTGATGCGGCTTGTGGTGGAGCCCCAACCTCGTAACATAATTACTGACTTCGATTTTTTAGCCGTATTGAAGTCTGCATCTTCGCAAACGTTCAATAAGGCTCCAACCTGCGGCATCATGTGTGCGCGGCATGAAAGCGTCTGGCACTAGGTTGGCAGGCCCCCCAACCTGTGCCGAGATTCAGTGAAGGTGTGGGCAGGCTGTTTTTTCTCGCCAATTGTGCCCGCATGGGCGATTTTGACGTATGTTTCCAATGAGAGTATCGGATGTCAACCAAATCCATTTCGCGCAGAGTAGATTTCAGAGAGAAGCCCGAGAAGAGCTGCGCTCCTTTGGCATCCCAGCACAAGACTAAAACGTCAGCTGCTTTGGGCCAGGAAGAAAAGCTGATTCAAAGCAAGCTTGAACGCATTCGTTTGGGGGGGGACATCCGGTACATGGACATGTTTGCTGGATGTGGAGGTATCTCCCTGGGCTTTCTCACCGCGGGATTCAGGCCGGTGGCATCTATCGAAATGGATCCTTGGGCTGCGCGTTCCCATGGTGCAAATTTCGGGGCGCATTCGTTAGGTGGAGATAGGTCTGCTCATCACGCCCCCCGTGATGCGGTAACGGAAACCGCGGATAGCGTCTTTGCTGAACTTGGTCTGCGTGGGTCAACTGATGATCAGATCGACGTGCTAGTTGGTGGGCCTCCATGTCAAGCATTTGCTCGTGTCGGACGAGCAAAGCTTCGCGAGCAGGCAAGGCTCCGCGAGGAAGTAACTGCTGACCAAGCATTCCTTGTGGATGGACGAGTGAGTCTGTGGGAACGATACGTCGCGTTCATTCGCGCCACGAAGCCTGTGGCTCTCTTGATGGAAAATGTACCCGACATTCTCAATCATGGCGGTACAAATGTTGCAGAGCTCGTCTCAAAGAGTCTTGCTGAGGAGGGCTATGACGTTGCCTATACGCTGTTGAACTCTGCTTGGTATGGCGTACCTCAAATGCGGGAAAGGATGATCCTTATTGGCTTTCACCGGTCTACGGGTATCAAGCCACGGTTTCCGGTGCCTACGCATCATTTGGTTTTGCCTCCGGGCTACACCGGTTCCAAGAATGCTGCTCGTCGCGTGCTAAAGGCCGAAGGCTCTGAGTATCACCGCTGGATCCCGGACCCTGCTCCTGATTCGCCTATTGCCACTCCAACGTCGCATGCACTCGCGGATCTTCCTCCCTTGTACGCTCGGGAGATGTTGCAAAGCGGGGCAATTCGTCGTGGGGTGAAAGATCCATCGGAACCCGTCGAATACACCGCAAGGAAGCCGACGACGGCGTACTCGAGGCTGATGAGGGAATGGTACGGTTTCGCTACTCAATCAACCACGGGGCACGTCTTTCGATATTTGCCAAGGGATTACAAAATTTTTGCTGAGATTCAGCCCGGGTGGGAATATCCCCAAGTTCATGCGTATGTCGAGAAGAAGATATCGACTTGGCTGGCTGCTCGAGAGCGCAACGGACTGTCCATAAATCCTCGGAATGCAGATGTCCGGGATTTCATCGCCGCTTGGCACATCCCTTACGATCCTGCTAAGTTTCCAAATAAATGGTGGAAACTCCGGCCTGACACCCCCTCGCGCACCCTCATGGCACACCTCGGCAAGGACTCTTACTCTCATATCCACTTTGACTCTGAGCAGGCAAGGACCATCACCATTCGGGAGGCCGCACGGTTGCAGTCTTTCCCTGACGGATTTGTATTTAAGGGCTCAATGAATCCCGCCTTCAAGCAGATTGGTAATGCGGTGCCGCCGCTCTTCGCTTATGCCATCGCACGTGGAATTCGCAATTCACTGGGGGCGCCGGAAACGGTTGATATGCGCTTGGCGCTGCTTGGCCTGAAGCCGTCGCAGATTAAGACCACGGAGGGCAAGAAGTGAACTTCTTAGTTCTTCGTTTGCTAACCAAGTCCGAATTGGGCATGTTTCATGAGTACCGCCGACAGGGGAAGGAGCGAGCGAAGCAGCGTGCTATCAATTTCGATCGCGGCGTCGTCGATAGAATTTTTCCTTCGGCAAATGACTCTGCGATTATTGCAATTAGTTGTCGTAGGCTTGAGGACGAACGTGCTGTTGTTGACGTTGCTTCTCGGCTCAAGCGGCAGGGGAAGAACTGGAGATTGGAAGGTGACTGCCCGACGAGTTCGTACTACGGCTTTGTTCACCCAGGTGCTCTCTTTGCGATGAGTATTGATGCTTCGACGACCCCTGCGAAAGCATCGTGGGTCGTTATTGCAGCTGATCACCCCGCTCATGCCAAGATTCTAGGTCATGGGGAGAGCGCGCGATTGGGGCGGTCGGCAATGATTTCGCTGTACGGCGACGAAGGCGCTCATAGTCGAAGTGTACTAGTAACGAGCTTTCCGCAACTATTTGATGGGGATCTTGAAATGTCGAAAACCTCGGAGCTGACGCAGATCAACGGTGTCCAAGAGGAAGAAGTCGCACCTGACCCACTTGGTCTCTTCAACATTCTTGCCCGTGCGGGTCACGGGCTTCCTAGTGCGGTAGCTGATCTTGTGGACAATAGTCTTTCGCATGGTGCCCGCGAGATCATCATCACTTTCCCGAATCCGAATATGGATGGCAGATGGATGTGTGTTCGTGATGACGGTGTCGGAATGACTCCTTCGGGTTTGCGCGATGCAATGAAGATAGGGCATCAGCGTAACTATGACGATGGCGATCTAGGTAAGTTTGGTTACGGTTTGAAGGGTGCTGCATGGTCCCAGGCCGACAGCTTGACGGTGGTTTCAAAGGTAGCGAAAGGTGAGCTTGCGACACTCACTTGGGATAAGGATCATCTTGCGAGCACGCGGCGCTGGGCGTTGCTAAATGAAGCCGTATCTCCCGTGCATGCATCCTCTGTGCAGATTGGTGAGTCGGGTACGGCTGTTTTGCTCACAAAGATGCGTCCCACCTTAGTGCCAACAAAAGGCGGGGCTAGTTCGCCCTATGCACAGGAGCTCGCATCGATCAAATCTCACCTTGAGCTCGTCTTTCATCGGTTTCTTGAAGGCAAGGTCCCTGGGCGCGAGAAGGTTGTTATCAAGTTGAACGATGAAGTTCTGCGTGCGAATAATCCTATGGGGCATCCTTTGAGTACAGAGTACGATCAGCATCGGATCGTCCTTGATAGCGACGAGCAAGGTCGAGTTCCGGCGCTTTATGTGCGCGCATACGTTACCCCAAATGAGTCAGAGTTCGATGGGTACGTCAAAGACCTAGAGCCAACGCAGCAACGTGTCGAACGGGAACGCCACACTCTGAATGGTCGTGCCAACGACGCTCAGGGCTTGTACTTCTACCGTTTGCATCGCCTCATAAAATGGGGTGGCTGGGAGGACATTTTCGCTAAGGATGAGCACACGAAGCTAATTCGAGTCGCCATCGACTTCGATAGAATGGCAGATGAACTGTTGCAGGTCGATATTAGCAAGCAGCTTATACGTTTGCCCTTTGCCATCCGCAAACCTCTTGAAGATGTGATTAAGGCGCCTCGCGCGGCAGCGCGTGTCAGATATAACAAGAAGGAAAAGTCCGTTCCTTCGTCGTCGCCGGTGGACGCGCAAGGTTCGACCGCAGATAGACGTTCTTCTGTTGGGATTGGGGTGCAGCCTGCGCAGCCGGCTGCTAACGGAGGCAGGGGCGTCACTTCCTCAGCGGCGAATAACGTCAAGACTTCCGTGCGAGTTGTAAACAGTGGTGCGAGGGCATGGCAACGCAAAACCGGATTCAACGGCGAGGAGGTTGAGGTTACCCAGCTGATGCCGGAATTGGTTGAGCTTGTGCGGCACATCGATAGGAATTCCGAGGCCAAAACGGCGCTCTCGGAGTTTCTGCGTGTCTTGGAGAGTGTCGGCGTCCCTGAACTTTTGATTAGTAGAGATTGATGATGGTCAGGTCGCTGCAGCCGCTGGCCTTGAGGCCGAGACTTTCCCTGTGGACAGATGGAGTTGTCTGGACGAACTGGTCTAGGCACGAGGCATATTTGAGATCTCAGCCCAAGTGGAAGTCGCATCAGGTTGATTCTGTTGCAGAAGAATCTCTGCGAATTATCTCGAAAACTACGCCTATAAGTCGGCCGGAATTTCAGTGCAGGGGTCTAGTCGTTGGCTATGTTCAGTCTGGCAAGACGGCAAATTTCACTGCCGTGGCTGCGCGGGCGGCGGACGTGGGTTATCGCCTTATTATCGTTCTCTCGGGAATCCACGATTCGCTGCGTAACCAGACTCAGCGCCGATTGAATTTGGAGCTCGCCGGTACAGGTGTGGATTGGATCGTTCTGACGGATGAGGGTGGCGACTTCCGTGAGCCGCCAGTTGCGGATGGGTTTTCTTCAACAGGTACTGTCTTAGTTGTTGCAAAGAAAATTGCGCCAATTCTGAGGAGGCTTAATCAGTGGTTCCAAAAGCTCGAAGGTCGGTTAGTTGATGTTCCGGTTTTACTGATTGATGACGAAGCAGATCAAGCTTCTATCAATACGCGGGGCAATCGTCTAGATCCGAGTATCGAAAAAAAGGCAGTTTCGCTTGATGACGACACCGCGCCGTCAGTAACCAATGCGCTCATTCGCGAAATTCTTGGAAGAATACCTCGCGCAACATATATAGGTTATACGGCAACGCCATTTGCGAATATTCTTATCGATCCTGGCGCTAATGACAGTCAAGCTGGCGAAGATCTCTTTCCGAAGGATTTTGTAGTACAGCTCCCGAGGCCCGAGGGCTATACGGGGACGGAAGAACTTTTTGGTGTAAGTGCCCAAGGGAGGGATGTTATTCGTCCGGTAGGATCAGGTGACGTGGATGCGTTGAAGTCAAAGCCTCGCAGAAGAAGCGAAGCGATCGTCGCTAAGGGGGCGCTTGATCTGCCCAGGTCGCTGGCTGATGCTCTTCTGACATTCGCGCTCGTTGGCGCTATCAGGCTCTTGCGGGGGCAGTCCGACAAGCCACACACAATGCTGGTACATGTATCGCAGTTTCAGCAGGATCAGCTGCGTATCGGTACGGCGATTGAAGATCAAATTCGCGGCTGGTTTCATCATGAGGATGCTGAGCCCGGTGTGCTAGGGGATATTTTCCGTGCTGTACTCAGTTCGCTCGGGGCTGTCGAATTGCCGCGTACTGAGGAAGTAGTCATCGAGGCAGCAGTGACTAATCTGGCTCGCTTGAAGGTTGTTGTGTTGAACAGCACGACGGGTGGTGAGCTCGAATACGACACGCATCCAGGGCGGCAGCTCGTGGCAGTTGGGGGTAATCGCCTGTCGCGAGGTTTGACACTCGAAGGTCTAACTATCGCTTACTTTCTTCGAACTACGACGCTGGCCGATGCCCTGCTTCAGATGGCTCGTTGGTATGGTTTTCGTGCAGGGTATGAAGACCTGATTCGCATCTGGACCACCGAAGGAATTGCGCAATGGTTCGTAGAGCTCGCGCTGGTTGAGGAGTCCCTTAGGGATTCAATCACTGCCCTAAATAGGGCCGGGCGTCGACCTGATCAAATGGCGATTCGTATGCGCGCTCACTCGAAGCTTCTCCTCACCAGCAAAAGCAAAAGTAAGATGCTGACGGATGATGCGCGCTCATGGTCTGGAGAGAACCCGCAGACGATCTTGTATCCGTTGCGCAACAAGGAGCTGCTGCAGCGCAATGTCGATTTGGCCTCTCAGCTGTTGAGGCAGCACCCACCTACGCAGAATGCGTACGGAGGAGCTCTCGCGCACGACGTTCCTGCAAAGGATGTCGCGCATTTTCTGCGCCTCTATGAAGGGCATCCGGGTAGTGTTGCATTTCAGGGGGGCGAATTAGCTGACTGGATCCTGGAGCGGGCCGAGTCGGGCGAGCTGATGAACTGGACAGTGTTCGTTGCAGATCCGCAGCGAGAAGAGAACGTGATTATCGGTGGAAAAGCTTTTGGCCTAGTGAGGCGCTCTCTGCAATCTCAGGAGTCAATCGGAATTCTGATTGACCCGCGACATGAAGGTGTTGATCTGCGTGGAGGGCCTGAGAACTATCGGACGGTCTCCGGTTACAGTGCTAGGTCTATGCGCGAGGACCGCCCTGCTCAGCAAGGGTTACTTCTGCTCTACTTTCTTGATCCTGAGCCGCTGCGGGCGGCGGCGCAAGCCGTGCTGGGCGTGGCCCTCTCCTTGCCCCGAACTGTTGATGCCAATCAGCGGTTCGTCATGAATCGGGCATTCCTCCATGACTGAGATCACTCAAGAGCGCTGGGCATTGCTTCGGGAGCAACGGCCTCAGTACGAAGACATTTACGAGCAGGTGGTCGATGACTACATGGCTGCTTTAATCGGCATATCTAGTGATGGACGACTCCATTTGCTCATTGCGGTCGATGCTCCGCCACTAAGCTTACCTCCGGACCTGCAGAGCCTTCAGGTTCGCGTGGTGGAGGGGGATGAGGTCTGGATAGACGTCTCTGCTCGCAGCCATCATGAGGAACTACTAACGCTGGTTGCTAGTAGAATTTTGTATTCTGTTCGAACCGAAGGTCGCGGTCCGGCGATATCTGTCGAACGAGTTATCGACGAGATGCGTTCAGCTTTGCGCCCAGTTACACCTGATCTTAGCGTGGCGGAGCAGATAGGATTGTTTGGCGAGCTATGGGTGTTATCGAATGTGTTAATCCCATCAATCGGTACAAGGATATGTCACCTCTGGAGTGGTCCGGAGAGCGAGCGGCATGATTTTGTCGGAGAACGGATTCATATCGAAGTTAAAACAACGACGAAATCAGAGCCGAGACATGAGATTACCCGACTTGATCAGTTGAGAGCTCCCAATGGCAAGCGCCTTCTGTTTATTAGTGTCCTTCTTGAGAGAAGCTTAGGTGGCCAGGAAACGCTCGCGGATCGTGTCGATGAAATACGGGAAAAGCTAGGGTTTGATGGGCAAGCACTCGACGCTTTTGAGGCGCGTCTCGCCAAAATCGGTTGGCATGAGGGTCTTCGGCAAACGGGTGCCCTCTTGAGATTTACATTCCGCAATGTCCACGTCTTTGAGGTCGCCGGAACGTTTCCTCGGATGCCAGATGACTATATGCCGCCGCTAGGGGTCTGTGGTGTTAAATACAGCATAAATGTTGGTAGCTTGCCGTCTCTTGATGTGCGAGAAGTTAAGGAACTCCTTGATCTAGTTTGAAGCGGAAGTCACTTTTGCCAAATGGAATGCACATTTGTCGGTCCGCGATGAATCTCGATTGATGCGGGACAAAAATGGATGGCAGAGTTGGTTTGCACTTCTTGAGCGCCTTGCGGGAGGCATCCGACATGCTATCTCGGCCTAACGTAAGAGCCCCCGAAGTCGGCAAATTGCTAGTCCAGCTTCGCCCTGCAGCCCCGTAACCCCAGCCGAATTCGGTACGATACGCGCGGGGACAACGCGGTGCCGGGGGATCAGCGGCAGCGTTGCGAGTTCTTGTTTGGCATCCGTCGTTCCACATGGGGTGGACCAGCGCGCCTTCGCCTGCCTTTTTGTCGAACACCCAATGATCGCCACCCTCCTAGTCGGCATGCTCTGCGTTTACCTGCTGAGCTTCACCGTGATGTTCCTGCTCATCAGTCGTCGCTTGCAGGACGAGAAGATGGGCATGGACGTGTTCGGCGTGGGCAACCTGATGCTCGGTGGGGCCTATGTGCTGCAGCTGATGGAAGGTGCGCCGGGCTGGAGCTGGCTGAGCATGGTCAACCACACGCTCACGCTGTGCTCGCTGCTGGCGTATTGCGTGGGCGGGGCGCGGTTCTTTGGCCGCTCCACGCCGCTGGCGATGCCCTTGCTGTATCTGGCCGTGGGCTACAGCCTGCTGCAGATCCTGGTGAACTGGACGCTCGGCCCGGTGGCGCGCTACGTGCTGCTGGCCGGCACCTGTGCGGTGTCCTTTGTCGGCATGGTGGCGGTGCTGCTGTACGGCGTGCGCAGCTTCGCCAGGGACCTGCGCGGTGAGGTGCTGCTGTTTGCTGGCTTGATCAGCGGCATCTGCGTGCTGAACGTCATCAAGCTCAGCAAGTTGCTGTCCGGTGGTTTCGAGGCGCTGAGCATGGACGGCCAGTTCTCGATGATCTTCTACGTCTATATGTGCTCTCTGGCGACCATCCTGCCGCCATCGATCGTCTGGCTGGTGCTGCGCCGCCTGACCGACAGGTTGCGCGGCATTGCGGCCCACGATCCGCTTACCCAGCTGCTCAACCGCCGCGGCCTGGGCGCGGCGCTGGATGCCTGCTTCCGGCGGCCGGGTACCACTGCGCGCCTGCTGTTGATCGACGTCGACCATTTCAAGCGCATCAACGACAACTACGGCCATCAGACCGGCGACGCGGTGCTATGCGGCGTGGCCGAGGCCTTGCGTGCCTCGGTGCGCAAGGACGACCTGCTGTGCCGGCTGGGCGGCGAAGAGTTTGCCGCCATCTGCGTGGGCGCCAACGAAGCCTCGGCCCTGCGCGTTGCCGAGCGTGTACGCAGCAGCATCGAACAGGCGGTGATGCTGCAGGGCCCGCGCTACGAAGGCCTGCGCTGCACCGTCACCATCGGCGTCTCCGACAGCTTCTCCAGCGAAGCCGGCCTGGCCCACGCCATGCAACAAGCCGACGTAGCCCTTTACCGCGGCAAACACACCGGCCGCAACCGCGTAGAGCAAAACCGGGGTCAGAGTCGGATTAACGCGGCGCTGGATACGGTGCACTAGCCCTTTCCAGCTGGCTCGGGGCTGCGAGGCTTCTCTTCTTTGGCCCCGCAGTCGTCGTTGGGAGCTCCTGCTCGATTGAGTGGGGCTGAGTCCGCGGGCCCGTTGGCCACTCGTGTAGCCAATGGGAAAACGCGTACCAGATTGGTTACCCGCTTGTCATGCGAAGTGGCTGCGTAGGATCCATCGTGTGTGGGGGCTCCTGTGCAAATGGTCGAAACCAGGTTGGCATGTATCGCAACCCGGTTGATGGCACGTGGCAAGCAGATCTTCGCTGTGCTCAGTTGGGCCCGGCTGCGGCAGGGGTGATTGCAGGGCTATCGCTGGCCTTCTCTGGAGCGGCGAACCAACTTCTGACTTCGGTCGCGGGAATCGGTGCCGATTGGCCTCGCTTACCCACGGTCCACGTGGGAGAGGCGATGATGAAGTTGCTGCCCATGCGCGTCAAAATCTGGACGTCAGAGATCAACATCAGGGGCTCTCTTGAGTTAGTGAGATGCGTGCAGGTTTCGACGATGTTAGAGGCTTTGGCAATCTCGCATCCAACAGGGGTGACGACCATCTGCTGGTTGCGCAGCATTCCCATTTTGAATCTCGAGGCGGCCATGTCATTTGCGTCGAAAACAATACCAGTGGCTAGAATGGTGTATAGCGCGATGAAGAACCACAAGAAGTACTGGTCCTTTCGCTCGTGACGATAGATGCTGAAGATGAAGCAATGTATGGCAGGGAGGGTCAACAAAAACGAAATTTTGGCCAGATCGTCTCCATCGCGAAATGCTTGCACGAGAACGCTTGCCGTCAATCCAGCGATTGGAATGACAATTCCATACAACGCAACACATCGAACGTAGTACTTGACCCAGCGCCACCTGCGTCGTTTGCGGCGTTCTGAACCGGTTGCAGGGCGGCTAGCGATGAGGGACGCAAGGAGAGTTGCCGTGCACGCGATAAGGAACAGCCCAAGCGCATAGGTTGACCATTCTTCCGGCAATAAAGAAGTACCCCAGAGCAGTCCCAGTGCCGTCAAGAAGCCGAGAAAAGGGAAGAGAAGCGCAAAACCCATGGCGCGCTGCGTGGGATCTCCTGCTTTTGACCTTTTGTGGACAGGGTTGTTGCAGCAAGGACAAACCCTATTCCACCGTCTGACTGCACGGGCCCTTACGGCCGGCGTCGGAGGCCGGCAAATGGCTTGCTGATTCGACCAGGCTATCAGTGCAAGGCTTGGGGAAAATACGACGAATACGAAGAACAGAATGGCAAGCAGTGTGAAAGCAGCGATAGCTGCCGCCAGAAGGCCGATGTCCATAAAGGTCAGTTGCGGCAGGTGGCCTACGCGCCAGAAGTGGACAACCACTCCAAGAATTCCAAGGGCTCCCAGCTCCCATTTATGCGCTCTAAGGTAGCTGAATATTCGTCGTAACTCATTGACGTACTCAGATGCTGCGTCCAAATCCTTTTGCATCATTGATCCCTTTTTTTCTTTGCAGGTGAAAAAGTCAGCTTGCAGAACAAGGGGGATCGGCGGCCTGAAGGGATTCTTTAGTGCTGTGACTGGCAGCTGGTAGCAGTGCAGCTGATCCATAGAGGAGATACTGGGGCGGTAGTGATTCGTATTTTTCTTGCTCTCAACTGCTTCCACTGTTCGGTTGGTTCTTGCAATGGGCTGACTCAATGCCCGGTTTTGCTCTAACATGCCGCCACCAGCCAGCCATTCCGCATGATCTGCGGGCCCGCCGTTCGACAACGGCGCAGCGAGCCAGGACACCCTTCGTGCCCTATCAAGGAAGCTCGCAATGTCGAAATCCCCCCTGTTCCGTTCCGCTGCGCTCGCGCTGGCGGTCTCTCTTGCGGTAGTTGCGCCGGCTGCTTCGGCGACCTCGCCGGTTGCTGCAACCAGTAGCGCTACCACCAATGTGCAGCGCCAGGCCGTCGCCAAGGGCCTGTACGAACTGGCTTACAGCCCCTCGCAGAACGCCGTTTTCGTCGCCTCGTCGGGCGGCTTTGGCGATGCTGCCGGCCCGGCCCAGGTGCTGCGGCTGGATCCCACCACGCTTGCTGTGCAGCAGCGCATTCCGCTGGAGCGCAAGGGCTTCGGCGTGGTGCTGGATGACGCCAACAATCGCCTCTATGTTGGCAACACCGTCGACACCTCGGTGACGGTGGTCGATACCGCGCAGAACAAGGCCATCGGCACCGTGCAGCTGATGGAGAAGGTCACCGGCAAGGACGGCAAGTCCTATTACAGCCATGACCTGCGCGAGCTGGTGGTGGATGCACCCAATCATCGCCTGTATGTCACCGGCCACTCGCAGGAAGGCAGCGTGTTGTTCGTGGTCGATACGCAGTCGCTGCGTTTGATCGACACCATCGAAGGACTGGGCAAGGCCAAGGCGCCGGGTCTGGCGCTGGATGCCGCCGGCAAGCGCGTTTACACCAGCAATCTGCTCGGCGAAGTGGTCACCGTCGGCACCGACAGTGGCAAGGTCGAACAGCGTTACCAGGTCAGCGCCGAGCAGCCGATGAACATCGCGCTCGATCCTGCGGGCAAGCGCTTGTTCGTCACCGACCAAGGCCTGGAGATGATCCGCAAGTACCAGGGAAACAGCATCGAAGGCTTCGTCTCGCGTCATCCGGGCAAGCGTGTGCTGGTGCTGGACCGCAGCAGCGGTGCTGAGCTGGCCAGCATCCCGACCGACGCTGGCCCGCTCGGCATCCTGCTGGACGCACCACGCAAGCGCCTGTACGTGACCAACCGCGAAGCGGGCAGCGTCACCGCCTACGACAGCGACAGCTACCAGCAGGTGGCCAGCTGGTCGGTGCCCACCCACCCGAACAGCCTTGCGCTGGATGCGAAGAACAACGTGCTGTACGTCAGCATCAAGAACGGCGAAGGCGACCCGAAGGGCGCAGAAGAAGCCGTTGCACGCATCGACCTGGGCAGCTGAAGCAACGCTATTTGCAGCGTCCACTGCTGCGTGGGCCGAGGCCAGCATGCCTGCTGCCTCGGCCCTTCTTTTGTGTGGCAGCCAGCGGCGGATCGCAGCTCTTTCGCATGCGAAGCGCGAGCACGGCGCCTGTATTCCAGCTAGCGGCGTGCGGCATGGTCGGCCTGTATTCTGCCAAGAGCGCGGGACAGCGCAGATGCACGCATCATCACGATCAGGGTTCAGCGGGGCGGAGGCGCATTGCATCGCTCGGGACGCGAAGTGGCGCTGCTCGGGCCAAATTTTTGACGCGGTTGCGAGCGTGACTCGCTGTGCATGGCGTGTATACGTTGTGCAGCGCCGTCTATAGAATTCCTCTCGGGGAAACACCAGTCATCTTTGAGCATGACCGCCACGATGCGGCGCTGGATGCCTGTTCTTCAAAACATTCTTGTCGAAACGGAAGTCGAGTAAATGCAGATTCGTTTGTTGTCGCTGGCCCTGTTGGCGTTTGCCTGCGCGGATGCCCGTGCGGATGACGCTGCGGTTGAGAGCGCTGTCGCTCCTGAGCCCGCAGCCAAGGTAGAGCGCCCTGCGCGTATCCGTCTGTTCGGTCAGAACGGCGTGGGCCTCACCATGTATACCAACGCGGTGTGCAAGAAGGAGTACGACGAAGAGATCGAAGCGTCGGGCTCTCTCGGGAACTACTTCAAGGCGATGGTCCGCAAGAAGCCGGAGAACATCTCCATCGGAATGCCGGAAACCGACGACAGCCGCAACCTGGCCATGCGCGACAAGCTGTGGGCCAGCCCGTATTACGCCGAGCACGCTCTCGTGCCGGGTCAGCCGGTGTTGTTGCAGGCGAACATCGCCAATGGCTCGGGCTGGACCTGCAATCGCGGTCGCGGTATCGAGCTCGGCTTTGTGCCGGAGCCGGGCGTGGATTACGAAGGCGACATGATCCGCGATTTCGAAGGTGGCAGTTGCGGCATCGCCATCCGCCGGATAGCGGCGGACGGCACGACGACGCGCATGGTCGGTCAAATTCCGCCTTCCAAATGCGAGGCCCGGCCCACGCGCACGCCGTCGCAGATGGTCATGCTGATGGACGCGGATAACCTGAAGTATCGCCTTGCCGAAGAAGACGCGGGCATCGACGAGCTGGACAACGACGAAGACAGCCTCGAAGACCTGGAAGAGATGATCGCAGAAGCGCCAATCGCCGCCGCCACGCCGGTATGCATCGTCGCCAGTGCCGACAGCAGTACCAGCGAGTTCGCCAAGAAGCTGCCCGCGCTGCTGGAAAAGCGCGGCGTGCAGTCGCAGGTTGTGCGGGTTGATGCTAATGCACTGAGCTCGGAGTGGGGCCTGACCGAACAGCAGCCGCTGGGCTTTGCGTTGGCCGAGTATTACTGCGGTTCGATCAGCAGGTCGCGCTGATCCAGCATGCCGAAGGGCTAGGGTATGAGGCCGGCGTTCGTGCTCGTCGGGGTGGTTATCCTGCAGACGCGGATGCTGGCATCATCGGCCCATGACGCTCACCCTCGACTACCTGCGCCGCTACGCGGTCGCCCGCTCGCTGTTCAAGCCGACCACGCTGATGCGGGCGATTGCAAAGCTGGGCTTCGTACAGGCTGATCCGATCCGCGCGCCCGCCAGGGCGCAGGATCTGACCTTGCGGCACCGGGTTGTTGGGTATCGAGCTGGTGACCTGGAACGCCGCTATCCGCGCTTGCCGGTGGAGGAGGACTTCTTCGTCAACTATGGTTTCCTGCCACGCGGACACCATGCGTTGATGCATCCGCGCCAGGCGCGGATGGAATGGACGCCGGCACGCTGGAAACAGGCACAGGCAGTGCAGACATTCATCGCTGAACGCGGCGCTGTTCATCCGCGCGAAGTGGAGGCGCACTTTGCGCATGGCAAGACCACCAACTGGTTCGGCGGCTCGTCCAATGCCAGCACACAGTTGCTCGATGGCATGCACTATCGCGGCCTGCTGCGAGTGGCGCGACGCGATGGTGGTACTCGGGTCTATGCGGTTCGCGATGCGGCGCAGCCGGTTGGTGGCGCCGAGATCGATGCGCGCATGGATGCATTGATCGATCTGATTGTCGGCAAGTACGCGCCCTTGCCGGATGCCAGCCTGGGTCAGCTGGTGGCCTATCTTGGGAACGGTGTTCCGCAATGGAAGGATGCGCGAAAAGCCGCATTGATACGTGCGCGCCAGCGTTTGCAGCGGGCGAGGGTGGATGGCATCGATTGGCTTTGGCCTGCCGAGGAGCGCGCGGAAAGTCGGCGCTGGAAGCCCGACGCACAGGTGCGCTTGCTGACTCCATTCGACCCCGTGGTTTGGGATCGCCGCCGCTTCGAGTTGTTGTGGGGTTGGGCGTACCGTTTCGAAGCGTATACGCCGCCAGCGAAGCGCAAGTTGGGCTATTACGCGTTGCCGCTGCTGTGGGGTGACCGGGTTATTGGTTGGGGCAATCTTTCGGTGGCCGGTGGTGTGTTGAATGCGCAGCTGAATTACATCGAAGGACGGGCGCCGCGCGATGCTGGGTTTGTCGACGGGCTGGACGCGGAGATGAGTCGCGTGCGGGTGTTTCTTGGTTTGGCTGATTGAGGTCGACACTGCGGGAGGCATCAGTTTGGCGGAGCGAAGTTGATTGCCGGCTGTCGCATCCGTCATGCTGCAGATCCACACCATAACCAAGTAGACAGGACCCCTACGTGCCACCAACCACCGCTGCAACCGCCCGCAACAGCGCCGTGCATATGGTCGTGGCTTTCTTGGCGATGGGCAGCTGGGCCACGTTCGCAAATCTTGCGCACCCGATGCCGCGGCCGTTGATCGCCGGGGCGGTGCAGGGCACCTTGTCGGCGCTGATCACCCTGTTCCTGAAACGCATGATCGAGGCGCTGTCGGCTCGTTTGCCTGGAATCAGCGGCTATTGGGTGCCGCCAGTGGTTGCTGTTGCGGTTTCATTGACCCTGCTCAGCAGCATCCATTGGATTGCCGGAACACCTGAGATCCTGAAGACGATCGTGGTGCCGCTATCGGTAACCGCGATCTACGCAAGCAGCTACAATCTGGCGCTGCGCCGCATGCGGGCGTAGCAGCGACGTAAGCCGCGAAGCAGGAAACGTCTGCAACTCGGTAGTGCCGAGCCATGCTCGGCAGGGGCTTTCCCGGCAATGCCTCTGCCGAGCATGGCTCGGCACTACAGGTGGCACTTTGGCAGTTTGGCGAAGCTGATGTTGCTGCAGCAGGCGAAGAGCCAATCCCTCCCCAGCCCTCCCCTTCGCTACGCGAAAGGGAGGGGGTGTAGTGCCGAGCCATGCTCGGTAGGGGCCTTCCCGGTAAAGCCTCCACCGGGCACGGCTCGGCACTCTTGAAGGATGCGCGCCCGCGGCTCAACGACGTTGTTCCGTGTCGACGTCGCTTTGCCACCATTGTTTTGCAGCCAGCGCTTCGCCCACGCATCGCGCCCACGCATGTGCTCCGGCTTCGGCGCGCTGTGTATGTTTGTATCGTGCATTGGCCGTTGTGCTTACTGCGGCGGTTTGCCGCCGATGATCAGCCGGCTGTCGTCGACACTGATGACACCGTCCACCGTGCGCGCGATATTGACCATGCGGTCAGCATCTGCCTGGCTTGCCACCTGGCCACTCAGGGAGACCATGCCGCCGCGTGTTTCCACGTGGATTTCCATGCCCGGCATGTCTGCTGCGCTGGATAGTCTTTCCTTGACTTCGCGGGTGATCCACGCGTCGCTGCCAGGTTGATCGGCGGCGTCTTGGCCGAGCGCTGCTGCCGGTGGGCTTTCCTGTACGGCTGGCGCGCCGGCGGTGGCTACCGGCGTACAGGTGGGTAGCGTTACGGCAATCAACAGTACACTCCGTAGGTGCAAGTGTTTCATCACGATGCTCCTTTGGTTTGGAGAACAGAGCCAACATCGCACTGGCCCATCTCGACCCTAGCAAGCATGGAGTTAGCCTCGTGCGCCTTTGTTGTTAGCTGCACACGAACGCCCCGGTATTCAACTACGTCACTGCGAGCTGAAGCCGTGGATGAGTATGGGGATGCTTCACCAACATGCACGTGATGCTTACGCCTGCATGCCTAGCGTGGAGCTATCCCGCAGCGGAGCATGACGATGACTCAGGGTGACAAGAGCGCTTATACAGGCAAGCAGAAGCGACAGGCCGCGCATATCGAGGAAAGTGAGCGCAAGCAGGGGCGTTCGAAGGCGGACGCCGAGCGCATCGCCTGGGCGACAGTGAACAAGCAGGATGGCGGCGGAAAGAAATCGGGCTCGGGCCGTGCACAGCACAAGCATTAGCAGTTGCCAGATAGGCGAATTCTTGGTTGCGGGTAATGCCTGAAGCGTGCCTGCAGGAGCGGCGTAAGCCGCGAAGCCACCGGTCTGAAACGCCACCAGCTTCGCGGTTCACACCGCTCCCACAAGGTCTTCAAAGCAAAGTCGGAAGAAGCGGCTCAGGCCTCTTCTTCCTCCTCCTCTTCTTCGTCTTCTTCTTCCTCGTCCTCTTCGTCTTCATCCTCTTCTTCGAAAGCGTCGGCTTCTTCGACGCGGACGAAGTTGGGCAGGGTGTCGGCAAAGCCGATCTGCTTGCCGTTGGCCAGCATCGGGCGCACGGCGCGCTTGCCGGCTTCTTCCACTACCGCGAAGCACACCAGGCTCTGGGCGCTCTCGTCACCGGCTTCTTCGAACACGGCTACCCAGCCGTCGGCGGGGATGATCTGGATGATGTTGTCTTGCATGGCTGGACTGGTGGTTGAAGGAATGGCGAGCTTGCGTGAAGGCGGGCGCGCTTTGCAACCGGGTGGCAGTGGGATACTCCGGTGTCGCTTGCCCGCAGGAGACCCGGGATGGCCGAAGCACCGCTGCGCACACCTGACGGCCGCTATCTGGTGGTACGCGGTCGGCTATGGCGGGCCAGCAACCCGGGCTTGCCCGAGCAGATGCGCGCATCGCTGGTGAGCCAGCTGATGGCCGCACGGCGGGAGGTGGGTGCGGCGCGTCGTTCAGGTGACAGGGAACGGCTGGCCAAGGCCGGGACGGCGGTGGATGCGGCCAAACGTGGCTTGGGTGAGCGCGGACCGGTGTGGTGGCAGGACGGTGCACCGGACTTCAACCGTCACCTGGCCAAGAACACGCCGTATGCGAGCTGGTACGCCAAGCAGCAACGGCCCTGAGCCTTTACTCGGCGTGCCTCGCAGACGAGGATGAACGCTGGTCTCGACGCGGAATCACACCATGCTCCAATGCCGCACCCTCGCCACCGCTGCTGGCGGCACGGCGCCAACGTCGTTATGGGTGGATCTGTGCCAACCAACACCGGAGGAATTGGCGCAGGCTTCAGCGCAGGTGGGCTTCCTTATTCCCGATCGTGCCGGCATCAGCGAGATCGAATTCAGCAGCCGGGTACGCGTTGAAGGCGAAGCGCTGGTGCTGAATCTGCCGCGCTTCCAGTACGAGGTGGAGCATGTGGTCGGGCCGCTGGGTTTCGTGGTCGCACCCAATGCATTGGTGGTGCAGCGCGAGCACCGCATCGATGCACTTGAAGGCGTGGAGGCGGAGCTGGGCAAACGTCCCTGCCACGGCTCGGCGGACCTGTTCCTGCGCATGATCGAGCACATCGTTGATCGCCTGGCCGATCTGCTGGAATCGCTGGAAAGTACGATGAGCGAGTTCTCGCGCCAGGCATTCAACCACCCCAGGGGCAAGCGCGCTTCACGCCGGTTGGAGCAGATGCTGCACGAGGTCGGGATGATGGGCCGCCGCATCGGCGCGCTGCATAACACCTTGCACGGCATGCTGCGGATGATGAGTTACCTGGATGAAGCGACGCCTGACTGGTTTGGGGCGGATGCGCCGAAGCGGATCAAACTGGTGGTCAAGGACCTGACATCGCTGAGCGAGTTCGAGCAGCAACTGGGCGACCGCAACGAGTTCCTGCTGGACAGCGTGCTCGGCCTGATCAACATGGACCAGAACGAGGTGATGAAGGTGATGGCCGTGGCCTCGGTGGTCGGCATCCCGCCAACCGTGCTGGTCGGGGTGTGGGGCATGAACTTCGCCTCGATGCCGGAACTGCATTGGCATTACGGCTACGCCATCGCGCTGGCCGCGGTAGGCCTGAGCATCGTGGTGCCGCTGCTGTGGTTCAAACGGCGGGGCTGGATCTGATCGTGTGCGGATGCGACGCATTCTCGCCTACAATCCCGCTTCTCCCGCACCCCTGATGGAACCGATGTCTGCCAAACCAATGACCCCCGCCGGCAAGCTGTTCGCTGCTGCCGCACTGATTGAAGGCGTGACCTGGGCCGGCCTGCTGATCGGCATGCTGCTCAAGTACGGCACTGGCACCACCGAGTTGGGTGTGTGGCTGTTCGGCCGCCTGCACGGCTTGGCCTTCCTGTTCTACGTCGTGGTCACGCTGTACGCGTGGTTCAAGCTGCGCTGGCCGCTGTGGGCGGTGCTGCTGGCCTTGTTGGCGGCGTTGCCGCCGCTGGTGACGGTGCCGCTGGAGTTGTGGTTCCGTCGCATTGGCCTGCTGTCCGAGCGCAAGCTCTGATTCGTTGCTGATGTAATGGCGCGGCCGGCTTCCACACGGTCGCGCCATTGGAACTGCACAGTGTTGCCGGGTGTTACGGGGTCCGGTTATGTGCGTTGCGGAAGCAGTTCTTGCGGAGTGATGCGGTCGTCATGAATGTCGATGCTTTACCTCGTCTGCAGCCTTGCCCATTGCTTTCTGTGCTTTTCCTGCATTTTTCTCCATGTTGCCGGCCATCTGCTGGGCTCTATTGCCTGTCAACTTTCCAGCAGCTTCCTTGATGGCACCCTTGATTTCGTGTTTGGTGCCTTCAACACGGTTGCGGTCCACGAACGGTCTCCGGAAACGTCTGCGTCGCTGCAGACAGGTCCAGACTGCGCATTGCAGGGTTTGCGGCAGGTGAGCGCAATGTTGTGATCGCGTTGTGAGCAGGGCCGGATTTAGCCTGCGTTGTGCGTGCGCGTGTTTGCGCTCTGTTCACCGCAGCGCGCTGCAGCCGGATTCAGATGCCTGAGGCGAAGTCATTCCGGTTCTGGGGTCGTGCCATTGGCGGTTTGTTCGAGCTGCTTGGCCCGCCGTGAACTGCGCGCTGCCTCATGTGGCTCAGTGAAGATGCTTGTGTACCGCCATCGGCACGCCAGCTGGCGGTAGTGTGCCGGCACAGCCCAGCCTGCCGAACGCGTGGTTCTGCCAGCGCCTCCGCTTCAGGTCTGGCGGGAAAAGGGCGCTACTGCGGCTGTTTGATGCAGCCCTTGGCAAGCGTGGAGCCTGTGCTCCTGGGGCTGCGCGCAAGCCCCATCCGCGCACAGCGCCAGCGTCAAACTGACTGGCACAGGTGTACCTGTCGAATTGATGATGGATAATTCCCCGTCGCCGATGCCGTGAAGGGATTGCGGCGGTTGGGCCCGGAGCGGCCCGGCTGGGCGTGTTGGCGCCCGCAGCGAGGTGGTTCGAGGGGGCTCCCGCATCGCGACCGGCAGGCTTCGTTTGCCGCAGGTTTAAGTTGGTTCTTCTAGTTTTCCCGGCTGGTCGGCTTCTCCTTCAAGGATTTCAGGTGCAACACGCAAGCAAACAGCGTTACGGCAAGGTGTGTCACCAGCACGGGCTGCAGGTCACGCAGCGGGGTGGTCGATGAGCTCTACGGTCAGTACCGACAACGGGCTGGATGCCGGCATCGCCGTGCTCCCGGCCGAGCACCCCTTGGCAATGCCCGAGCAGTCGCTGCGCTCGGGCAAGCTGCATGTGTCGCGGCAGAAGACCGCCCCGGCCAATATCGGCCTGCGCCGGCTATACGTCTTCGGCAGCACCGCGCTGACCACGCTGCTCGCCACCTGGTTGATGGCGCGGGTGTTGTCCAATGGCGGCATCAACGTGCTCGAGGCCTGTCTGCTCGGCCTGTTCGTGCTGCTGTTCGCCTGGATTGCGATGTCATTCGTCAGCAGCCTGGCCGGCCTGCAGGCGCTGCTGCGTGGCCGCCGCAAGCTCGGCATCTTCCCGGATACGCCGCTGCCGCAGCTGCGCAGCCGTACCGCCTTGTTGATGCCCACCTATAACGAAGACCCGCGCCGGATGATGGCCGGCCTGCAGGCCATCTACGAATCGGTAGCCGCGACCGGGCAGCTGGATCACTTCGATTTCTACGTGCTCAGCGATACCACCCGCGATGCCATCGGCCGTGCCGAAGAGCAGGTGTTCGCGCGTCTGGTCGAGGCCACTGGCGGTGCCGAGCGGCTGTATTACCGCCGCCGCGCCAGCAATGTGGGCCGCAAGGCCGGCAATATCGCCGACTGGGTGCGCCGCTTCGGTGGCGCCTACCCGCACATGCTGATCCTCGACGCCGACAGCCTGATGACCGGCGATGTGATCGTGCGTCTGGTGTCGGCAATGGAAAACCACCCGACCGTCGGCCTGATCCAGTCGCTGCCGGCGGTGGTCGGTGGCCGCACCGCCTTCGCCCGCATGCAGCAGTTTGGTGGCCGCGTGTACGGGCCGGTGATGGCCTATGGCGTGGCCTGGTGGCACGGCGCTGAGAGCAATTACTGGGGCCATAACGCGGTGATCCGCACCCAGGCATTCGCCGAAGAAGCGGGTCTGCCGGAACTGCCGGGGCGCAAGCCGTTTGGTGGTCACGTGCTGAGCCACGACTTCGTCGAGGCCGCACTGATACGCCGTGGTGGCTGGGCCGCACACATGGTGCCCTACCTGCACGGCAGCTACGAAGAAGGCCCGCCGACCCTGACCGATCTGTTGATCCGTGACCGCCGCTGGTGCCAGGGCAACCTGCAGCACTCCAAGGTCGTGGCCACGCCGGGCCTGCATTGGGTCAACCGCGTGCATATGTTGATCGGCATCGGTCATTACTTCACCGCACCGATGTGGGCGATGCTGATGCTGATCGGTATTGCCATTCCGCTGATCCACGGCGGCATTGATCTGGCCGAGGAGTTCCACCTGCACCTGCAGATGGCACCGGCGAATTACTGGCGTGGACTGGATCAGGATGGCGTGTTCTGGGTATTCGTGGTGACCATGGTCGCGCTGCTGTCGCCCAAGCTCATGGGCTATGTGGCGATGCTGACCTCGCGCAAGGAGCGCATTGGTTGCGGCGGCTGGTTCCGCGCTTTGATCTCGATGCTGCTGGAAACCGTGCTGGCGGCATTGATGGCGCCGGTGGTGATGTATGTGCAGTCGCGCGGTGTGGCCGAAGTGCTGGCCGGCAAGGACTCGGGCTGGGACGCGCAGCAGCGCGATGACGGCAGTATTTCGGTGAGCGCCTTGTTGCGCAGTTATGGCGGCCTGAGCGTGTTCGGCGTGGTGATGGGTGTAGCCGCCTATCTGGTGTCGCCGCCGCTGGCGGCTTGGATGGCGCCGGTGGTGATCGGCATGGCGCTGGCAGTGCCGGTGGTGGCATGGACCTCCTCGCGCAAAGCCGGTGACTGGCTGCGCAGGCACGGCCTGCTGTGCATTCCGGAAGAGAACGCACCGCCGCCGGTATTGCTGCGTGCCGCCGAGCTGCGTGCGGCCGCGCTGAAGGAACCGCTGCAGGATTGAAGGCTTTGGCTTTTGTAGGAGCGGCGTAAGCCGCGAAGCCGATGGCAATGCCCCGCCACTTGGCCGGCGATCTACGTGCAGGTAGCCGGCCGGGCTTCAGCCGGTAACACCACCAGCTTCGCGGCTCACGCCGCTCCTACAAACTGCCGGCTGCACCGATCGTTGCGCCGGGCAGGCATAATTCCCGCCTGTCTTTGGGAGTTGTGCACATGCTGGAAACAGTGGAGCAGGAAACCGGCGCGTCGCCGGAATGGTCGGTGATCTGGCTGCATGGCCTGGGTGCCGATGGCCATGATTTCGCGCCTATCGTGCCCGAGCTGGTGCGCCCGCAGTGGCCGGCGATCCGCTTCGTGTTCCCGCATGCGCCCAAGCGCCCGGTCAGCATCAACAACGGCATGCCGATGCGCGCCTGGTACGACATCGTCAGCATGGATTTCCGCAGCCGCGCCGATGCCAAGGGTGTCGCCGAATCGGTAGCGCAGCTGGAAGAGCTGATCGCCCGTGAACAGGCTCGCGGCATTCCCGCCAAGCGCATCGTGCTGGCCGGCTTCTCGCAGGGCGGGGCAATCATTTTGTCCGCCGGCCTCAAGCGCAGCGAGCCGGTAGCGGGCTTGGCAGCCTTGTCGACCTATCTGCCGGAAGTGGATGCCGCCCCGTCGCAGTTGGTCGACGGCGCTATCGCGCAACCGGTGTTCATGGCCCATGGCAGCGCTGATCCAGTGATTCCGCTGCAGATCGCCGAGCACAGCGCGCAGGTGCTCAAGACGCTGGGCTTCGGCGTGGAATGGCACCGTTACCAGATGGCCCACCAGGTCTGCGGCGAAGAGATCCACGCGCTGGGCGACTGGCTGCAGGCCCGTTTCGCGCAGATCTGATCCCTTTGTGAGCTGTACCGCAGTTGCCGGATTGTTGACGGCGGCGTGCAGCGAACCCGGCTACCATGTCGCCACGACTGGGGAGCCGTGAGCGAGGTACGAGGTGTGAAGGTAGTAATCGCCGATGACGAGCCATTGGCACGCGAGCGTTTGCGCGCGCTGCTGGCCGAGCTTGCGGGGGTGGATGTGGTTGGCGAGGCTGCCAATGGCAACGACGCCTTGCAGGTCTGCGCGCAGACCCAGCCGGATCTGGTGTTGCTGGACATCGCCATGCCGGGCATCGACGGGCTGGAAGTTGCCCGTCACCTGGCGCGCTTCGAGCCGCGCCCGGCGGTGGTGTTCTGCACCGCCTACGACGCCCATGCCTTGTCGGCCTTCGAGGCGGCGGCAATCGATTACCTGATGAAGCCGGTGCGCGGCGAGCGCCTGGCCGCCGCGCTGGAACGTGCGCGCACCTTCATTGCCGGCCGCGCCAATGCCGCCCCGGCTGCGGCCACGCAACCGCGACGGATGCTGTGCGCGCGCCTGCGCGGCAGCCTGCGTCTGGTGCCGGTGGAAGACATCCTCTACCTGCAGGCCGAGGAAAAATACGTGGTGGTGCATCACCTGCGCGGCGAGGACCTGATCGAAGAGTCGCTGCGCTCGCTGGAGGACGAGTTCTCCGGGCGCTTCATCCGCATCCACCGCAACTGCCTGATCGCCCGCGACAGGCTGCAGGAAGTCCGCCGCACCCCGGCCGGGCAGGTGCAGGCGGTGCTGCGTGATGTGCCGCATCCGCTGGAAATCAGCCGCCGCTGTGTGGCCGGGCTGAAGACCGAGATGGAACGGCTGTGACCCAGGGGCTGGCAGCGGCGATAATGGCCGCATGAGCATCCTGCGTATCGCCACCCGAAAGAGCCCGCTTGCCCTGTGGCAGAGCGAACACGTCGCCGACCGCCTGCGCCAGGCCCATCCGGGGCTGCAGGTGGAGCTTGTGCCGATGAGCACGCGCGGCGATGAAATCCTCGACCGCTCGCTGGCGGCCATCGGCGGCAAGGGCCTGTTCCTGAAGGAGCTGGAGCTGGCGATGTTGCGCGGCGAAGCCGATTGCGCGGTGCATTCGCTCAAGGACGTACCGATGGAGCTGGAAGCGCCGTTCGTGCTGCCGGCCATCCTGACCCGCGCCGACTCGGCTGACGCTTTCGTCTCCAACACCTATGCGTCGCTGGATGCCTTGCCGCAGGGTGCCTGCGTCGGCACTTCTTCATTGCGCCGGCAGGCACAGCTGCGCGCATTGCGCCCGGACCTGCAGTCGCGCGACCTGCGCGGCAACGTCAACACCCGTCTGGCCAAGCTGGATGCCGGCGAATACGACGCCATCATCCTGGCCTGTGCTGGTCTGGAACGCCTGGAGTTGGGCGCACGCATCCGTGATCGCCTGGTCGCCCCGCAGTGGCTGCCGGCGCCCGCACAGGCGGCGGTGGCGATTGAGTGCCGACAGGACGATGCGGGCACGATCGCACTACTCAAGGCGCTGGACGATGCCGCCACCCGCACCTGCGTGGAAGCGGAGCGGGCGATGAACCGCGCGCTCGATGGCAGCTGCCATGTGCCGGTGGCTGGCTTGGCGCAGTGGCGTGGTGATGACCTGTGGTTGCAGGGCCTGGTCGGCGGTGTCGCCGATGGCCGCGCGGTACGTGCGCAGGCGCAAGGCCCGGCGAGCGACCCGGAAGCCCTGGGTCAGGAAGTCGCACGTCAGCTGCTGGCCGGCGGCGCGGGCGAGCTGTTGCGCTGAGCCAGCTGTTGTAGGAGCGGCGTAAGCCGCGAAGCCACAAATGTCCGAAAACAACATGAGCGCCGCTTTCAGCGGCGCGCAAGCATGGCCAGCTTCGCGGCTGACGCCGCTCCCACAAAATCAACAGAACCAATGCTGGTTCTGCAGGATTGGCTGGTAACGCCTCTTGCCGAGCATGGCTCGGCACTACAGTGAGGCGAATGCCGGGCATGGCCCGGTACCTGCTTACTTGAAGCTGTAAACCACGTTCATCGTGGTCAGGGTGTCGGTCTTGCGCTTGTCTTCGGCGACGTCGCTGTTGTGGCGGGCCTGCCAGCCGGCCTTCAGCGCGAAGTGCTTGTTCATGCTGACCGAGACGCCGAAGTCGTTCTGCGCGAAGGTGTTGTACGAGCCCGATTCCACCAGCAGCGAATTCACCAGTTCGGTGTTCTCGGTAAGCGCGTACTTCAGGTCGAACAGGCCGCGGCCAATCAGGCCGGTGCGGTCTTCGTCGGTATCGGCGTTGTGCGAACGACGCACACCCGGGCCGATCTGCGTGTCCAGGATCAGGCGCTCACCATCGATCAGGCGCGTGCCGTAACCCAGACCGAAGCTGGCCTGGCGGTCGTAGGTGGCGAAATCGTCGCTTTCGTAACGCACGGTGGCGGTGAGCTGGCGGTGCTCGCCCAGCTGCAATGCACTGCCGGCGCTGCCGGTGTAGCGATTGGCGGTGGTCTGGCGCTTGCGGCGGGTGCTGCCGTCGTCCGAGGTCTCGGTGTATTCGGCGCTGGAGCGCAGACCGAACAGATCCATGTTGTGGATCCAGTCGTCGTCGGTGTAGCGCAGCTTCAGGCGGCCGTTGAAGCTTTCGGTGGTGCTGTTGCCGTGGGCCGAGGCAAAGCCCAGCTCACCGCCGCTGCCGCTCCATGGGGAGGTCATGGCGGCAAGGTCGGAGGCGTCGTCGGCCCAGGCCAGCGGGGCGGCCAGCAGCAACGGCAGCATCAAGGAAACACGCAGGGACATCAGGGGGATCTCCATGGGAGAGACGGGAATGGTTGGCGATTGGATGATACCGGATGGTCCCTGACCCCCAGGCCGATGGCGGGCCGGGGCTTCATTCGCTGTTATGCGGGGGCCGGCCTGCTCCATTGGCGCCCGGAGTCGGACATAATCCGGGCATGGACCGCTATGAACGCATCAACGCGCTGCATCGTCTGCTCAAGTCCGCCCGCTATCCGGTAACGGTGATGCGGTTGCAGGAGGAGTTGAGCTGTTCCCGTGCCACGGTCTACCGCGACCTGGCCTTCCTGCGTGACGCGCTGATGGCGCCGGTGGAGGGCGATGGCGAGGCCGGGTTCCGCTACCTGAGTGGGGAGAGCGACCGTTTCGAGCTGCCAGGCTTGTGGCTGAGCTCGGAGGAGCTGCACGCCTTGCTGGCGTCGCAGCACTTGCTGTCGCGCACTGGCGGCGGGGTGTTGTCGTCGATGCTGGCGCCGCTGCAGCAGCGCATCGAGGGCTTGTTGGCCGCACAGGCTGGAGCCTCGCATTGGCCGGTGGAGCGGGTGCGGGTGATTCCGCACCGCGGCCGCAAGCTGGATGAAGCCAGTTTCCGTACGGTGGCCTCCGGTGTGCTGGAGCGCAAGCAGCTGTCCTTTGAATACCGCGCACGTTCCACCGATGAGGCAACCCGCCGCACGGTGTCACCGCAGCGGATTACCCATTACCGGGACAACTGGTACCTGGATGCCTGGGACCATAGTCGTGAGGCGGTACGCAGCTTCGCGGTGGATCGCATCCATCAGGCGCGGCTGCTGGACCAGCCGGCACGCGATGTCGCCGATGAGGAATTGAACGAGCAGTTGGCGGCCAGTTACGGCATTTTCTCGGGCGCACCGAAGGGCTGGGCGACCATCGTGTTCAGTGCCAAGGCCGCGCGCTGGGTGGCCGATGAGCATTGGCATTCCAAGCAGCAGGGCCGGTTCCTTGCTGATGGGCGCTATGAATTGAAGGTGCCGTACAGCGTGTCGCGCGAGCTGTTGATGGACGTGCTGCATTACGGCTCGGACGCGGAGATTGTGGAGCCGCAGTCCCTGCGTGAGCAGGCCAAGGCGTTGCTGTCGCTGGCGTTGAGTAATTACGACTGAGGAAGCTTTGCTTGGGTTTGGGTTTGGGTTTGGGTTTGGGCTTGGGCTCGGCTTAGGCTCCGCTTCCGCTTCCGCTTCCGCTTTCGCTTTCGCTCTGCTTTGGTTTGGCTTTGGCTTTGGGTTTGGCCTTGGCTTTGCCCAGCTTTGCTCTGCTCATGCTCTGCTTTCCCCTCTCCCGCCTGCGGGAGAGGGGTAGGGGTGAGGGCAGCTCCTGCTTGTTGCTGTTGCCATTGCTGTTGCCGTTGTTTTTCGGAGCAGTAGATCAACGGCTACAGCTGAAGCAAAAGCAAAGCAAAAGCAAAGCAAAAGCTTCCCCTCACCCCTACCCCTCTCCCGGAAACGGGAGAGGGGATAGCAAGATCTAGAGCAACAGCAACAGCAACAGCAACAGCAAAGCCAAAGCACAAAAAAACAGCCGCTTTCGCGGCTGTTTTCTTTCAGATCACTCCGCCATCAAACCCGGCCGAAGATCAGCGTTGCATTGGTGCCGCCAAAGCCGAAGCTGTTCGACATCACCGTGTCCAGCTTCGCATCCTGCGTCTTGCGCAGAATCGGGAAGCCTTCCACACGCTCGTCCAGGGTTTCGATGTTCGCCGAGCCAGCCATGAAGCCATCACGCATCATCAGCAGGCAGTAGATCGCCTCGTGCACGCTGGCAGCGCCCAGCGAGTGGCCCGACAGCGCCTTGGTCGACGACAGCGGCGGCACGGCGTCACCGAACACCTGGCGCACCGCACCGAGCTCGGTCACGTCGCCCAGCGGCGTCGAGGTGCCGTGGGTGTTCAGATAATCGATCGGACGGTCCAGGCCTTCCATCGCCATCTTCATGCAGCGCACCGCGCCTTCGCCGGACGGGGCAACCATGTCGGCACCGTCGGAAGTCACACCGTAACCAACCAGTTCGGCATAGATGCGTGCACCACGGGCCACGGCGTGGTCGTAGTCTTCCAGTACCAGCATGCCGGCGCCGCCAGCGATGACGAAGCCGTCGCGGTTGGCGTCGTACGGGCGCGACGCGGTGGCCGGCGTTTCGTTGAAGCTGGTGGACAGTGCGCCCATGGCGTCGAACATCACGCTCATCGACCAATGCAGGTCTTCACCGCCACCGGCAAACATCACGTCCTGGGCGCCATGGCGGATCAGGTCGGCGGCAGCGCCGATGCAATGTGCCGAGGTGGCGCAGGCGGCCGACAGCGAGTAGCTCAGGCCCTTGATGCTGAAGGCGGTGGCCAGGTTGGCCGACACGGTCGAGCACATCGTGCGCGGCACCATGTACGGGCCTACCTTGCGTACGCCACGGTTGCGCAGCAGATCGGCCGCTTCAACCTGCCATTCGCTGGAGCCGCCGCCGGAGCCGGCGATCAGGCCGGTACGCACGTTGCTGACCTGGCTTTCGTCCAGGCCGGCATCGGCGATGGCATCGCGCATGGAAATGTAGCTGTACGACGCGGCATCGCTCATGAAACGCTTGAGCTTGCGGTCTACCTGCGCGTCCAGGTCGATGTCGACCTTGCCGCCGATCTGGCTGCGCAGGCCGGCTTCGGCGTGGTCGGGCAGGGCGACGATGCCGGGGCGGCTGTCACGCAGGGCGCTGGAGACGGTATCCAGATCGTTGCCAAGGCAGGACGTGATGCCCATGCCGGTAATGACGACACGACGCATCAGAAGCTCTCGGTTGAGGTGAACAGACCTACGCGCAGGTCCTTGGCGGTATAGATCTCGCGGCCGTCGACCAGCATGCGGGCGTCGGTCTGTGCCATCACCAGCTTGCGGTTGATCACGCGCGAGACATCGATTTCGTACTGCACCAGCTTGGCGCTGGGCAGCACCTGGCCGGTGAACTTGACCTCGCCACAGCCCAGCGCACGGCCGCGGCCTTCTGCGCCGAACCAGGTGAGATAGAAGCCGGTCAGCTGCCACATGGCATCCAGGCCCAGGCAGCCGGGCATCACCGGGTCGCCGATGAAGTGGCAGCCGAAGAACCACAGGTCAGGACGGATATCCAGCTCGGCCCGGATCATGCCCTTGCCGTGTGCGCCACCGTCCTCGCGGATCTCGGTGATGCGGTCGAACATCAGCATCGGGTCATTGGGGAGACGGCCTTTGTTCGGGCCGAAAAGTTCGCCACGCGCGCTGGCCAGCAGCTGGTCGCGCGAGAAAGCATGCAGACGGGTCATCCGGGGTAATCCAAAGCCATTGCGAGCCCCGGAGCATGCTGCAGCATTTCCGTTCAATCAAATGTTTTAACTGGACGGTTGCGTATGTTAGCTGCAGATAAGCGCCGTTCGCGGGCTGTTACGGGAGGTATGAATAAGTACATTTGTGAGGACAAGTGTGCATTTAGCGACAACAGCTATCATGTTGGCGACCTTTTGAGACTGTTGCCTTGAGCCAACAACGCAAGATCATCCACGTCGACATGGACGCCTTCTATGCGTCCGTGGAGCAACGTGATGACCCCGGTTTGCGCGGGAGGCCGGTTGTGGTGGCCTGGCGCGGGGCGCGTTCGGTGGTCTGCGCGGCCTCTTACGAAGCCCGTAAATTCGGGGTGCGTTCGGCGATGCCGGCGCTGCGCGCCGAGCGCCTGTGCCCGGATGCGGTATTCGTGCCGCCGGACTTTGCCCGCTACAAGGCGGTGTCGCGGCAGATCCGCGAGATTTTCCTGCAGCACACCCCGCTGGTGGAGCCGCTGTCGCTGGATGAGGCCTTCCTCGACGTCACCGAATCGCCGAGCTGCGACGGTATCGCCACCGAGATCGCACGTACCATCCGCGCGCAGATCCGCGAGACCACCGGCTTGACCGCCTCGGCAGGCATCGCCCCGAACAAGTTCCTGGCCAAGGTGGCCTCGGACTGGCGCAAGCCCGATGGCCAGTTCGTGGTGCCGCCGTCGAAGGTGGAGCAGTTCCTGACGCCCTTGCCGGTCAAGCGGGTGCCGGGCGTGGGCAAGGTGATGGAAGGCAAGCTGTCGGCGCTGGGCATTGTCACCGTCGGTGATCTGCGCGCGCTGCCGCTTGAACAACTGCAGGCCTTGTTCGGCAGTTTTGGCGCGGGTTTGTACCGGCGCGCGCGTGGCATCGACGAGCGGCCGGTGGAACCGGACCAGCCGGTGCAGTCGATTTCTTCCGAGGATACCTTCGCCGAAGACCTGCACATGGGCGAGTTCGACGAAGCGATCACCCAGTTGGCCGAGCGCACCTGGCGTGCAACCGGGCGTACCGAGCGCATCGGTCACACCGTCGTGCTGAAGTTGAAGACCGCGCAGTTCCGCATTCTCACCCGCAGCTATACACCGGATACCCCGCCAAGCTCGGTTGAAGACCTGCGCGACATCGCCCTGGCCTTGTGCCAGCGCGTGCAGTTGCCGGCGGATACGCGCTATCGCCTGGTCGGCGTGGGCTTGTCGGGCTTCCGTGATCGCGAAGAGCTGGTGATCCAGGGTGATTTGTTTCGCGGCATCTCGCTGGATTGAGTACATCCTCTGCGCGACGCGGCGCCGCTACAATCGATGCTCATTTTCCGGGAGTGTGGATGCGTGGCGATTACGGCCTTGGTGTTCGATTTGGATGGCACGCTGGTGGACAGCGCAGGTGATATCGCCGAGGCAGTGAACCTCACATTGGAAGAGCTGGCGTTGCCGCGCGTCTCCGAGGCGACGGTACGCAGCTGGATAGGCGAGGGTGTACGCAATCTGGTGTCCACCGCATTGGCGAACGCAGGCAGTGCGTTGACGTTGGAAGAGGTGATGTCGGTTTTCATGGGCCATTACAAGGCCTGCCTGCTGCGCAGCCCGCGCCTCTACGACGGCGTTGGTGAGGCCTTGACCGCATTGCAGGCCCGCGGCCTGCCGATGGCGATCTGCACCAACAAGCCGGCGGCGATGGTTGCGCCCTTGTTGCAGCATCTGGGCATTGCTGGCTTCTTCGCGCACATCATTGGTGGCGATTCCTTGCCGCAGCGCAAGCCTGCAGCGGAGCCGCTGTTGCATGTGGCAGGCTTGCTGCAGCAGCCGGTGGTGGATTGCCTGATGGTTGGTGATTCGGGCACCGATCTGGGCGCGGCCAACAATGCCGGCATGCCGATCGTGCTGGTGCGCTATGGCTATTCGCGCGACCTGGATCTGGATGCGGCTGAAGCAGTGGCGGTGATCGACGATATGCGTGAGTTGGTGGCGATCGTCGCGTAGCCGGGCTTTTGTAGGAGCGGCATAAGCCGCGAAGCCGACAGCAATGAAGTCGCAGGGATTTCCGCAATCGGGCGGTCTATCAGCTTCGCGGCTTACGCCGCTCCTACAAATCAGAGGCCACAACCTCATTGCCCGTAGTTATCAATAATCATTCTCATTTAGTGTAGAATACGGGCAATCCGCAGCCTGTCTGGCGTTTGTTTCCGGCAGCTGCATTCGATATCCGTCGTTCCTCAAGCTGTTCGCCAGAGGGGCGCATCCCCACTGTCGAGAGGCTTTCCCCCATGTCCCGTCGTTCGTCGTCGCGGTTGTCCGCGCGTGCCTTGTTGTCCCGCCATCCCCTTTCCGCTGCGCTGGCATTGAGCGCCTTGCTCGCCGGTCCGGCACTGGCCGAAGGCGCGGCACCGGCGACCGACATCGACACCGTGCACGTCACCGCCGAACAGATCGCCAAGCAGGCACTGGGCAGCTCGGTGATCACCTCTGTCGATCTGGAACGCCTGCCGCCGGCCAACGATCTGTCTGAAGTGATCCGGCGCATGCCCGGCATCAACCTGACCGGCAATACCGCATCCGGCTCCTACGGCAATTTCCGTCAGATCGACATCCGCGGCATGGGCCCGGAAAACACCTTGATCCTGATCGATGGTCGCCCGGTCAGTTCGCGTGATTCGGTACGCATGGGCCGCAGCGGCGAGCGCAACAGCCGCGGCGACAGCAACTGGGTGCCGGCCGAAGCGGTCGAGCGCATCGAAGTGCTGCGTGGTCCGGCCGCTGCACGTTACGGCTCGGGTGCTTCCGGTGGTGTGGTCAACATCATCACCAAGAAGCCGACCGGCGACCTGACCGGCTCGCTGACCTTGTACGGCAGCCAGGCCGAGCACAGTGACGAAGGCGACAGCGAGCGCGTCGGCTTCCAGTTGTCCGGTCCGTTGAGCGAACAGCTGTCGTTCCGCCTGTTCGGCAACGTCAACAAGACCGAGCCGGATGCCTTGTCGCTCAATGAGAAGTTCGCCACCGGCGTGACGCCGCCAGCCGGCCGCGAAGGTGTGCGCAACCGCGATATCAGCGGCCTGCTGCGCTATGACATCAACGACAACCATGTGCTGGAACTGGATGCCAGCGTCAGCCGCCAGGGCAATATCTACTCCGGCGAGCGCGGCGTCAGCAGTGACGGCTTCGAGCGCTTGAATGCGCTGTATGGCGCGGAAACCAATGTGATGCTGCGCCGCTCGTTCGGCCTGACCCATCGCGGCAGCTACGACTGGGGCACCTCACGCATCACCGCGGCCTATGACGACACCGACAATACCCGCTTGAATGAGGGCCTGGCCGGCGGCCCGGAAGGTTCGATCACCGAAGGTGCGACCTTCTCCACCTCCGAGCTGACCTCCACCCGCGTCGACGGCGAGATCAATGTGCCGCTGAACTGGGGCGGCATCGAGCAGGTCGCAACGCTGGGCTTCGAGTACCGCGACATGGAACTCAACGATCCCTACTCGGTGACCCAGACCTCCAGTAGCGGTGGCGGCATCCCAGGTTACGACGGCGTGCGCACCGGCAAGAGCGACCAGCAGTTCGCGGCGGTATTCGTCGAGGACAACCTGTACATCGGCGAGCGCTGGACGCTGACCCCCGGGTTGCGCTTCGATCACCATTCGCAGTTCGGCAACAACCTCAGTCCCAGCCTCAATGTGCAGTTCAAGCTGGCCGAGGATTGGGCGATCAAGGGCGGCATCGCGCGTGCGTTCAAAGCGCCCAACCTCTATCAGGCCAACCCGGACTATCTCTATTACACGCGTGGCAATGGCTGCCCGGTGCTGAGCCCGAACCAAGGCTCTGGCTGCTACGTGATGGGTAATGCCAACCTCGATCCGGAAACCAGCATCAACAAGGAAATCGGCATCGAGTGGGCGCCGGACAACGGCTGGCATGCCTCGGTTACCTATTTCCACAACGACTACAAGGACAAGATCGTTGCCGGCCAGGACCGCATCGGCATCACCAATGACACCAAGGGTCAGGTGTTCCAGTGGACCAATGCGCCGGAGGCCATCATCCGTGGCGTCGAAGGCAACGTGAAGGTGCCGCTGATCGGCGGTGGCGATGTGCTGTCGTGGAATACCAATGTCACCTGGATGATCGAGAATGTCGACAAGACCACCGATCAGCCGCTGTCCATCATTCCCGAGTACACCGTAAACACCTTCCTGGATTGGCAGGTCAATGCGCAGTTGTCGTTCATGCTGACCGGCACCTTCTACGGCAAGCAGGAATCGGCGACGCAGGCCAGCACCACCGGTGCGGCATTGCCGCCGGATACGCGCGCTGCCTATGACTTGTGGAGCCTGGGTGGGCAGTACCGGATCACGCCGAAGGTGCGCGTCGGTGGTGGTATCAACAACCTGTTCGACAAGCGTCTGTTCCGCGAAGGCACCACCAGCACCAGCGCCACCGGTGCGGGTGCTGCCACTTACAACGAGCCCGGCCGCAGCTACTGGGTGAACCTGACCGTCGGCTTCTGATCCAGGCATAGCGATGACAACTCACATGCGTATCCGCTTTCACTCACTGCTCGCCCTGGCCTCGCTGGTGTTGCTCGGCGTAGTCGCGCCGATGGCAGTGGCCCAGCAACGCAACCCTGCGCAGCTGATGGGCCAGACCGTTGCCGACACCGGCTCGGCGCACTACCGCTTTGAACGCTTCGTGGTACGCAGTGATGATGGCCAGCGCACCTGGCGGGTCAACCTCGGCATCCCTGCCGGTAAGGCACCGACGGCGGGTTTCCCGGCGCTGTGGATGCTGGATGGCAATGGCGCGTTGATGGAATTCGACGCGCCGCTGCTGGAGGAACTGGCGCAGAAGCAGCCAACGGTGCTGGTGTTTGTCGGCTACGACAACCAGCAGCGCATCGATTCGCCCGCCCGTACCCGCGATTACACGCCGATTGCCGACCAGCCCGAAGACGGCGGCGCGGCGGTAGGCGGTGGCGCCGATGCGTTCCTGGAAGTGATCGAGCGGCGCATCCGTCCGCAGCTGGCACAGCACGTGGCAACCGATGCCAACAAGCAGGCACTGTGGGGCCATTCGCTGGGCGGGTTGTTCGTGCTGCACACGCTGTACACGCGCAGCGGCGCATTCCAGACCTATGTGCCGGCCAGCCCGTCGTTGTGGTGGCAGCAGGGCGCGATGCTGGGTGCTCCCGAGCGCCAGTTCATCGGTAACAACGCCGGTCATCCGGCACGGGTGCTGTTGATGCTTGGTGGCGGTGAGCGTGAGCGCGATACCAGCAACCGTGACATGAGCAATCCACGGGTGCTGGCACACTTGAAGCGCGTCTCCGGCGCACCGTCCGATGCCGCCGAGCAATTGTCTGCGCGCCTGCGGCAGGTGCCGGGACTGGATGTCGAGTACCACCAGTTCGATGGCCTCGGCCATGGCCCGATGTTCCGCGCCTCGTTGATGCGCGCGCTGCATGAAATCACCGGCGTGCGTGATCGCAGCGCGGAGCCGCGCTCCTGATATGACTTCCAAGTCCGGGCCGACGGCCCGGCACTCCATTACCCAGGCAGCGTCACCGCCCAGGCAGAAACCCACGATGCGCGCGACGTCGCGCAGCACCCAAGAGGTAATGCCCGATGGCAAACGTTCGTTCTATTACTGCTTCCACCACCGCCCGCGCGGCGCGTCCGCATCTGCTCGGGCTGGCGTTGTTGCTGGCCACCGGCGCTGCCGGCGCCCAGGTATTCGCCCAGCCGGATACCGCATTCAACGGCAGCGTGCGCGCTACCGCACCGGTGGTGTTGCCGGGCAGCGAAACCGGTATTGAAGGCAACGGTTTCACCCCGGGCCAGAAGGTGACCTTGCTGCGCGGTGAGACCGTGCTCAACGCACAGCCTTATGTCGCCAATGGCGAAGGCAAGTTCAGCGGCACGCTGGCTATCCCGGCCGATGCCGTCGCCGGCCCGCAGCCGATCGTGGTGCGTGCAGCTGCGCCGGACGCCGCAGCGGTGTTCTCGCTGAAGGTTTCGCGCGAAGTGCCGCTGTCCGGCCAGGAGCGCATCCAGGCCGCCAGCAACCGTCTGGTGCAGGGCTTGTACCAGGTCGCCTACAGCCCGGCCAGCAAGGCCGCATTCGTGACCAGCGCCGTCGGCCGCCCGCCGGTGAAGCAGTCCGAGCTGCTCAAGGTGGACCCGGAATCGCTGCAGATCATCGCCCGTGTATCGCCGCAGGCAGCACCAGGCAATGACGGCAACCTGTTCGCCGTGTACGGCGTGGGCGTGGACGACGCCAACGGCAATGTGTGGGTGACCAATACCCGCCAGGACACGGTGGCGGTCTACCGCCAGTCCGACCTGTCGCTGGTCAAGCAGTACCCGGTCGGCGCGGTGTCGCATGCGCGTGACGTGGTGGTCGATGCCCAGCGCAACCGCGCCTATGTCTCGGCCACCGGTGCCGACTACATCAGCGTGTTCGACACCCGCACGCTGCAGCAGCTGGACAACATCACCATCGCCTCCGGCAAGCGCGGCGAGACCTTCACTCCGGGCAGCCTGGACATCGATACGGCTACCGGCAAGGTCTATACCGTCAGTCTGGCCGCCGCCGAGGCGGCGATCATCGACGGTGCCAGCGGCAAGGTGGAGAAGGTGTTCCCGCTGGCCGGCGCGCGTGATGCGATCGGCGTTGCTTGGAACCCGGTGGCCAAGCGCCTGCTGGTGGTATCGCAGGGCAGCGACAACCTGCTGATCGTCGACCCGGCCACGGCCAAGGTCGAGCACGATGTCTACGTCGGCGCCGGTTCCTTGAACGTGTCCTACAGCCCGAGCACGCGCCTGGCCTATGTCAGCAACCGCGCTGCCGGCACCGTCACGGTGGTTGATGAAGGCGGCAAGATCGTTGCCAACCTCGACGGCGGCACCTACCCAAACCACGTCAGCAAGGGCCCGGATGCGGTGATGTTCGCGATCAACAAGTCCAAGGGCGCCGATGACGCCAAGGGCGATCGCATCACCCGCCTGCTGCCTGTGCAGCGCTGAGTGATCCGCCGCGCCCTGTGCGCGGCAAGGCGATAAACGCGCGGGAGATGCCGGCAACGGCATCTCCCGCACTGCCATCAAAATCTGGCTGGCACGCAGCTCCGATGCGTCGGCCAATCTGGTAACCGAGGAAATGTTGATGAAAGCCACCACCCTTGTTCCGACCAGCCTCGGCCTGCTGCTGGCCGTGCTGATTACCGGCTGTGATCGCAGCCCGGCACCACCGCCGGCCGCAGTCGAAGCCCCTGCAGTTGCAGCGCCTGCTACCGATGCCGCTGATGCGAGCGTATTGCCGGCGGGTTGGAAGCGCGTGGCCGGGCAGGACGTGCCGCAGGTGGCTGCAGCAGCGCCGCAGCTACCGGCCAAGCTGCGCTCGGACGATGGCGTGGAGGTCGAAGTGACCGACATCAGTCGCATCGTCGCAGGGGGCGATGATGTGATCGCGGTGATCGAAGCGCTGGGTCTGGGCGGCAAGGTCTATGCCGCGCCGGAGCGCTCGGCAACGGTCGCAGGCAAGGCGGCCCCCAAGCACTTCCTGTTCAACCGCACCACCGGTGTGGAAGGCGTGCTGAGCCTGGACGGAACCCTGTTCCTCGGCAACAGCCTGCGCCGCCATTCGGTGCTGGCCGAACGCCTGCGCGCGACCGGCCATGCCGCGGTGGTGATCGATGACCTGCAGCCGCCGGCGGACAAGGTGCGCAAGGTGGCTGCTGCGCTTGGTCTGTCTGCACAGGGCGAGGAGTTGGCTGGCAAGGTGCAGGCACAGCTCGATCAGGCCGCAGCCATTGCCAAGGACAATGCGAAGCGCCCGCGGGTGATCGCGTTGTCGGCGAGCGGCGCCGGTGGTCTGCCGACCGTGGCCGGTGCCGACAGCGCCGCCAACCAACTGATCACCATCGCTGGTGGCATCAACATCGGCGAAGAAGCGGGCGTGGCCAACTACTCCCAACTCAGCAACGAGGGCGTTGTTGCGGCAGCGCCAGACGTGATCCTGGTAACGGAGAACGACCTGCATCTGTTCGGCGGTGAAGCCGGCCTGTGGAAGGCCTATCCAACCCTGAAGCACACGCCGGCCGGTGCGTCCAACCGTGTCTGGGTGATGCCTGATGTCGAACTGAAATCCACCAGCGTGGGTTCTGGTGCCGGTGCACTGGCCTTGGCGCAGGCGCTGGCGGAGTTGTCGCGCGGATGATGTCGGCGCAGGTCCGGCGGCCGAACGGCGCGCTGTTGCTATGTCTGTTGCTGGCGGTGCTGCTGGGGGCGGTGCTGTTGTCGTTCGGCACCGGCCCGCTGAAGCTGCCTGCGGCCGACGTGCTGCGGGCGATGGCGGCGCAGTTCGGCTTGGCGGATCCGCAGTCGATCAGTGCCCGCGACATGGGCGTGGTCTGGCAGCTGCGCATTCCACGCGCGCTGTTGGGCGCATTGGTTGGTGCGTCGCTGGCGATGGCCGGCGTTGCACTGCAAGGTCTGTTTGGCAACCCGCTTGCTGATCCCGGCATCGTCGGCGTCAGCCAGGGCGCGGCGTTGGGGGCGGTGGCGGCCATCGTGCTCGGCGCGGGTGCATTCGCTGTGTGGTTGATTCCACTGGCGGCATTCGCGGGTGGTGCTGGCGCGACGACCTTGATCTATCTGCTGGCGCGGCCGGGGCGCGGTGAAGGCACCGCGACCCTGCTGCTGGTCGGTATCGCGATTGGTGCGGGCTGCTCGGCGGCGGTCGGCTTCCTGACCTACATCGCCAGCGAGAGTGAACTGCAGTCGCTGGTGTTCTGGCAGATGGGCTCCTTGGCGCAAGCCAGTTGGAGCGACGTGGCCGCGGTCACGCCGGTATTCGTGATCGGCCTGCTGGCACTGCTGCGGCTGGCCACGCCCTTGGACATGCTTGCGCTCGGTGAGCGCCAGGCACGCCATATCGGCCTGGATGTCGCGCGCACGCGACTGTTGCTGGTCGCTTTCAGTGCGTTGCTGGTTGGTGCAGCGGTGGCATTTGCGGGCAGCGTCAGTTTCGTCGGTCTGGTGGTGCCGCATCTGGTGCGGATGCTGGTTGGCCCCGGGCATCGTTGGCTGTTGCCTTTGTCGGGCGTGGTCGGTGCGTTGTTGATCGTGGTGGCCGATACCGCCGCACGCACATTGGATCCGCCTTCGGAAATACCGCTCGGCTTGTTCTCCGCTGCCTTGGGCGCGCCGTTCTTCCTGTGGCTGGTGCTGCGCAAGCGCGGGGGTAGGGCATGAGCGCGCCCTTGCTGGAATTGCGTGGGGTCAGCGTGCTGCGTGGCAGTCGCCAGGTGTTGGCGGGTGTTGATCTGGCGTTACAGGCGGGCACGCTGACCGCCCTGGTTGGTCCCAATGGTGCAGGCAAGTCGACCTTGTTGGCCCTGCTTGCCGGTGATGCCGAGCCGGATGCCGGGCAGGCATTGCTGCAAGGTCGTGCACTAGCCGACTGGCCGGTGCGTGAGCTTGCCCTGCAGCGGGCGGTGATGGCGCAGGATCATGCTGTGCACTTTGCCTTCAGCGTGCGCGAAGTGGTGGCGATGGGGCGCCTGCCGCATCCACCGCAACCACGGCAGGATGCGGAGATCGTAGAAGCTGCGTTACTTGAGGTGGATGTTGCCGGCCTCGCCGGTCGCGATGTGCAGACACTGTCCGGTGGTGAGGCAGCACGCACCTCGCTTGCCCGTGCCTTGGCGCAGCAGACGCCGGTGCTGCTGCTGGATGAGCCAACCGCCGCGCTCGATCTTCGCCATCAGGAGCGCACTCTGCGCAGTGCCCGCGAGCTCGCAGCGCAGGGCCGTTGCGTGGTGGTGGTATTGCACGACCTCAACCTGGCATCGGCCTATGCCGACCGCATCGTGATGCTGTGCGATGGACGCATTGCCGCTGATGGTTCACCGCGTGAGGTGCTGACCAGCGACACCATCGGCAAGGTCTACGGCCAGCCGGTGCAGGTGATCGAGCATCCCACGCGCTGCGTACCGCTGGTTGTTGCCTGCGACGACTGAGTATCCGGCGGTGCGTGGGCGAAGTCGTGCTGTTTGCACACATCGCTTTGCGTATTGGCGGAATGACTACTTCGGCGCTGCCGCCAGCGCCCGATAGTCGCGCGGCGTCATGCCCACGGTGTGCTTGAACTGTCGCGCAAATGCACTCTGGTCGGAGAATCCGCAGGCCTGGCCAACACTGGCGATGCTGGTGTCGGTGAACAGCATGCGGGTGGCGGCCTCGATGCGGAACTTGGTCAATAACTGCTGTGGCGTCAGCTGGAATACCTTCTTGAACAAGCGTTCCAGCTGCGCGACCGAGACGCCACTCTTGCCGGCGAGCGTGCGCACGCGCAGCGGCTCGTGGAAATGCGCTTGCATGTATTCCACTGCAGCGTGCAGACGCTGGAAGGAAGAGTCCTCGCGATCCGGTTGGCCGAGATCACGTGAGATGCCGATCAAACCGACGATGCGGTTGTCTTCCACCAGCGGCTGCTTGAGGGTGAGGCACCAGCCCGGGCTGCGGTTTGCATAGAGCTGCAGCTCAAGCATGTCTTCGATCACTTCACCGGTCAGCACGCGACGGTCCTGCAGGATGTAGCGCGCGGCCAGGTGTGCAGGATAAAGCTGCAATACGCTCCTGCCGACGATCTCCTCGCGGCTCTTCTTCGCCAGCCGCTGCATCAAGGTCTGGTTGACGTGTGTATACCGGCATTCGGTGTCCTTGATGAAGAACACCACGTCGGGAAGTGGATCAAACATGCGCACCAATACCTGCGGTGACAGGGTGACGGCCATGGCAGTGCTCTCCGTTGCAGAGCGCACACCCTGCCATTCCAGCGGCCGTCTCTCAAGCGCAATAAGTATGCTGAAATCCGCATCGTGCAGGCCAAGATACGCCTAGCGCGCGGCATCGGCTGCAGTGGAATATTGAGCTCGAAATGTACGGTCATGACGTGCTTTCGTTTCTGCAGATGCCTTTAAATCAGTTGGTTGCAGTTGTTACAGGTTGTTCTGTTTTTTTCGGCCTTGCACGTTGATCAGCGTGCGGGCATGCGCCGAGGCCGGTCAGGGGGCTGGTATTAGGCGGATCTCAAAACATATGCCGGTTGTGCCAAGGTAGCGCGCGGTCGCCAGAAGCGACGTGTGCGGTGGCTGGCCTGGTGTTGGCTTTCGTGTGCTTGTTCGCCTTTGGTGCGTGCTCGTTGGGCGCCGTCGGAATCGTGACTACTCCATCTGCTGTCGACCGTTGCGCTTGCCCGCGCCGAGGTCGGTCGGCGTGTGCGCGGGAGATTCCGGAGGTTTCGCGGCAGCAACGCCGCCGTTGCAGTGGTGCATGCCGGCAGCCATTGGCTGGGCGGTGCAGCAGCCACTTCGTGGTTGCTTGCTCAATTTTCGTTTCGCATTTCATATTCAAGGGGAAGTAGATGAAGACGAATCATCGCGCCGAGCGCATTCCATGTCGTCGCCGTGGCCAGCTGGCAGTCGCTGTTGCCGTTGCCTTGTGTGCGACAGCAACGGGGGCTGCATGGGCGCAGGATGCCGCGGCAGGCGCCACGCAGGAGAAGCCGGCAGCCGCTGCCTTGGACGCCAAGGATCTGGACACCGTGATCGTCACCGGCTCGCGCATCCGCCGTGAGCCGGGCTTCGAAGGTCCTGCGCCGGTTACCGCCATCAGTGCGGAAAAGATCCAGGCATCCGGCTATACCCAGATCGCCGATCTGGTGAACCAGTTGCCGAGCTTTGCGGCAACCCAGACCAGCCAGACTGCCAACCAGACGGGCAATGTCGGTGTCAGTGCGCTGGACCTGCGTGGCATGGGCGTGCAGCGCACCTTGACGCTGGTGGATGGGCGCCGCCAGGTTGCGTCGATCCCCGGCACCGCCGGTGTCGACGTAAGCGCACTGCCTGCAAGCATGATCGAGCGCGTGGACGTGGTCACCGGTGGCGCATCCGCGCTGTACGGTGCCGATGCCGTCAACGGCGTGGTCAACTTCGTGCTCAAGCGCGACTACGAAGGCCTGGAAGCCAGCGTGCGCTACGGTGATTCCTCGCGCGGCGACATGCCTACGTATACAGGCGATGTTCTGTTCGGCAAGAACTTTGCCGACAACCGCGGCAACTTCACCCTGTACGGGTTCTGGGAAGAGAACTCAGGCACCGTGCGCGGCCAGGATCGTCCCTGGACCGCCAACGGCTACCCGTATTACGCACGTGCCAAGAGCAGCGATCCGTATGTGATCCTGGACAACAGCCGCAACGGCTACAACTCGCCCAATGCGACCGTGTTGCTGGGCAACTGCACGGTGGCCAATGCCGCCAACTGCCTGTACACCTTCAATCCGGATGGTTCGCTGCGTCACTCGCAACTCGGCCCGGGCGGGCTGACCAACCTCAGCACCGGCTTCAACGTGCTGCAGCAGGGCACTACCGATGGCGGTGAGTTTGGTGGCCGTTACGATTCCTGGTACCTGGTGACGCCATCGGATCGCCAGACCGTGCGCTCGACGCTGGATTTCGACGTCAACGATGCGCTGCGCCTGGTGGGTACGATCAACTACTCGCAGAGCCAGTCCGAAGCGTCCTGGCGCTCGCTCAGCACCTATGGTTCGGGCGGCAGTGAAGTGGTGCCGTATTACAGCCCCTTCATCACCCAGGAAATGATCACCGCCAACGGTGGTGCGTTCACCAATGGCATCGCCTTCGGCCGCCACTTCGACGAAGAGCTGGGGCACATGCGCCAGCAGACCGACCGCAAGCTGTTGCAGGCCACCGTAGGCGCCGAAGGCTATTTCGATTTCCTCGGTCGCAGTTGGAACTACGAGGCTTACTACTCTTACGGCCGCAGCCGCCAGCGCACCCGTGATCTCAACGCTGGCTCCTATGACCGGCTGCTGTCGGGCCTGAATTCCTACGTGGATGGCGCTGGCAACCCGATCTGCTGGGATGGCCCGGCCGGCTGCGTGGCGATCAATCCGTTCAAGCGCCTGACCTCGGAGATGGTCGACTGGCTGACCTATGACACCGACTGGTCAACGACCACGCTGACCCAGAAGGTTGCATCGGCCTATGCCTCCGGCGGCCTGTTCGACCTGCCCGGCGGTGAAGCCAAGATCGTGGTGGGCGCGGAGTACCGCAAGGAGCGCAATGAGATCGGCACCATCGCCCAGTACGACCCGACCAATCCGGCCTATGACGCCAGCCTTGGCACTACCCAGAACGGTTTGAACGGCGAGTTCAGCGTCAAGGAGATCTTCAGCGAGCTGAGCCTGCCGCTGCTGTCAGGCGTGACCGGCGCCGAGCGTCTGTCACTGGAGCTTGCCGGGCGCGTCTCGGATTACAGCACTGCCGGTCGTACCACGACGACGAAGCTCGGTCTGGAGTGGGCGCCGATCGCCGATATCACCTTGCGCGGCACCTACGGCAAGGCGATCCGTGCACCCAATATCGGTGAGCTGTACACGGCGGGCAGCGTGTCGTCGGCGTGGATCTACGACCCCTGCAACGACTATGCGCTGGCCAACCGCACCAGTACCACCAGCTACACGGCGGGCAACTGCGCGGCCATCAGCCCCAGCGATACCAGTGTCGGCAATTACTGGCAGTGGAAGGACATCGTCTATTCGGGCAACGTCAACCTGAAGCCAGAGACCGCCAAGACCACCACCTTCGGCATGGTGCTGCGGCCGCGCTTCATCTCCAACCTGACGGTGTCCGCCGATTACTACAAGATCGACCTGCGCGGGGTGATCTCCACCCTGGACTACCAGACCATCCTCAACCGCTGCGTCGACCAGGCCAGCCTGGACAACGCCTTCTGTGATCTGGTCACCCGCGATTCGGCTGGCGATATCGTCGAGGTGGCAGTGCAGCAGTTGAACCTCTCGCAGAGCATCGCCCGCGGTGTCGATATCAATGCCAATTGGTTTTACGACCTGGGCGGGGCAGCGGGTTCCAATGCTGGTCGCATTCTGGTTGACCTGAGCTATGGCCGTACGCTGGAACGCAAGTTCGTCGCCGACCCGCAGAATCCTGACGATGCGTGGGACTACCTCACGCTCTGGGGCACGCCGAAGTGGAAGGGCACGGTGCGCACCGGCTGGTCGAATCCCAAGCTCAGCGTCTACTGGACCCTGCGGCATGTTTCGAAGATGCGTGGCAGCAATACTTCAACTGCCGCGTATGAGCGCGAGTGGGCAGGCAATACCTTCTACAGCGATTTCTACGCCAGCTATCAGTTCACGCCGAAATTCAGCGTGTTCGGCGGTCTCAACAACGCCTTCGATCGCGCGCCGCCGCGTGTGCCGGGCGCGGAGGCCGGCGGTGCCGGCTTCAACCAGAGCGGCTACCAGGCCGCGGTGTATGACGTGCTTGGCCGCACCTTCAACATCGGTCTGCGCATGAAGCTCTGACGATCTTCGCTGGGTGCAAAAGAACAGGGCCGACGGAATGACCGTCGGCCCTGTTTGTTTTCAGCCTGATGGAAACCGCAGCGACGCTGCGGTTTCGCCGACTCAGTTGGCCTTGCTGTTGTAACGCAGGGTCAGCTGGTACTCGCGGCCCGGCTGGTTGTACCAGGCGACGGTTTCGTACTCGCGGTCGAACACGTTGGCGGCCTTGGCCTGCAGGCTCCATGCATCGTTGATGGCGTACTCGACACGCACGTCAACGGTGCCGTAGCCAGCCAGACGCACGCTGTTGGCAGCGTTGTCGAAGCGGTGGCCGCTGCCTGCAGCGGTTACGCCCAGGCGCAGCGGGCCGAAGCTCTTGTCCACGTCCAGACGACCGCTGGTGCGCGCGCGGCGGGCCAGCAGGTTGTCATAGGTGGCAGCGCCGGAGGTGTGGTCGCGCGGGTCGGTGAAGCTGGCCTGGGCGTTGATGTCGAAGCCGGCCAGCGACAGGTAGCCGGTCAGCTCGGCGCCGCGGATGCGGGCTTCGGCAACGTTGACCAGGTCGAAGTTGCTGTCATAGCCGATCAGCTGGTCGACGCGGGTTTCATAGGCGTTGAAGGTCCAGTTCCAGTTGTCGGCGTACTGCGCGATGCCGAGGTTCAGGCTCTTGGATTCTTCCGGCTTCAGGTTCGGGTTGCTGAAGCCCGGGTAGTACAGGTCGTTGAAGGTCGGTGCCTTGAAGCCGGTGCCGGCGCTGGCGGTCAGGCGGAAGCCGTTACCGAAGGCAAAGCCGTAACCCAGGCTGCCGGTGGTGTGGTTGCCGAACTGCTCGTTGTCGTCATTGCGCACGCTGGCCTGCAGCGAGTGCGCGCCGAACTGGCCCTGGTACTCGGCAAACACGCCAAGGTTGTCGCGCTGGTCGATGTCGAAAGCGGTGGAGCTGGTGACCTTGTCGTTCTGCCAATCGGCACCGGCGGTGATCTGCTGGCCTTCGGCGATGGTGAAGTCGCCCTGCACGCTGGCGGTGTCGCGGCGGGTATCGAAGGCGCTGGCGAAGCTGCGGGTGCCGGTGCTGGCATCAGCGAAGTAGTTGTCGGCTTCGTCGCGGTTGCGGCCAACCTGCGCGCTCAGGTTGAAGCGCTCCGATGCAGCCCAGGCGAGCTTGGCGCCGAAGACCTGCTGGCGGTTGTCGGCTTCGTTGCCGCCGAAGATGCTGCCGTCGTATTCGTTGAAGCTGTCGGCGTTGAGCACATGGCCTTCCAGGCTCAGCGTGTCGGTCAGGGCGTAGCCACCGCGCACGTTGATGGAGGTGTTGCGGTAGCCATCGCGGTCCGGCTCATCGGCGAAGCAGCCAGCGCCCCAGCCAGCGGCGGTGCCGCGGCAGGCGTTGATGCCGTCGGTTTCCTGGTAGCCGCCCTGGGCCGAGATCCAGCCGCGCTCACCGCGGTTGCTGAAGCCGGCGCTGACCTGACGCAGGTTGTTGCTGCCGGCGGTGATCGCCAGGTTCTGCTGCAGGCCCTTGCCAGCGTTGCGGGTGAAGATCTGGATCACGCCGCCGATGGCCTCGGAGCCGTACAGGCTCGAACGCGGGCCACGCACGATCTCAACGCGCTCGATCTGGTCGACCGGCAGGTCCTGCAGTGCGGCCATGCCGCTGGTGGCGGAAGCAACGCGCACGCCGTCGACCAGCACCAGCACCTGGTTGGAGTTGCTGCCACGCAGGAACAGCGAGGTGATCTTGCCGTTGCCGCCCTGGTTGGCGAAGTCCAGGCCAGCGCGGCCGCGCAGCAGGTCCTGCAGCGAGTTGGCCTGGCTGTGGTCGATCTGCGCACGGTCGATGACCTGCACCGGCACTACGCTGTTCTCGATGGAGACCGGGGTACGGGTCGCGGTGACGGTGACGTCGTCCAGCTCGGTCGGTGCATTCTGCGCGGCGGCAACGCCCGGCAGTGCGAGGGCAAGGGCGAGCGAAAGAGAGTGGTAAGACAGTTTCATGGAAGCTCCTGGGCCTGCACGCTCCCGCGCAGGCGGATGGGGAAGGCTGCCAGAAGAGGGAGAAGACGGAGGCGGCGCACACGGCGCTACAGCCGCCGCCATGCCCTCCGCATCGCAACCAGTCGGCTTTCGGGCCGGTCTCCGGACTCGCAGGCGAGGCGGCATGTGCCGCTTCCGTCCAGGCGCCTTCCCGTGTCGAGCACAGTGGCGGTATGCCTGGTCTTGTCCTGCTTACCGTTGCGGGGGCAGCGCCGGAATGGCGACATGCTGGAGATCCAGCAATGCGCGGCACCGGCTTCCCGTTTCAACCGACCGGCAATGCCGGGCGGTCACCTGAAAGTGCGCGCATTCTAAGCCATTGCTGTCAGCGCTGCCGGAACGGGCGGCAACGGCCGGCATAGCGCAGTGTCTGCAAGCGCGGCTCAACCTAGCCCGGGCAAGCGTCAGCGCGCCCGGGGAGCTCATAACGCTGCAGGCCTGCACCGGTGTCGCAATCTCGTTCCCCGGGTGCGCTGTGCTTATCCGGGCTACGGTTGTGCGCTTGTTGCGGCTGACTGCTGGCTGGCGGCGCCGCCCTGCGCAGCGCTGTTGCTGAATGGCTAGAATGCGCGCTGCAAACGCAGTATCGGAAGTGTCGTGACAGAAACATGGTACGGGCAGGCCTGCGGCCAGCCTTCGCAGGAATACCGGCAGCGCGCCCTGCTGCGCCAGCGCCAGTTGACCAAGCCGGAAGGCGCCCTGGGCCGCCTGGAGGCGCTGGCGGTGGAACTGGCCGCGCTGCAGGGCGTGGATCAACCCGCGGCGCTACGTGTGCCGGTGATTGTGTTTGCTGGCGACCATGGCGTCACCGCGCAAGGCGTATCGGCTTACCCGGCCGAAGTGACGGTGCAGATGCTGCACAACTTCGCCGCTGGTGGCGCCGCCATTGCAGTGCTCGCACGCGAGCTTGGCTTGCCGCTGCATGTCTGGGATGTGGGCAGCCGCGCCACCGCCGCGATTGCCGGAGTGGTCAGCGCCAAAACGCTGCATGGCACGGCGGATTTCAGCACCGGTCCGGCGATGTCGGTCGAGGATCTGGAGGCTGCGTTCGATGCGGGTCGCCGCGCGGTGGAAGCTGCCTGTGCCGACGGCGCGGATCTGCTGGTGCTCGGCGAGATGGGCATCGGCAACACCACCGCTGCCAGCGCCGTGGCTGCCGCGCTTGGCGAGATGTCACTCGATCAGTTGGTTGGTGCTGGCACCGGGCTGGACGCGGTGCGCATGGTGCAGAAAAAGAACCTGATCGCACGTGCGTTGAGCCTGCATGGCGAAGCGATCAGCACCGCCGAATCTCCCGGCTGCGCGGCATTGCAGCGGGTCGGTGGCTTGGAGATCGCGGCGCTGGGCGCGGCGATGATCGCCGCCGCGCAGCGCCGTATTCCGGTGTTGGTGGATGGCTTCATCGTCTCTGCGGCGGCATTGGCGGCAGTGCGCATCAACCCGAGCCTGCGGCCGTGGCTGCTGTTCTCGCACCAGTCGGCTGAGCGCGGTCATATCCGCCTGCTGGAAACCCTGCAGGCGCAGCCGCTGCTGTCATTGGACCTGCGCCTGGGCGAAGGCTCCGGTGCCGCGCTGGCCTTGCCGCTGGTACGCATGGCCTGTGCCCTGCACAACAGCATGGCCACGTTCGCCGAAGCGGCCGTTGCCGATCGCGGTGGTGGCCGATGATTCTCGATCTCATGCGGCACGCCTCCACTGGACGTGCCGGTCATCTGGACGGACGCACCGATCCGCCCTTGATCGATGGCGCGATGGACACCTTGCACCGCTGCCATGCCGGCATTGGCTGGAGCCGGGTGATCACCTCGCCGCGTCGGCGCGCGCTGGATACCGCGCATGCATTGGTGGCCGGCAGCAACCAGTTCTGCGAGATCCACCCGGATTGGGCCGAGCTCGATTTCGGCGATTGGGACGGACTGCATTTCGATGAAGTTCCTGCCGAACAGCTTGCTGGCTTCTACAGCGAACCGCACGATGTGGTGCCGCCCAATGGCGAATCCTGGCAGCAGTTCCAGGCGCGTGTGGAAGCGCAGCTGCATCGTCTGGTGGACGAAGATGATGGTGATGGTCAACCGGTGCTGGTGGTCAGCCATGCCGGTGTATTGCGGCTGGTGGTGTCGCGGGTTTGTGGGATGAGCCTGTCCTCGCTGTGGGCGATGCGCATCGATTACGGCACCCGTGTACGCCTGCGCGTGGAGCGCGGCGAAGACGGCCAGTTGTGGGGTGAACTGCTGGAGTTGCGACAACCATGATTGGACGCCGCCTGATCCTTGCCATCCAGTTCCTGACCCGGTTGCCGACGCCACAGGTGCGCGACTTCCGCCAGGAAGATCTGAGCAGGTCAGCGGTGTACTACCCCTTGGTTGGCGCCATCATCGGCGTGCTGCTGGCACTGCCGCTGTATGGCCTGTCGGATCGGCCATGGCTGGCAGGTGCGCTGACCTTGTTGATGTGGGTATGGGTGACTGGCGCCTTGCATCTGGATGGCCTCGGCGATGTCGCCGATGCTTTCGGTGCGGCGCATCGCAATCCGCAGCGCTTCCTGGAAGTACTCAAGGACCCGCATATGGGCGTGTTCGGCGTGGTGACGCTGATCATGCAGCTGCTGCTGAAGTTCGTGCTGCTGACCGAGCTTGCGGTAGGCCCGTTGTGGTTCGGCATCGTGTTGGTGCCGGCATGGGCGCGCTGGGGCACCTTGTGGTGGAGCCAACGCATACCCTCGCTGCATGGCGATGGTATGGGTGAGCGTTTCTCCTGGCAGCTGCGACCGTCAGCGATGTGGTTGTGGGCGGCCTTGTTGGCTGCTATCAGCGTGTTGTTCGCGTGGCCGTTGTTGCTGGCACTGCTGCTGGTGCCGCTGGTTGCGCTGTGGTGGAAGCGCAAGCTTGGTGGCATCTCCGGCGATGGCCTGGGTGCAAGCGTCGAAGTGGTGGAGACGCTGCTGATGCTCGCCTTGGTGATCCTCGCACCGCTCGCCACCGGTTTCGTGGGAGCGGCTTGAGCCACTCCAACAAACGCGAGGCGCGGCTTCAATCCTCGAAGCGGATCTCGGTGGTCTCTTCTTCGTCGGCATCGGCCTGCATATGCGTTTCATGCACCGGCCCGGCCTGTTGGCCCGCGCGCGTGGTGGGCAGGGCGCCGGCGGCGACTTCGTACTCGGCGACCAGTTGCTGGCGACGCGCCTCGGGTATTTCCTGCCAATGGCAGCCGACCAAGGCGCCCTCCAGTGAATACAGCAGGTTGAGGCTGGGTTTGAAGCCAGCGCGGCGCACTTTCATGAACGCTGCAACCGGGCCAATCGCACTCAAATCCTGCTCGCTGCGCAAACCAACCTGACGCAGCCAGGCTGCACTCTTGGGGCCGATGTTGCGCAGCTTGGGTGCGCTCATTGCAGCGCCTCGACAAACACCTGGGCGATGGCTTCCAGCCCCAGCTGGTCGTCGGCATCGAAACGCGCGAGCACCGGGCTGTCGATATCGAATACGCCGATCAACGCACCGTTGTGGACCAAGGGTACGACCAGCTCCGAGCGTGAGGCTGAGTCGCAGGCGATGTGGCCTGGGAAAGCATCCACATCCTCGATGCGCTGGGTCTGGCGGCTACTGGCAGCGGCGCCACACACGCCCTTGGACAACGGAATGCGCACGCAGGCCGGCAAGCCCTGGAACGGGCCAACCACCAGTTCCTTGCCGTCGTAGAAGTAGAAGCCCACCCAGTTGAGCTGTGGCAGCGCGTGGTAAACCAGGGCCGACAGATTGGCGGCATTGGCAATGCGGTCAGCTTCGCCATGGACAAGGGCGCGGGCTTGGGCCAGCAGCTGGGCGTACTGTTCCGGCTTGCTGCCGGTGAGCGTGTCGGTGTTGAACATCTTGGGAGTCTAGCCGCTGCGTGACTCCCGATTTTGCCAGCCGTTGCTGCTGAGCGCAGCCATCGGCAATGGAATGCTGGATCGCAGGCAAAAAAAGACCCGGTAGCGGGAGGGAGCTACCGGGTCTGGGATTGCGCGGGGGAGGGACCGCGCAAATTCTGTTGTCTGGATATCAGCGCGTCTTGCGCTGGGGCTTGGCGGCGAAAGGCTGGCGGACCAATGCGCCCAAGGCCTCACCGGTCTTCAGGCTGAGCCCGAGCACTTCCTGGTTGGCGCTGGCCAGCCGTTCCATGTTGTCGCGCGCCAACTGCATGCCCTTGGGCAGCAGGGCCTGCAGATCCGCCTGCGCACCGGCCTGGGCCAGTTCGCCGAAGAAACCGGCGGCGGCAGTGGTATTGCGTTCGAAGGTACGCAGCTGCACGCCAAACACGCTTTCAGCGTTCTCCAGCGCCAGCCGGTTGGCACGATTGGCCACGGCAGCGAACTGCTGGGTATAGCTGCTGAAATCGTTGGGCTGAGCGGACATCGGTGCAATCCGGCGGGTCTTGTTGCGATGCAGCATAACGCGGTTTTGGCGCGGTGCAACATTAAATTCTGAACGATTAAGCATTCGTGCCGTCTGTAGAGCCGAGCCATGCTCGGCTGGAGCATTCCCGGGAAGGCGTCTGCCGAGCATGGCTCGGCACTACCGCTCCCTCCCTTTGCCGCGGGCAAGGGGAGGGCTGGGGAGGGGTTGGCTTTGAGGCTTCATGCACGGCCAGCTTCGCGGCTTACGCCGCTCCTACAAATGCCGCTGCATGGTCGGGAAGTCCATGTAGAGCCGAGCCATGCTCGGCTGGGACGTTCCTGGTAAAGCCCCTGCCGAGCATGGCTCGGCACTACAGGGGACTCCGGTAAAGCCTCTGCCGAGCATGGCTCGGCACTACCGCAGTCAGGCGGCCTTGTCGCCCTTGTAGCTGCAGCCGGAGGTGCAGGTTTCGTGCACGACTACTTCGCTGAGCAGCGGCAGTGCCGGCTTCAGCTTTTCCCAGATCCACATCGCCAGGCGCTCGCTGGTGGGGTTTTCCAGGCCGGGGATGTCGTTGAGGTAGTTGTGGTCGAGCTGGTCGTACAGCGGCTGGAAGGCGGCCTTCAGCTCGCTGAAGTCCATGATCCAGCCGGTCTCAGGGCCGGGTTCGCCGCTGACCCGCAATTCCACGCGGAACGAATGACCGTGCAGGCGCGAGCATTTGTGGCCGACCGGAACGTTGGGCAGCCGGTGGGCGGCCTCCAGGGTGAAAACCTTGAAAATATCCATGGGTGCAATTGTAGGGTGCTGCCGACGCCACGCGTACCAATGCGCGATGCCAGTCCATCTTTCATATCCATCCTGATGAAGCGATGTAACGAATCGTTATGTGCGAATGCAGCAAAGTGATTGGCCGGACATTTGCCGTTCATGAGGTACTGGCGCGGTTGTCATTCACCTCTCCCGGATTCCATGCCTACTCGTTCCTTGCTCGCCTTCGCGGTGGCCGCTGCCATCGCTGCACCCTCCCTCGCCCTGGCTGAAACCGCTGCCGACGGCAGCAAGACCCTCGATGCGGTCCGTGTCACCGGTTCCAACATCAAGCGCACCGATACTGAAAGCGCCAATCCGGTGCAGGTGATCGAACGCCAGCAACTGGAACAGACCGGCAAGGCCAGCGTCGCTGACCTGCTGCGCTCGATCTCCGCCAATACCGGCAACGCCAGCAATGAAACCAGCAATAGCGGCTGGGCCTCCGGCTCGGCCGGCATCGGCCTGCGCGGCCTGTCGCAGAAAAACACACTGGTGCTGCTCAATGGCCGCCGCCTGGCCAACTACGGCTTCCCGGCCGGCGGCCTGTCGGACACCTTCGTCGATTTGAACGCGCTGCCGCTGGTCGCTGTTGAGCGTATCGAAGTACTGAAGGACGGCGCCTCGGCGGTATACGGTTCCGATGCGGTGGCCGGCGTGGTCAACATCATCACCCGGCAGAATTTTGAAGGTGCGGAGGTCGGCGTCAGCGGCGGTACCTCCGACGCGGGCGGGCTGGATCAGCAGAACCTCAAGTTCATCGGTGGGCTCGGTGACCTGGACAGTGATGGCTACAACATCCTGTTCTCGCTGGAAGGTTATAACCGCGATCGCCTCGACCAGGACCAGCGCGACCTGACCCGCTCGGGCATCTATACCGACAAAGCCGGCGGACGCTGGAATGGCTGGTCGGCCAAGGGCGCGCGCTATCTGATCGGCGGCAAGTCGGTGCCGATGCTTGATGCCGCCGGCAACTGCCCGGAAGGCACGGTGCTCACCGCCAGTGCACCGATCGATGGCCTGGCCGGTGATACCTGCGCCTTCAACCAGGCGCCGTACACCACGCTGATCCCCTCAACCAAGCGCTGGCAGGCCTACATCAACGGCACGCTGCGCATCAATGATTCGGTGGAAGCCTTCGCTGATGTGATCTACAGCGACATCAAGGGTGTGTCGTGGTTTGGCTCCAGCCCGTTCTTCACTCTGGAAAGCGGCCGCTTCGCGCTCAACGCCGACACCGGTCTGGCCGAGCCGGTACGTTCGACGCTGCCGGCAGCCAATCCGTACAACCCGTACGGGGTGGATGTGCCGATCGAATACACCTTCTTCGACCTGGGTGGCACCATCAAGACCAACCGCTCGCGTTCCTATCGCGGCGTGCTCGGCCTGCGTGGTCAGACCGAGAAGTGGGATTGGGAACTGGGTGCGTTCCAGGCTGCCAGCAAGCAGCGCGAGACCGTCTCCGGTGGTTTTGCCAATCGTTGGACGCTGTACGACGCATTGGCCAGTGGCAGCTACAACCTGCTCAATCCTTCGGCAACCGATCCGGCGGTGCTTGCCGCGATCGGCCTGAGCACGCTGCGCCCGGCCGAGTCGGTGCTCAAGGGTGTCGATGCCAAGGTGTCCGGCACCCTGGGTGAAACCTGGGCCGGCCAGATCGGTTTTGCCGCCGGTGCCGAATGGCGGCAGGAAAAGCTCGACTCCGACAACCCCTGGCAGATCGATGCCGGCCTGCAGGTGCGCCCGGCAATCGCCGAAGTGCACGGCCAGCGCCAAGTCAGCGCCGCCTACGCGGAAGTCAGCGTACCGCTGCACAGCACACTGGAACTGCAGGCGGCCGCGCGTGCCGATCATTACAGTGACTTCGGCAATGCGTTCTCGCCCAAGCTCGGCCTGCGCTGGCAGCCGCTGGACTGGTTGCTGGTGCGTGCCGCTGCCTCGCGTGGTTTCCGTGCGCCGTCGCTGTCGGAGAACTCGGCATCGACCAGCATCGCGTATGGCTCGGTGGTGGATCCACATGATCCGGATGTCGCCGGTTCGCGCCAGAACCCGACCTTCTTCACCGTCGGCAACACCAACCTCGATCCGGAGCGCACGCGCAGCTTCAACGCCGGCTTCGTGCTGTCGCCGTGGCAGAACACCAACCTCAGCGTCGATTACTACCGCATCAAGCTGGACAACCTGATCGGCACCGGCAACACCACCACGCTGGTGGCGGACAACGATCCGGCCAATGTGCTGCGCGATTCGCGTGGCAAGCTGCTGGCGGTCTATAACCGTTACCAGAACCTGAGCCAGCTGGAGACCTCCGGCATCGACATCGAGCTGCGCCAGCGTTGGCAGACAGCAAGCGCAGGTGACTTCGGCCTGTCCTCGGCGTTGACCTATGTCATCGACTACAAGCGACCGCAGGTCGTTGGCGGTCCGCTGGTGGATTACGCCGGCTCCAACCTCGGCCCATCGCTGCCGGATACCAAGGCCACCACGACGCTGGACTGGGCGCTGGGTGATTGGCGTACCGCGCTGACCTGGTATTACACCAGCAGTTATGACCAGGAAGGCAGTGCCGCGGCGAAGGCCGTGCAGAAGGAGGTCGCCAGCTATAGCCAGTTCGATCTGTACCTGGGCTACACCGGCATCGACAAGCTGACCGTGTACGCAAAGGTGCAGAACATCGGTGACCGCCAGCCGCCGTACGACGCAACCTTCCCGGGTGTGCGCGCACCGTATGACTTCAGCCAGTACGACCTGCGTGGGCGCTATTACACGCTGGGTTTTGATTACCGTTTCTGACTGAAAGCCCGCGGTGCTTTAGCCCCTCTCCCGCTTGCGGGGTGAGAGGGGCAGATTGCGAACCACCGGTTCGCTGCCCGTCGAACGCCCTTGCGCCAGCGCAAGGGCCGGGGCGCGGAGCGGGGGGGTGAGGGCAGTTTTTGGAGCATTACCGGGAAAGCCTCTGCCGAGCATGGCTCGGCACTACGTGTTTCGCTTTTCAATTCGAAGTCCCGCAACAACGTTCATGCAATCGGGGAGTGCTACATCCATGTCGTTCCGCTTTTCACGTCTGCTGCCAGTGCTGTTGCTGGCAACACTTGTCAGCCTGTCACCGGCCCATGCCCAGAACAGCTACTACTTCCCTACCGCGCAGCAGTTCGATGCAAAGGTGCCATCGCCGCAACAGTTCCTCGGTTACGAGATCGGCAGCCACTACACCCGGCATGACCAGCTGGTGGCCTACTTCAACGAACTCGCGCGGGTCTCGGACAAGGTCAAGGTCGAGGTCATCGGTCAGAGTTACGAGCAGCGCCCGCTGCTGCTGGTCACCATCACCTCGGCACGCAATCACGCGCGCAGCGCCGAGATTGCCGCGCAACGGCAGGCGTTGATCGATCCTGCACAGCCGCTACCCGGTGCGGATGCTCCGGCGGTTGCGTGGCTGGGTTACAGCGTGCACGGCAACGAAACCTCCAGCGGCGAAGCCGCGATGCTCACTGCCTACTATCTGGCTGCCAACCAGGACGCGGAAACCGCGCGCTGGCTCGACCATGCGGTAGTTGTGATTGATCCGGCACAGAACCCGGATGGACGCGACCGTGCCGCCAACTGGCATAACGCATGGGGTTCGCGTCCGCCATCTGCGGATCCGGCCGACAAGGAACATGTCGAGCCGTTCCCCAGCGGCCGCGTCAATCACTACTTCACCGATCTCAACCGCGATTGGCTTGCCTTGGCACAGACCGACAGCTGGCCGAAGGTCGCACAGTTCCATCGCTGGTATCCGAACATCCAGATCGACTTCCACGAGATGGGCAAGGACAGCACCTATTACTTCGAGCCGTCGCCGAAGAGCATGGAAAGCCCGCTGTTGCCCAAGTCTTCATATGAGGCGAACAAGTGGCTGGCACGCTTCCATGCCAAGGCTTTGGATGATCTGGGTTCGCTGTACTACACCGGCGAGAACTTCGACAACTTCTCGCCGATCTATGGTTCCACCTATCCGGATTTCCACGGTGCGGTCGGTGTGACCGTGGAACAGGCCAGTTCGCGTGGTCTGGTACAGGAATCGGTGAATGGCCCGCTGCATTTCAACTTCACCGTCCGCAACCAGGTGGCGACGGGCCTGGCCAGCGTGCGTGGTGTGGTGGAAGACCGTGATCGTCTGTTTGCACTGCAGAAGGACTTCTTCCGCAGCGCGTTGAAGCAGGCTTCGGCCTATCCGGTGCATGACTGGGTGTTTGGTGATGCGGCCGATGCCACCTTGACCCGCAAGCTTCTTGCGGTGCTGTTGCAGCATCGCATCGAGGTGCATGCATTGGCGCGTGATGTGGAAGTGGATGGCAAACGCTTCCAGGCCGGGTCGGCTTACGTAGTGCCGGCGCGGCAGCCGCAGTTCCGCCTCGCGCATTCGATCTTCGAGTTCACCCCGGCGGTGAAGGGAGACGTGTTCTATAGCGGCACCTCGTATGCGGTGGCACCCGCCTATGGCCTGCGTTATGCCGGCAGCCGTGGTGCTGTGCCGAGCGGTGCGGTGGTGGACGCGGTGCCGGTGGCCCAGGGTGGCATCAGCGGCGGTCGTGCTGGCTTCGCCTACGTGGCCGATGCACGTGACTTCAGCAGCTTCCGTCTGCTGGGCGGACTGTTGCGCGACAACGTGCGTGTGCGCACCGCGCACCAGCCGTTCACTGCGGTTACCGCGAACGGTGATGTGGCGTTCGGTCATGGTGCAGTGGTGATTCCGGTCGCGGGCCAGACCGTGGACGCCGAATCGTTGCAGGCCAAGGTGCTGGCGCGTGCGCAGGAAGCCGGCGTCACGGTTTACGCCTTGGCCAGTGGCCGTGCTGCCAGTGGCATCGATCTGGGTAGCGACAATGTGCGTGTACTGCGCACGCCGAGCATCGCCTTGGTGATGGGCGAGGGTGTGTCCGCCACTGAGATTGGTTCGACCTGGTTCTCGCTGGATACCTCGCTGGGCTTGCCGTCCAGCAAGCTTGATCCTGCGCAGCTGGCGAGTGTTGATCTGGCGCGCTATACCTCGATCGTGCTGTCCGGCGGCACCTATGCCAACGTCAGTGATGCCGGTGTGGCTGCCTTGAAGCGTTGGATTGCAGCCGGTGGTTCGCTGGTGGTTTATGGCAGCGGCGCGCGCTGGGCGATCGACGAGGGTCTTGCCGAAGCCAAGCTGCGCGAAGGCGACAAGAAGGATGAGGCTGAGCGGTTGGATTTCGGTACGGTGCGTGATGTGTTCGCGCTGGGACGGGTCAGCGGCAATATCCTGAGCGCTGATATCGATCCGACCCATCCGCTGGGCTTTGGTGTGCAACAGCGTCGCATCTGGGTCAACAAGGAAGGCGGGCTGGTGTTCGAGCCGGTGAAGAATGCCTTTCTCAATGTGGTGAACATCGACCGCGAGCCGGTGGTGAATGGCTACCTGTCCGATGCCAATCGTGCGCGCGTAGCTGGTTCCAGTTACCTGCAGGTGGTGCCTACGGGCAGTGGCAATGTGGTGTTGTTTGCAGATGATCCGGCGCACCGCAAGTATTGGCATGGCACCGAGCGCTTGTTGCTCAATGCCTTGCTGCAGGCAAACCACCTGAGCACCCCGCGCCAGCGCGGGGAGTAACAAAGCCCCTGAGGCCTGAGCCCCTCTCCCGCATGCGGGAGAGGGGTTGGGGTGAGGGTGCGGTGCGCAGCACCGTGCAGTTCTGCTTTGTTTATGCATGCAGCGGGTATCGCAAAGGCAAAAGCCGCCCTCATCCGCCCCTGCGGGGCACCTTCTCCCGTAAACGGGAGAAGGGATTTGCCAAAGCCAAAGCCAAAGCTCAAATGTAATGACCCACTGATTTCCTGCTCAGGTGTTACTTTCCCCGAAGGAGACACCGATGAGCGAAGTGATGGGAGAAGAGATCAAGCGTTGGACGGCCCGTCGCAAGTCGGCACTGGTCCTTGAGATCATCCAGGGCAAGACCACCGTGGCTGCGGCCAGTCGCCAGTTCGACCTGACGCCGGCGGAGATCGAGAGCTGGGTGGACGATGGCAAGCGCGGCATGGAGAACGCGCTGCGGGCCAAGCCGGAGGACGTGCGCGAGCAGTATGAGCGCCAGCTCAAAGACCTGCAGGAAGCCTACGGCGAGGCCATGCTGGAGATCCGCGCCCGAAAAAAGCTGGCGTCCCTGTTGGGAAAGGACGAGAGCTGATGCTCTCGGTCCAGCAGGGGCTGAAGGACGAAGGTGTAGCGATACCGATGACCAAGCTGTGCCAGTGGTTCGGCGTGGCGCGGCGGACGACGTACTACAAGCCGACCCGTTCGCCTGCAAAGGTCAAAGCGGAGCTTGCCGAGCCGATCAGGGAGATGATCGAGGCGGAGCCGTCGTTCGGCTACCGCACGGTGGCTGCATTGCTGGGCATGAACAAGAACACCGTCCAGCGGATCTTCCAGCTCAAGGGCTGGCAGGTGCGCAAGCGCGCACTTGGGCAACGGCCCAGGATCCAGGCAAAGGTCTCTCGTGCCGAACGACCCGACCAGCGATGGGCCACGGACCTGTGCCGTGTATGGGGCGGCAAGGACGGCTGGCTGAGTCTGGCGCTGGTGATCGACTGCAGCACGCGGCAGCTGCTGGGCTGGCACCTGTCACGCACCGGCAAGGCGAGCACTGCCTCAGCCGCTCTGGAGCAGGCCTTGATCACCCGCTTTGGCACGCTGGGACGTGTGCCGGAGCCTTTCCTGCTGCGCTCGGATAACGGTCTGGTCTTCACCAGCCGTGACTACACGCGCCTGGTGCGCAGCTACGGCCTGAAACAGGAATTCATCACACCGCACTGCCCGCAGCAGAACGGGATGGTGGAGCGCGTAATCCGGACACTCAAGGAGCAGTGCGTGCATCGCCACCGCTTTGAGAGCCAAGTCCATGCCCTGCGGATCATTGGCGACTGGATTGGCTTCTACAACCAACAGCGCCCACATCAGGCGCTGAAGATGATGACCCCGGACGCGGCTTATGCCGCTACATTAACCGCATGACCTGAGCAGAAACCGGTGGGTCATTACACAAAGCTCAAAGCTCAAAGCCAAAAGCCAAAAGCCAAAAGCTAAAAGCTAAAAGCTAAAAGCTAAAAGCTAAAAGCTAAAAGCTAAAAGCTAAAGCAGCTTGGTTGCGGCCAGTTCGGGGCAAGCGCGATGCCAGGTTCTCGACGTGGCAATGACGGGCCTTCCCTTCTCCCGCATGCGGGAGAAGGTGCCCCGCAGGGGCGGATGAGGGGCGCTGTTGCTACTGGTTTTGCTGTTTTACAAAACAGAAAACAACACACAGAAACCAGAAAGGCCGACGCAATGCGTCGGCCTTTCTTTGCTTCTCATCCCAACAAAAAGTTGGAATCAGGCGCTGGTACGGCTCTGGCCACGGCCGCCACTGCCACGACGCTGACCACCACCCGGGTGCGCATCACGACGCTGCTGGCCATTGCCGGCATTGCGCTGGCCGCCCGGCTTCTGCGGCTGGCCGCCACGGCCGCCGCGCGGTGCATCGCCGGTCGGGCGACGTGCGGCATGGCCGCCGTTGCCGCGACGCGGTGCCTTGTGGCCGCCCGGATGCTCAGCCTTGCCCGGTGCGCTGTTGCCCCAGCGAATCGGGGTGTGCGGCTCAAAGCCGGGCACGTCACGGATGTCCATGTCGCGGTCGAGCAGACGCACGATCTGGCGCAGCAGCTTGGCTTCGTCCTGGGCAACCAGCGAGACCGCCTCACCGGTCGAACCGTTACGGCCAGTACGGCCGATACGGTGCACGTAGTCTTCCGGAACCATCGGCAGGTCGTAGTTGATGACCTTCGGCAGCTCGTTGATGTCGATGCCGCGGGCAGCGATATCGGTGGCCACCAGCACGGTCACGCGGCCGGCCTTGAAGTCAGCCAGTGCGCGCAGGCGCTGGCCCTGGCTCTTGTTGCCGTGGATTGCCGCGGTCTTGATGCCGGACTTCTCCAGGAAGTCGGCCAGCTTGTCGCAGCCATGCTTGGTGCGGCCAAACACCAACGTCTGCACGCGGGAGTCCTTGGCCAGCAGGTGCAACAGCAGCTCACGCTTGCGCGCGCCGTCCACCGGGTGCACGCGGTGGGTGATGGTCTCGGCAACGGTGTTCTTCGGCGTGACCTGGATCTGCTCCGGGTTATGCATGAACTCCAGCGCCAGCTGCTTGATGCTGTCTTCGAAGGTGGCCGAGAACAGCAGGGTCTGGCGGTTCTGGCGCGGCAGCTTGGCCAGGATGCGCTTGATCGAGGGCAGGAAGCCCATGTCGAGCATGCGGTCGGCTTCGTCCAGGACCAGGATCTCGACGCCGGACAGGTCGACGCTGCGACGCTCCAGGTGATCAATCAGGCGGCCCGGGCAGGCGACCAGCAGGTCGACGCCACGACGCAGGATGTCCAGCTGGTTGCCCATGCCCACGCCACCGTAGATGCAGGCGCTGGGGATACGCAGGTACTTGCTGTAGCCACGCAGGCTGTCATGCACCTGGGTGGCGAGTTCGCGGGTTGGTGCCAGCACCAGGGCGCGCGGACGGCGCGGGCCATTGCCCACGCTCTGCGGCGAGGTGGCCAGGTGCTGCAGCAGCGGCAGGCCGAACGCGGCGGTCTTGCCGGTACCGGTCTGGGCGCCGGCCAGCAGGTCGCGACCGTCCAGCGCAAGTGGAATGGCCTGCTCCTGGATCGGGGTCGGGTTTTCATAGCCCTGCTCGGCGAGCGCGCGCAGCAGGAAGGGCGCAAGGCCCAGGTTTTCAAACGACATGGAGTGCTCCGAAACTTGAATAACGCGCGCCCACAGGGCTTGCGTTGCTGATCATTGAAGATCAGCTGATCTCGGAGCGTTCCCGTAAACCGCGCTGCAAGATCTGGATGCAACCAACGCGGTGCGCTGGCTGGAATGCGTGACGATAGGCGTCGGAGTGGGGGCGGGCGGGCGGATGGGCCAGATGGCCGCTGATCCTGCACCGCCGGCGATCCCTGAGGGAAACGGACGGCCGCTGGCAGACCGCGCTAGTCTAAGGGATTGTTGCGCCTCGCACAAAAACGCCCGTTCAGCATTCGGCTGGAGAGGCTGGTGGTGTCGGGCATATTCATTACAATTGAAACTTATTTCTCCGCAGACTGGACACTCCCATGAAGCTTGGTTCCCTGAAGGAAGGCGGCCGCGACGGCACCCTGATCGTGGTTTCGCGTGACCTGACCCGTGCGGTACGGGCCGCTGGCATTGCCGCCACCCTGCAGCAGGCGCTGGAAGACTGGTCGAATCTGGCGCCGCGCCTGAACGCGCTGTCCGAGCAGCTCAATGCCGGTGCCGTGGAAGGCGAGTTCGCGGTGGACATGCAGGCGCTGGCAGCGCCGCTGCCGCGCGCCTACGAATTTGTCGATGGCAGCGCCTACCTGCCGCACGTGGCGCGGGTGCGCAAGGCGCGTGGCGCCGAAGTGCCGGAAAGCTTCTACACCGATCCGCTGATGTACCAGGCCACCAGCGCCGGCTTCTACGGCCCGCGCGATGCAGTGAAGGTGATCAGCGAGGATTACGGCATCGATCTGGAAGCCGAGATCGTGGTCATCACCGACGACGTGCCGATGGCGGTGACGCCGGAACAGGCGGCCGGCCACATCCAGCTGGTCGGTCTGGTCAATGACGTCAGTCTGCGCAACCTGATCCCGGGCGAACTGGCCAAGGGCTTCGGCTTCCTGCAGTCCAAGCCGCGTTCGGCGCTGAGCCCGGTGTTCGTGACCCCGGACGAGCTGGGCGCTGCCTGGCAGGACAGCAAGCTGCACCTGCCGCTGGTCACCCATATCAATGGCAAGTGGTTCGGCGCGCCGGAAGCTGGCGTCGACATGCAGTTCAACTTCGCCCAGCTGGTTGCGCACGCGGCCAAGACCCGCCCGCTGTCGGCTGGCGCCGTCGTCGGCTCGGGCACCATCGCCAATGAAGACACCGCATTGGGTGCGTCCTGCTTTGCCGAGCAGCGCACCGTGGAAACCCTACGCGACGGCAAGCCGTCCACGCCGTTCATGAGTTTTGGCGATGTGGTTCGCATCGAAATGCTGGACCGTGACGGCGTCAGCATTTTTGGCGCGATCGAACAGCAGATCGAACAGGCATCCCGTCCCTGAGAAGGCCGACAATACGTTTGCAGCGCGTTGGTGGTGAAGGCGTCCTCACCACCAGCGCGTATTGTTGTGTCGCATGGGAAGGGGGGAATCTGACATGGAAGCAGGGCTGACGCTCTACAGTTATTGGCGCTCGAGTGCCGCATACCGCGTGCGTATTGGCCTGAACCTGAAAGGCCTGGCGTATGCCGTCGTTCCGGTTCATCTGGTGCGCGATGGTGGGCAACAGCACGCAGCGGATTACGCCGCGCTCAATCCGCAAGAGCTGGTGCCGACGTTGCGCCATGGTGAGCGTGTACTGACGCAGTCGCTGGCCATTCTTGAATACCTGGAAGAGGTCTTCCCCGAGGCAGCGCTATTGCCGGATGACGCCGGCGGTCGCGCACGCGTACGCGCGCTGGCCCAGCAGGTGGCCTGCGACATCCACCCGTTGAACAACCTGCGGGTGATGCAGTTCTTCGATCGCGAATGGAACGTGCCGCAGCCCGAGCGTGATGAGTGGACGCTGCACTGGATGCGCGTTGGCTTCGCCTCGCTGGAAGCGATGCTGGCAGGCTCGTTCGACACCGGTCGCTATTGCCATGGTGCCGAGCCGGGATTGGCGGATTGCTGCCTGGTACCGCAGCTGTACAACGCCCGCCGTTTCCACCTGGATCTGACGCCGTACCCGACCTTGCGCCGGATCGAGGAAGCCTGCCTGGCCCTGCCGGCATTCGACGCGGCCCGCCCGGAAAACCAGATCGACGCGGTCTGAACCCACAAGGTTTTTGTGGGAGCGGTGTAAACCGCGAAACTGGCAATCCCTCAGAAACCTCGTGTAGGAGCGGCGTAAGCCGCGAAGCCGACAATCCCACCGAAACAGCGGATCAACATGTTCCGGACGAAGGCTGGGCGCTGGTTCACCGTTGGCTAATCTGCCTGCGCCGGTTCTGCAGCATGGTCGGTAATGCCCATTGCCGAGCATGGCTCGGCACTACAGTCCTCCGTTTTTCGCACAGCGAAGGTGAGGGTCGGGGATATCTGCTGACCGATGCAGCTGTGGCTTCGCGGCTTACGCCGCTCCTACAAAGGCCTAGGTCCGCTCGGCCCTGATACAGAAAGCCCCGCGATGCGGGGCTTTTTGTCATCGATATCACCAGCTCAGAAGCCGTGCGTGATCGCCGCCGGCGCCGATGCCGCGAAGTCCGCATACGGATCGTGCTCACCGGTGCCGCCTTCGGACAGGCGGAACTTCAAGGCCAGGCCGTCGCGCGAGTCGGCCGCGCGCAGCGCTTCCTCCTGCTCGATGATGCCGTCCTTGGCCATCCGGAACAGGCACTGGTCGAAGCTCTGCATGCCTTCTTCCAACGACTCTTCCATCGCCTGCTTGATTGCGTGCACTTCACCGCGGCGCAGCAGGTCGCGGATCATCGGCGTGTTGAGCAGAACTTCGGTTGCCGGGCGGCGACGGCCGTCCTTGCCCTTGACCAGACGCTGCGAGATCACCCCGCGCAGGTTCAAGGACAGGTTCATCAGCACGTTCTTGTGGGCGCTTTCCGGGAAGAAATTGAGGATGCGCTCGATCGCCTGGTCGGCATTGTTGGAGTGCAGCGTGGCCAGGCACAGGTGGCCGGTTTCGGCGAAGGCGATGGCCGCTTCCATGGTTTCGGCATCGAGGATCTCGCCGATCAGGATCACGTCCGGTGCTTCACGCATCGCGTTCTTCAGCGCGTTGTGGAAGGCGTGCGTGTCCAGGCCGACTTCGCGCTGGTTGACGATGGACTGCTTGTGCTTGTGCAGGAACTCGATCGGGTCCTCGATGGTGAGGATGTGGCCGGTCGAGGTGCTGTTGCGGTGGTCGATCATCGAGGCCAGCGAGGTCGACTTGCCCGAGCCGGTCGAGCCGACCACCAGTACCAGCCCGCGCGGGGTCATGATCACGTCCTTCAGCACCTGCGGGAGGTTGAGCTCCTCGATGCTGGGAATGCGGCTCTTGATCGCACGGATGACCATGCCCACTTCGCCGCGCTGCTTGAACACATTGACGCGGAAGCGCCCGGCGTCGGCCAGGGCGATGGCCATGTTGAGCTCCAGGTCGCGCTCGAACTGCGGCACCTGGCCCTCGTCCATCAGCGAATAGGCGATTTTCTTGACCATCCCCGGCGGCAGGCCGGTATTGCCCAGCGGGTACAGCTTGCCTTCAATCTTGATGTAAACCGGCGCTCCGGTGGTCAAAAACATGTCCGAAGCGTTCTTTTCGGTCATCAGCTTCAAGAAATAGCCGATATCCATGCGAAATTTTCCCCAACAAACGGCGGCGTGCCGTTGCAAGCACGCCTCTGGCTTGACCACAATGGCCGCGCTCAGTCACCCAAGCCACGGCTCCCCAATGAAATCTAGCTTCGCACAATTAAGACGATTCCTGTGTGCTACCGCCTGCACATTCGTGCTATGCGGCAGCGCGCTGGCGCAGGATCCGGGTGCAATGGAATTGCTTACCGCTCAACAGGCAGTGGAAAAGGCCGACCGCGCCGACGCCGATCAGTACGCGCCGGACACCATGGCCATGGCCCGCCAGCAGTTGGGCCAGGCCCAGCAGGCAGCCACCGATCGCCGCCTGCGCAAGCAGGTGCCGGTGCTGGCACTGCGTGCCGCCGCCGATGCCGATCTGGCCCGTGCGCAGAGCGAGGAAGCGGTCGCGCAGGCCCAGCTGGCCCAGCGCAAGGCCGAGGTTGCACAGCTGCAACGTCAGTTGGCGACAGGGGAGGGACGCTGATGCGGATCAGGAATCTGATGGTTGCAGGCCTGCTGGCCATGCCCTTGCTGGCAGTGGCGGCGGAAGATCCGGCAGTTGGTGCGCTCAGCCACCGGCTGATGCTGCTGCAGGCCGATATGGCCACGGCCGATGTGGCTTCGTTCGAGAAGCTGCAGGCGCAGCAGGCGATTGCGACCCTGGCCAAGGCCAAGCGCAAGGAGCTGGACGACGCCCGCTATCTGGCAGAGCGCCGCGTCGCCATTGCCGAGGCGGCCAGCCGCGCGGCGCTGGCACGGCGTGAGGTGGGCGAGCTGGAACGCACCCGCAGTGAATTGCTGATCGAGGCCAGTCGTCGCGACGCGGCCCGGGCCCGTCAGGAAGCCGAGCAGCTGCGGGTACAGACCCAGATCCAGGCCGAGGAGGCCGAGCGTCTGCGTCTGGCTGCCGAAGCCGAGACCTTGGCCCGCCAGGATGCGGAGACCGCGCTGACCAGCGTGGCCGGCCGCCAGCAGGCGCGGTTGAGCACGGCCCAGCAGAACGCGGCCAAGCTGGCCCGCGAAGAAGCTGAGCTGGTGTCCGGGCAGAAGCTGCCGGCGTCCAAGTTCGATGGCCGTGGCGAGATCTACACCTTCACCGGCGATGCCTTTGCGGCTGGCCAGGCGGCGCTTTCCGGCGCGGCCGGCAACCAGGCCAAGGCATTGGCCGAATACCTGAACATCGGCAAGAAGGGCAGGGTCACCATCGAAGCCTACGACAGCGCCAATGGCGTCGGTCAGCGGCGCGCGCAGGCGCTCAAGGACGCGCTGGTGGCAGCCGGTGTTGCCGCCAACCGGATCCAGGTGACGGGCAAGAAAGCGGCCTCCACCCGCGCCCGTTCAGCGGAAGTGATTATCGCGCCGTGACAAACCTAAATGGCTGAACTTGTTAGGTTTTTGTCATTCGTGTGAGACTGAATGCGGAGCGGTTTGAATATTCAGTAAACGTTTCCGCATAGCCCTTGCCGGAACCTTTTTGCAGGCGTAGGGTCAATTGTCCGGGCGGCACTTTCGTCGTCCGGACAACGGAGGGCCGAGCCGGTGCAAGCGTGGCGCGAACCAGTAACCGATAGCTCCTGGCAGGTTGGCCGGAGGGCGGTTGGTGGTGCCACGTTGAGCGGCTTGGCTTTCCAATCCAGCAACGCCCCGTGCCGCCAGGCCGGGGCGTTCTTGTTTCTGCATGAAGGAGGTAGTCATGTTCGAAGGGCAGCCGCAGAGTGAAATCGACGCATTGGCCAAGGCCAACCCGGAGTTCAAGCAGCTCTACCAACAGCATAAGAAGCTGAACAAGAAATGCATGGACGCGGAGCTGGGTGTGCTCCCGATTGATGGGGCAACCCTGGGACAGATGAAACGGGAAAAACTGCTGGCCAAGCAGAAGCTCCTGCGGATTTACGAAAACAGCATCAACTGAACCTTCCCCACGCTAGACCGTTTATGTCGCGGACGGTGGCGGCCTCCTCGTCGGCCGTCATTGTCCGCGTCACTTGGCAGCTCGGTAGTTACGCCTGAACGTGATTACCTGACTTTCGCGCACAACCATCGGATAATCATCGGTCCGGCCGCAGAGCGGCGCGATCTGAAGTAAACCGATGCCCATCCATTCCTCCATCCTCGAACTCATCGGCAATACGCCCATCATCAAGGCCCAGCGCCTGGATGTCGGCGTGTGCGAGCTGTACCTCAAGATGGAGAGCGCAAACCCGGGTGGGTCGATCAAGGACCGTATCGGCCTGTCGATGATCGAGGCGGCCGAGAAGCGCGGTGATCTCAAGCCCGGCGCGACGCTGGTGGAAGGCACCGCCGGCAATACCGGCCTGGGCCTGGCGCTGGTGGCGCAGCAGAAGGGCTACAAGCTGATCCTCGTGGTACCGGACAAGATGAGCCGGGAGAAGATCTTCAACCTGAAGGCCATGGGCGCCGAAGTGGTGCTGACCCGTTCGGACGTGGCCAAGGGTCACCCCGAGTACTACCAGGACCTGGCCAAGACCGTCGCCGACCGCACCCCGGGCGCGTACTTCATCAACCAGTTCGGCAACCCCGACAACCCGGCCGCGCACGAGTTCGGCACCGGCCCGGAGATCATCGAGCAGATGGGCGGCGATCTGGACGCCATCGTGTTCGGCTGCGGCAGCTCCGGCACCATGACCGGCCTGTCGCGCGCCTTCGCCAAGCTTTCGCCCAAGACCGAGCTGGTGCTGGCTGACCCGGTCGGCTCGATCCTGGCCGAGTACATCAACGAGGGCACGCTGAACGAGAAGTCGGGCAGCTGGCTGGTGGAAGGCATCGGCGAGGACTTCCTGCCGGATATCTCCGATTTCAGCCGGGTCAAGAAGGCCTATGCCATCACCGACGCCGAGAGCTTCCACACCGCGCGCGAGCTGTTGGGTAAGGAAGGCATTCTCGGTGGCTCCTCGACCGGCACCCTGCTGGCCGCCGCGCTGAAGTACTGCCGCGAGCAGACCACGCCGAAGAAGGTGCTGGTGCTGGTGCCGGATACCGGCAACAAGTACCTGTCCAAGATGTACAACGACTACTGGATGCTGGACAACGGCTTCCTCGAGCGCCCGCAGTTCGGCGACCTGCGCGACCTGATCCTGCGCCCGTACAGCCAGCGTGACACCGTGGTGGTGGGCCCGAAGGACCTGCTGACCACCGCCTACCAGCGCATGAAGCTGTACGACGTGTCGCAGCTGCCGGTGATGGAAGGCAGCCAGCTGGTCGGCATCATCGATGAAAGCGACGTGCTGCTGCATGTCTACGGCGATGAAGCCCGCTTCCGTGACCCGGTGTCGGTGGCCATGGTCAGCAAGCTGGACAGCCTGGACGTGAAGTCGCCGATCGAGGCATTGCTGCCGGTGTTCGACCGTGGCCAGGTGGCGATCATCACCGATGGCGACGCCTTCCTCGGTTTGATCACCCGCATCGACCTGTTGAACTACCTGCGTCGCCGCGTTCAGTAAACGCGGCGCGGCCGGCAGCACCTTAGGGGAGGTGCTGCCATGGCCGGTTCAGGCCACACTGATAGACTTTTCTCTTTTAGCTGGAAGCCCTTATGACGGATCAGCATTCACGCAGCCAGGACGGCGAGCGCGCCTTGTCGCTTGCCACTTTGGCCATCCACGGCGGGCAGTCGCCTGACCCCAGCACCGGCGCAGTCATGCCGCCGATCTACGCGACCTCGACCTATGCCCAGTCCAGCCCGGGCGAGCATCAGGGCTTTGAGTACTCGCGCACGCACAACCCGACCCGTTTCGCTTACGAGCGTTGCGTGGCGTCGCTGGAAGGCGGTACCCGTGGTTTCGCCTTTGCCTCGGGCATGGCCGCCAGCTCCACCGTGATCGAGCTGCTGGATGCCGGCAGCCACGTGGTGGCAATGGATGACATCTACGGCGGCAGCTTCCGCCTGTTCGAGCGCGTGCGTCGCCGCACCGCCGCACTGGATTTCAGCTTCGTCGACCTGACCGACCCGGCCGCGTTTGAAGCCGCGATCACGCCGAAGACCAAGATGGTGTGGATCGAGACCCCCACCAACCCGATGCTGAAGATCGTGGACATCGCCGCGGTGGCCACCATCGCCAAGCGTCATGGCCTGATCGTGGTGGTGGACAACACCTTCGCCTCGCCGATGCTGCAACGTCCGCTGGAGCTGGGTGCGGACCTGGTGCTGCATTCCGCCACCAAGTACCTCAACGGCCACTCCGATATGGTCGGCGGCATGGTGGTGGTTGGCGACAACGCCGAACTCGCCGAGCAGATGGCCTTCCTGCAGAACTCCATCGGTGGCGTGCAGGGGCCGTTCGACAGCTTCCTCGCCCTGCGCGGCCTGAAGACCCTGCCGCTGCGCATGAAGGCGCATTGCGCCAACGCGATGGAACTGGCCAAGTGGCTGGAAACCCACCCGGCGGTGGAAAAGGTGATCTACCCGGGCCTGGCCTCGCATCCGCAGCACGAACTGGCGGGCAAGCAGATGGCCGGCTACGGCGGCATCGTCTCGATCGTATTGAAGGGCGGCTTCGAAGCCGCCAAGCGCTTCTGCGAGCGCACCGAGCTGTTCACCCTGGCCGAGTCCCTCGGCGGCGTGGAAAGCCTGGTCAACCACCCGGCAGTGATGACGCACGCCTCGATTCCGGTCGCGCGCCGCGAACAGCTGGGCATCAGTGATGCGCTGGTGCGGTTGAGCGTGGGGGTTGAGGATGTTGAGGATCTGCGGGTGGATTTGCGCGACGCATTGAGAATAGAGGACGCAGCATAATGATCCTGGTTACCGGTGGAACAGGCTATATCGGATCGCATGCAAGCTTAGTACTTCACGAGGCTGGCCACGAAGTTGTTTTGCTGGATAACCTAAGTAATAGCAGCAGGTCGGTACTTGATCGTCTCGCTGCCCTTGCTGGTAAGTCTTTCAGGTTCGTCGAAGGAGATATTCGCGATGAGGCGCTTCTGACGCAGCTATTCAGTGAGTACAAGATTGACGGAGTCATGCACTTTGCCGGGTTGAAGTCCGTTGCTGAGTCCGTGGGGGACCCTCTCAAATACTTTGATAACAATGTTGCCGGTACCCGAACGCTTTTGGGGGCAATGTCGGTCGCTGGTGTGTACAACATGGTGTTTTCGTCCTCGGCGACGGTTTATGACGGCTCTCAGCGGCCACCATTTGCCGAAGATGCAGCGCTGGGTGCAAGCAACCCTTATGGAAACAGCAAGGCACAAGTCGAAACACTGTTGAATGACGTAGCTTCAGCAGATCCGAGCTGGAGCTTTGCCCTGCTCAGGTACTTCAACCCGGTTGGAGGGCACGAAAGTGGGCTGCTTGGAGAAAATCCCCGCGGAGTTCCCAATAATCTCATGCCTTATATCTGTCAGGTGGCTTCAGGTGTGCGCGACAGATTGACTGTTCATGGAGATGACTATCCCACCATCGATGGGACAGGAGTCCGGGACTTCATTCATGTGATGGATCTCGCGGATGGGCACGTAGCTGCTCTTGCCTATTGCTTGAAGAACAATGGTGTCCTTACTGCCAATCTGGGTACTGGAATGGGGACGTCAGTAATTCAGCTGATTGAAACTTTCGAAAGAGTCACCGGCAACAAGGTTCCGTTTCAGATCGGGCCAAGGCGAGCCGGAGATGTCGCAGAGTCTTGGGCGGACGCGGCAGTAGCGGAGCGGGTACTTGGTTGGCGGGCACGGCTCGGCCTCCCGGAGATGTGTCGTGACAGCTGGATGTGGCAAAGCACCTTGGCTCGGGGCGAAGCGTGAATAATTCGAAAGTAAGCGGCGCATCCCCATGGGCGATGCTCGAATCGCTGCGGACCAACTGTCATCTCATCAAGCAGCTCGCCAGGCGAGATATTGTTGGGCGATACAAAGGAGCGCTGATCGGTGTTGCCTGGTCATTCGTGACGCCCATTTTGATGCTGGCCGTATACACATTCGTTTTCTCTGTTGTGTTCAAAGCGCGATGGGGTGGGGCGGTCGGTGACAGTCGGGGGCAGTTCGCACTGATAATGTTTGTTGGCATGTTGGTGCACGGTTTGTTTGCAGAGATAATCAATCGTGCTCCAGGGCTTGTGCTTGCAAATCCAAATTACGTCAAGAAGATCGTCTTTCCGTTGGAGGTTCTTTCGCCAATGGTTGGGCTTTCGGCGTTATTCCATACTGCTATCGGTGTGGTGGTGTTTCTTCTTGCGTTCCTTGTGCTTGGTGGGAACGCAAGTTGGGTAATCGTTTTTCTGCCACTGGTTCTGTTGCCACTTCTGATTCTAGCTGTGGGCTTGGCCTGGTTTCTGGCTAGTCTCGGTGTTTATATTCGTGACGTAGGTCAGGTGACAGGCATCATTACCACAGTGATGCTTTTTCTTGCGCCGGTCTTCTATCCCTTGGAGAATCTCCCCCAGAATTTCCGTTGGGTTGTGCAGATGAATCCTCTGACTTTCATCATTCAACAAGCACGTGAGGTGCTGGTTTGGGGCCGGATTCCTGATTTTGCCGGGCTGCTGCTCTACCTGTTTGTCGCTTTGCTTGTTGCTTGCGCGGGGTTTGCGTGGTTCCAGAAAACTCGCAAGGGGTTTGCGGATGTCCTTTGATACCGATCAGCGTGGGGTTATGGAGCCGCTGCACGAAATTTCAATTAGTGTCAGAAATGTTGGCAAGGTTTATCATGGTTATGAGAGCCCAATTGACCGGCTGAAGCAGTTTGTTTTTCCACGGATGAACCGTTTGAGCGGGCGCCAGTCCAAGGATCATTTCAGGGTATTCAAGGCGCTACAGGACATCAATTTTGAAGTTGCGCGCGGTGAGGTGGTAGGAATAGTCGGGCGCAATGGCTCTGGCAAATCCACGCTGCTACAGATCATCTGCGGCACTCTTTCGGCAACCACCGGCGACGTGCGTACCCACGGCAGGATTTCAGCTCTGCTGGAGCTCGGCTCTGGATTCAATCCAGAGTTCACTGGGCGTGACAATATGTACTTGAACGCTGCATTGATCGGTATGCCTCGCGGTGAGCTGGAGGACAGGATCCCCGATATTCTTGAGTTTGCCGATATCGGCGATTTCATAGATCAGCCGGTAAAGACCTATTCCAGTGGTATGGCTGTTCGTCTTGCATTCGCCGTGGCGATCAATGTCAGCGCGGACATCCTCATCGTGGATGAGGCTTTGGCCGTGGGCGATGAGTTGTTTCAGCGCAAGTGTTTCTCGCGGATTGACCAGCTGCGTTCTGAGGGCGCAACGATCCTGTTCGTGTCGCATTCTGCGGGCACTATCGTGGATCTGTGTGACCGGGCGGTGTTGCTTGATGGCGGCGAGCTTATTGCAGATGGTCCACCCAAGGCGGTTGTTGGCCTGTACCAGAAGTTGCTGTATGCACCAGCGGCGGCGGCGGCTGCTCTGCGCCAGAACATCAAAGATCGTTCACTTGCAAATGCCGGTGATGCTGATCGAACGAAGGGGCTGGAAGCGACGGGCAATAAGAGCGACGAAATCACGGGCGATGATGAGGTGTACGATTCCTCGTTTGTGCCGATGGATACCATTGTTTATGAAAGTCACGGCGCACTGATCAGTGCGCCCGAGATTCGCACGTTGGCCGGTGCACGTGTAAATGGCCTGGTCCGCGGTAGAAAGTACGTGTTTCGTTACGTCGTGGATTTTGCCGCGAACATTGACAATGTTCGCTTCGGAATGGTGATCAAGGCGTTGAATGGTACTCATCTCGGCGGGAGCATGTCCGCGCCGACGTTCGCGGATGGTCGTAGATTCCAACAAGGGCAGAAGGTCGTAGTTGAGTACCAATTTGACTGCATGTTGAATCCGGGGGTGTTCTTTCTAAATGCTGGTGTATTCGGAAATGTCGGGGGGGCAGAGTCGGTGATACATCGATTGGCTGATGCGGCTGCATTTAGAGTGCTTCCAGTGTCCAATAATATTTCGCAGGAGTGGATAGATTTTTCCTGCAGGCCGATGGTTGAAGTTCATGGATAAAGTATTCGATAGTCTTCTGGTTGGTTCACCCAACGGCGGCGGGTTGCTGCACGTCCACGAAGGACGGGTCCACAAAATCGACCATCTGGATACAACCGGGCTTTACCTGCACGAGCGGAAGCTGCTGCGCGGCGTCCAACCGGCGCTCGTAATAGCTTATGGAGACCGGGTGGTTGAACTGAATCCCGCTGATGTAGCGTTTGGCGACATCCATGATGTGCTTATCGCAGATGATAAGTATTATTTGGTGGGAACCTGGGGGAACGAAGTCGTATGCGTCGATGCTGGCGGAGTCGAACTGGAACGATGGAAGTTTCCAGGTGAGTATGACTCCTGGCATATAAACTGCATCGCGAACTGGAGTGGACGGATCGTTTTCTCCGCGTTTGGCGAATTTACCGAGCATCGTGAGTACAAGGGAAGGTCTACAGAGACCGGATTTGTACGTGATCTTTTGACGGGTGAAACGTTGATCAGCGGCTTGACCCAGCCACATAGCCTGGTTCCTTTCAACGACGACTTACTGGTTGCCAATTCCGGGGCCCGCCAACTGTTGCAATATGCGCCCGACGGGTCAATTAGGCGCAAGCTCGACATCGATGGATACGTACGTGGATTGGCCATCGCCGGAGATGTGCTTTATCTCGGCTTGAGCAAGTCCCGTAATGCGCCGCTCGACGACGTCAGTGGCGGCGCTGTGCTGGCTTTGGATAAAAACAGTTGGAGCGAACTTGGTAAGCTGCCGCTTCCTGTAAATGAGGTCTATTCGATATTGCCGATGGCGGCCGAGGACTCTGGATTCATCGTCAGTATGATTGCAGCGCACAGCGCGAAGCTGCTATCCGAAATGCTGGCGAAGAAGACGCAGAGCTTGAGCGAGGCTGAAAGAGACCTCGCGCAGGTGGCGGTGGAGCGCGAGCAGGTATCAAAGCTTGTGGGTCAAGTGCAGGATCAGAGCCTCAGACTGAGCGCGGACGTAGCCCTGCAGAGATTCGAAGCACTGGATGCCGCCTTGGAAGTGCTTCTTTCAGACAGGCAGGAAGCAAAGGCTCGGCATGAAGAGTTGATTGGATCCATCCGTCAGTTCGAAGCACGGGTGATATCGGAGTTCGGCCATTCACGTGTTGGTCTGGCGGCACTCTCTTCTGCGTCGGATAGTGATGCTACGTCTCTGGAGGGCCTGTTCAATGGATTGCAGGGATTCCAATCCCAGATTGGTGTCCTCACGAACATGCTTGCGGAAGAGAAGGAGCGGCTACATGTGCTGGAACAGCGCGCTGACAGTGCCGAACGAGAGCTCAGGATTGTCGAGGGCTCGGCGTCCATGTGGATCACCTCGCCTCTTCGCAGGGTGGCTTCTATTGGCCGGAGCATGACCCGCGGTCTAAAGCAGATCGTGAAAGTTGGAGTTTTCTTCGCGCTGAATCCGCGCGAACTTGGCCGCTACTTACGAATTGCGCGGCGCATACAGCCTGCTCAAGTGGCGGGGTTGGTCGATGGGTTTGTCAAGCGGGGCGGGCCGCAGCCAGCCACCGCTGTGCCAGAGCCTGTTGTCTTTGATTTGAGAGGGCATCAAGGTCCCGTGGTTATTCTTACCACGCGTCATTGTGACTATATCGGGCAGCTGATGGCGAGCGCATTGAGCAGGGTTGGTATTTCCGCTGAGGTGATCTATGAGCGCCCACTGGCGGGATATTCGCATGTTCCGCACTTTGTGATCTGCCCGCAAATGTTCCCGGAACTGCCGGGCTTCTATGTAGCATTCCAGTTGGAGCAATCCGTGAGTTCGCGCTGGTTCACGGATGATTATATTTCGCGTCTGGAGAACTCGTTCGCTATATTTGACTATTCGCTGAAGAATATCTCCTACCTAAAGGAACGGGGGCTAAGTCTGAAGCAGATAAACTATGTTCCCATTCATTACATGCCAGAGCTGGCTGGCCAGTACTCGAATGTCAACAAGTCTGACGATTACGATGTTGTCTTTTATGGAGACGCCAACTGTGATCGTCGCAGGGATTTCCTTGATGCACTGAGTCGTGTCTGCCGCGTGCGCGTTGTCTCGGAAGTGTTCGGGGATGAACTGTATCGGATTTTGGCTTCGGCAAAAATCGTGGTCAATATCCACTATTATCCCGGCGCATTGTTGGAGACGACGAGAATCTGGGAGTGCCTGTCACTCGATTGCATGATTGTTTCCGAGCAGTCATCCGACATGGAGGAGCATGAGGAGCTGCAGGGGGTTGTCGATTTTGTGGGCGTTGGCGATGTGGATGGCATGGCTCAGCGCGTGCACTACTGGCTGGCAAACGCGGCTGCACGTGAAGCTGCGGTGGAGAGGAATAGGGCTGTTCTGAAAGATAGCCTCAATCGTTTTGATTATTTCTTCATGCGATTCCTGCTGGCCACCGACAACATCGGCTTTGACCAGTTCTGGGATGAGGTGGGCAGCCGTTACAAGCTGAAGGGTGATCGTATTTGCCTGAATCTTCCGGAGTTCGCCGAGCGTAGCAGTGGGTTTGTGGCCGACAACAAGTTCGGATTTGAGATGTTCCCCGGCCTTCGCCATTCCAAGGGTTGGGTGGGTTGTGCCCTCAGCTACAAGTACATGATCAAGCTTGCGGATCAGGCGGGCTTGGAGCGAGTGACCATCTGCGAAGACGATGTTGAGTTTCCGTCGGAGTTCGATAACGAATTGAAGCTGGTCAATGATTATATTGATAAACGGAATGACGGGTGGGACATTTTCTCCGGCTTGCTCGCTGATCTGAGTAATGAGGCGAAGGTGTCGGATGTCGAGATTCATGGCGGAAAATGCTTCGTCGTCATAGACCGACTGATCAGTACAGTTCTTAACGTATATAACCGTCCTGTATTCGATGCGATTATTGCCTGGGATGAGTCAAACCGGGATGTCGAGAGTAATACTATTGATCGATACTTGGAGAGGAAGAAGGCGTTAAAGATTGTGACGACGTCACCTTTCCTTGTTGGCCACAAGGAGGAACAGCATTCAACTATCTGGGGTTTCCAGAACACTCAGTATGCAGATATGATCTCCGCCAGTAATGTTCTTTTGAAAGAGAAGATCGCCAGATTTACGGCAAGAGGTTAGTGATGTGTTTTCAGTCTGGCAGGCTGCTATCCAATTACAAGTGAAGAGGTAATAAGTCATGCGTGTTTCAACTTATCGATTTTGTACTTTTTTTCTGGCAGTGGTTGGACTTTCTGGTTGCCAAAACGAAGCCAGTGCGCCCACGGCTGGACAGCACACGCCTGCAGGTCGGGATGCAGCATCTGTAACGCCGGCCGAGGTGACGGCTCCAAATCCTAAAGTGGATTTTTTTGTAACGCCGGACACGATTCGCGAGTGTGCCGGAGCAGCGCCAATTACTGCAGAGGTGAAGTGGGAAGTTCGTGATCCGGCGGTTGCCGAGGTTAAGATCGAAGTTGGCAATACGGATGGAGCTCCGCGTAAGCTGCTTTCGCAAGCTGGCCGTCAAGGGGGCGTGTCTACTGACGCTTGGGTCGTTGTGGGTACGAAGTTCTTTCTTTCAGAGTTCGCATCCGGGAAAGAATTGGCATCTGTTGTAATCAAGGGTGCTCCATGTAACTGAGGCCATGGCTCCCTAGATTAAAAAGGGAGCTGCAATTTAATTCTGCCAGGCCGGATTCTGGGTGCGCTGGGGCACTTCTGCACTTCACTTCTTGTCGCAGTTTAGCGATTTGCTAGAGGGACGAGTGAGAAGATACTTGTCCCGTTTCATTATTGACGTGGCGTGGCGTGGCGCCGCTAGTCGTAACTTGTCCGGGGTGGAGTTTGAGTAGCCTAATTGTAACTAAAAAAAGTGATCGCCTTCATCTGGCAGATATTATTGGGCTGATTGTATGCGCCTCGATTATCTCTGTTTATTTCTATCACCCTTTTTATTTCGGGGATGAATTAACGGCGTTCTTCCGCGATCCTGAGACGCGTACTTTTTCAAATGTTTTTTTTGACTTTAGTACTTATAAGCCGCGCCTGATCTTCAATGCTTTGTGGGCCGCGTATGGCGCCTGCGACGTCTCACGTATTGTTCCGATGCTTGCCAATCTGCTTTTCTTGTGGGGCGGTGCATGTGTGCTTTATGCCATTTGCAGGAATAAATTTTCAGCTTCGAGAGTGACTTCGCTTCTTTCGGCGATCGTTTATATAACGGGGCGATTTGGTTTGATGTTGCACTTCGACTATCTGTCGGGAAACATTGAGACCCTTAGTGCGCTTTTATTTTTTGTGTCCATTTACTTCTCTCTCGGTTTTGTCGGTGAAGATTCGGGGCGGCCGGCTCATTTGGTCGTTATAGTTCTTGCCGCAACTGCCATGGTGTTTGTTCACGAGAGATATATCGTTGCCGCATTGGTGCTGGGTTCAATGGTGGCATTGAGCGCACTCCGTGCCAAGCGGTATAAGTACCTGGTGTTCATTACGGGTATTTTCATAGCACTGTTCCCCGGTGGCGTTTTCTTTATTGCTGGAAAACTGCTCACTTCAATGGCGATATCTACCGGCACTGCGGGACAGCCGATTTCTGTCGGCATCGATACGTTTACGATATTCGCCCGCTATCTGTGCAATGTTTTGTTCGGAACAAATTTCGGGTTGCCTTGGTTTGTCGGCGGATTGAGCATCGATGAGGGCATTGGTCGGTATCTTATACCTGCGTTAGCCACGATCCTCATCTTTGCGTGGGTAAATGTAATCGCGTTCAGGCGGGACGTACGCTGGCTACGCGTGATGCTTTTGTTTGGATTGGTGCTTGCGTTGATTGCTGTGGCTGCGTTACCTGGTGCCGATAAGCAGGAGTCGCGTTGGATGTTCCCTGTGGCAGCGTTGCTTTGTCTGTTGGTAGTCTCGATTGGTCGGGCCAAGGGCGTTAATTTAATACTGTCGGTGTTTCTGTTTGCCAACGCAGTTTACTATTTCACGGGCTCATACAAGAGCATATTCAATGTGGAGTCGTCAATTGAGGCGAAGGCATTTGGCGAAGCCTTCTCTCAAGTTGACTGGGTGGGCAGTCCTGGCGTTTTACTTGATGCGCCAGAGCCGCAGGCGAGCTGGTGGTTGGGCGGCGATACTATCCTAGGGAATGATGGGAAAAGCGGTTTGGTTTTTTGCCGTGCAAATTTCGAGATCGAATCCGCGTGTATGTTTCCCCCATCCGCTGCAGTAGGGGGCGTTGAACGATTTTCTTTTGGTTTGAAATTTGAGCGACATGGATCGGACGCCGAAGATGGGCCAGTTTTTTCATTCATTGGTAAAGACGAGCTTATCGCTGATGAAAGACTCAATCAGGCAATAGTTGATGCTGTAAGCCGTAGCGAGTCTTCACCGTCAGCTGTGCTGGAGATCAACCCATCTTTGATAGATGCATGCAAGTCGGGTGGCTCTGCCGAGAACGTGGTGGTGAACTGGTCGGTAGCGGATGGTTCTGTAGGCGCGATTACCATTTGGTTGGTGCCGACAGGTGCGGACCCCGTATTGTTCTCTACTGGTGGATCAGTTGGCGTCGCAGAGACTGGTAGGTGGGTCGACTCAGAGATTTCCTTCGTCATGATGGACTCGGGGACGAAAAAAATGCTCGGCGCCAAGACAGTTAAGCGAAGAGAGTGTCCTTGACTTTTTTATCCCGTAATTGAAGCAATCCGCTTTGATTTTGATTGTCGGAAATGGTTTTTGATTTTTTCTGATTACATGTCGAGAGAAAAACAGATCGGGTCGATGACCATATTCCGGTTACTAATAAAAAGGGGTCCTTAGGGACCCCTTTTACATTACTCAATTTGCTGGAAGCACCTGAGCTTGCCACTGATCGTAGCCAATTCCCTGCCAAGGCATGCCTCGATCGAATGTGTAGCGCCAAGGGTAAACTGGTGTTCCATCGAACTTAGACTTGATGTCACGCACGTTCGCTACCTGTTTGCCTGGGTTGCCAACAATGACGGCTTCGGCCGGAACGTCGGAGCGTACCAGAGAGGACGCTCCGACCAATGCGTCCTTGCCAACGGTGACGCCCGGTAGAACCACCGACATGGTTGCGACTACGGCGAACTCCTCAATGGTGACTCCGACGAGCGTGTTTGATGGCGGGTGCGGGTCGTTGGTAAGGACGACGTAGGGAAAGATCCAGACATAGTCCTTGATTGTGCTCATGTGACCAACATGGACATTGCTGTGCAGGCGAACATAGTTGCCAATCTTGCAATGTCCTTGTATGTCGGACAGCGTGCCGATTCTGACGTGATGCCCGATGTCGGCCTGTTCTCGTATTGTTACGCGATGGCCGGTTTCAAAATGGTCGCCGAAGCTACTGCCGGCATAGATGATAGTTCCGGAGCGGATCAATGAATTCTTGCCGATTGACAGCTTCGGGTTGACATACGCATCGCGCTGGCTATGAATCGCTACGTTCGGCTCGCCAATGATGCAGTCTGGGCCGATGAACGTGCCATCACCGATCTCGACGTTGTCGTAGACAATCGTACGCGCACCAACCGTCACATTTTCCCCAAGCGTGACGTTGTCACCGATGATGGCAGTGGGGTGGATTCCAAAATAGTTCTTCATTTCTCTGTCCATGGGTGCTGGAGATGTTTCCGTGCGCTAGGGCACAGTGGCGTGGGGCGTTGTTTCTGACGCTTCTCGCATGCTTGCAGCGGCATTGCTGTGCTGCTCTATCTGCGATTGTTGTTACTGTCTCCTTGCTTTAAAACCAGTTTGGTCAGCAGGTAGGTAAGTGGAAGGGTTGCGCAGATAGAGATGAACGGTGCGAGTCTGCTATCAATTCCATAACGTGTTATCGACAGCTCCAGCAGCCATGCGCCGATTGTGTAAGTAATGAGGTAGACGACCGGGAATAGAATGATCTTGCGCAGACTGTGTTGGGTACGAAAGACGAACTTGGTGTTGATCAGGTAGCTCAACAGTATTCCCGCAAGGAAGCTTATTGCATACGCCAGGCGATATTCGACAATCAGCAATAGCAGCCAATACAGAACGAAGGTACTGCCTGTGTTGAGAGCACCACCAACCAAAAATCGAGTGATGGTTGGTAAGGATTCGCGCAGGTTCACGCCTTGGCCGCAGCGGTCAGTGCAATGAATTCATCATAGTGTCGTATGTATTCATCCGAGTCATATCCTTCGGACGCGAATACAAGAAGCACAGCGCCGGGGGAGTACTGATACTGAGTGCCCCAGATCATCGGAGGCAGGTGTAGGCCAACACTCGGAGAATCCAGCGAAAATTCTTCGCGACGCGTGCCGTCGTCTGCAAGAACCCGGACACTACCCTTTACACAGATCAGGAACTGGTGGCAGATGCGATGTGCATGCTCACCTCTTGTTTCTTGGCTGGGTACATCGAAGACCAGGAAGTAGCGTTTGGGCTGGAACGGTAGATCCTTGGAGAACTCGCCAACCGACAATGCGCCGCGAAGATCCTGATAACGCGGCATTTTATGCAGCATCACGCCTGATACGCTGCTGTGAATGGTTTCATCGCTGGAAACGGCGGTTGGTCGAGACAGGGTCTTGCCGTCGGTGACGTAGCCTACGATCCTGGCAGGGTTACCCACCACAATTGCATTGGGCGGCACGGAGCGCGTGATGACCGCGCCTGCGCCTACCATGGCGCCGCTGCCAATCCGCACGCCAGGCAGCAATGTGGAGTTTGCGCCGATGGATGCACCGGCTTCGACAATGGTTTCCGGGTAGGCATCCAAGTGCTGACCCGCGCGGGGAAAGCGATCATTTGTGAATGTCGCATTCGGGCCGACGAACACATCGTCAGCCAAGCGCACGCCGTCCCACAGCTGAACCCCAGACTTGATGGTGACGCGGTTGCCAATGACTACGTTACCTTCGACGAATACCCCGTCACAGATATTGCAGTTCTCTCCAATTACTGCGCCCGGAAGCACGTGGACGAAAGCCCATATCTTGGTTCCGCCACCGATGGCATCGGACTCGCAAAGGGCGTTGGGGTGGCAGTAGAAACTCATGAATGACGTTCCTGGAATGTCTCGTGCGATTGCAGAATGGAAAGTGGACGTGCTTTTGTGTTCTCGAAGGTCCGCCATGCATACGCGCCGACGACGCCGAGGCCGAGTGAGTTGAGAGCGCCAAAGAACAAGATGGTCACCATCGTGCCGGCGTAACCAGGCACGGAAACCAGGCCCGACAGTTTGGCTGCAAGGATGAGGATGGAGAGGCAAACCGCTGCGATCAGTGCCAGCATTCCGATGCCCATCAGCAGGCGTACCGGCAGGTCGGTGAATGCGAACACGCTGTCTGATAGGTAGCGCAGCTTTTTCTTCAGCGTCCAGGCGCTTTTGCCATGCTCGCGACGTAAGCGCTGGTAAGGGACGAATGCACGTCGCCCTCCCAGCCAGAACAGTTGTGCGAGCAGGCTGGTGTTGCTCTCTTTGAGCGTCAGCAGACGATCACGCATATCTGAGGTCAGCGCGAAGATGTCCACTCCACCTTTTGGAATATCGGGCATCACAAAGCGGCGATAGAGCGACCAGAATGTTCCTGAGGCCAGCTTCGACAGGCCTGGATCCTCTCGCGATTCACGCACGCCCATGGCTATATCTCTGTCGCCCGATGAGAGGGCGCGAAACAGGTCGATCACCAGCGCGGGTGGCTCCTGCAGGTCGGCGGCCATCACTGCGATGATCGAGCTCTTCGCATGTTCCAAACCAACGCGGATAGCTGAGAACGCGCCAAAATTTCGGGACAACGCGATCAGTTGTGCATCGAACCCAGCGGAAGGAAGCTGCTCGCGTAAGCGTGAATAGCTCAGGTCTGGGCTGCCATCAACGACGAATAGTGCCTCGAACGGGACTCCAACTTTTTCCTTGATCGAAGCAAGGGCGGCGATCAAGGGTGTGATTGAACCTTCGTTGCCGTAAACCGGGACAACGACCGTCAGCGAGGGACTCAAAAGCGGTTGCATGCGTCGATGACTCGATCGATTTCGGAATCCGTCAGTTCGGGAAAGCATGGCAGGGTGAGCACGACGCTGCAGTCCAACTCGGTCTGCGGTAATGCGATATGGTTGAAACGGCCCGAGTGGCAGGGCTGTTTGTGGTCCGCAATAGGGTAATGCACATCGGTTTGGATGCCGTTGTCGCTCAGATGTTGCTGCAGTGCTGAGCGTGCATCGGTGCGGATGACATACAGGTGGGCAACATACTCCTGCCCGCCACTGGTACTGGTTTGAATCCTCGGATTGGAGATGCCGGCTTTATAGCGTTCGGCGACGTTCCGGCGGTTCTGGTTCCACTGGTCCAGATGCGGAAGCATCAGTAGCAGCATGCTGGCCTGGATCTCATCCAGTCGGCTGTTACGTCCGCCCGCTATGCCATTGGTGTATTTTTGTGTCCAGCCGTACTGGCGTAGCATGCCTACGCGATCGGCAAGGTCAGCGCGGCCGGTGACCACTGCCCCCCCATCGCCCAGTGCTCCGAGGTTCTTGGTGGGGTAGAAGCTGAAACTGGCGATGTCGCCGAAGGAACCGGCCATGCCGTTGCCGTTGCGGGCACCATGCGCCTGCGCGCAGTCTTCCACCAAACTCACGCCATATGCCTTGCATAGAGCGGCGATGGTTTCGATGTCGGCCAACTGACCATAGAGATGGGTAACGATGACTGCCTTGATGCCACCGCTGGCCAGTGCCACTTCCAACTTGGCCGGGTCCATGGTCGCGTTATCGGCGGTGATGTCGATGAAAACCGGTTCCGCGCCGCAGGCCAATACAGCCGAGGTACCGTACATCGCCGCATTGGCTACAACCGCAACGCGGTCCTCGCTGCTGACGTGCAGTGCACGCAGCGAAAGCTCCAGTGCATCGGTGCCATTGGCGACGCTGATGCAATGCTCGACGCCACAATACGTGGCGAAGGCGGATTCGAAAGCGCGTACATTTGGGCCGAGCACGTAATAGCCGCTTCCGACTACTTCGGTGGCGGCCGCCCCCAGTGCATCCTTCAGCGGTTCGATGTGACGGGAAAGGGAATTGACAGGAATGGCTTCAAGCGTCATTGAATTGGTTTCTGCGGTGGCTGAAGCCATTGGAAGCTAGGTTCCAAGCATGCTTCTTGTGGAGGCAACGGCAGTAAGATACCGGCGCTGGCAAATGGACGGCCTGATTGTAACCATTCCTGATGTATTTGCTTCAGAGGCATTCAGACCGCCCCGGGCCTTCAGTATTGACCAGTTGGACTTGGGATGTTGGGTCGGAGTCGCGTGTTCGGCAGGGTCCAGATGCCGATTTTCCCTAGCCTAGCAAGCTGCGGTGGTGCGTTGGGTTGGCTGGTCGCTCCCAGTCCATATGGGCGCAATGTTCATTGGTACAGACGTACATCTGTTTAGGTCCGATGGACAGCACTTCGCCGGACAGCAGGATCACGGCGACTGAGACAGATCGGCTAGTGGCAGAGGGCGCGGGCATGCTTCTGGCTGGCGTTACCCGACCTAGTGCGGGAGGCAGCCACATGGGCATTCGTGGCAGTGGGTTTTAGCCAGTCAGTGAGCCGCCACCTCGCAGAGGTGGCGGCCTTTGCTGCTACAAAGCAGCTTCCAGCTCAGGCAACAAGGTGAACAGATCCCCGACCAAACCGATATCAGCGATCTCAAAGATCGGCGCATCGCCGTCCTTGTTGATGGCGACGATGGTGCCGGCGTCCTTGATGCCGGTCAGGTGCTGGATGGCGCCGGAGATGCCTACGGCGATATACAGCTCAGGGGCGATGATCTTGCCGGTCTGGCCGACCTGCATGTCGCTGGGCACATAGCCTGCGTCCACCGCGGCGCGCGAGGCGCCAACGCCCGCACCGAGCTTGTCGGCCAGCGCGTAGATCACCTTGAAGTTCTCTTCCGAACCGACGCCACGGCCACCGGAGACCACGCGCTTGGCGCTCTGCAGGTCCGGGCGGTCGCTCTTGCCAGCGGCAAGGCCGATGAAGCGGGTGTGGCCCGGCAGGGCGGCATCGACGCTCAGAGCCTCGACCGGGGCGTTGTTGCCCTTGGCCGCCTCCTGCCAGGAGGCGGCGCGTACGGTGGCGACGACGACCTGGTCGGCGGGCACCTCGACGGTGATGATCGCGTTGCCTGCGTAGATCGGGCGCTTGAAGGTATGTGCGCCTTCGACCGACATCAGGTCGGAGACCTGGTTGACGCCGAGCAGGGCGGCCACGGCCGGCATTACATCCTTGCCGGTGGTGGTCGACGGGCCGAATACATGGCTGTAACCGGCAGCGGCCTTGGCGATCTGCGGTGCCTGTACCTGTGCCAGGGCGTGTTCATTGGCCGGGTTGGCGATGGTAAGCACCTTGCTGACGCCGGCAATCTGCGCAGCTTCGGCTGCGACGGCGGCCGGGTCGGCGGCCAGTACCAGCACGTGGATGTCGCCGCCCACTGCGGTTGCTGCCGACACCGTCTTGGCGACGGCGCTGTTGAGCTTGCCGTCCAGGTGTTCGGCGATGACGAGAATCTTGGCCATTACAGCAACCCCTTCTGCTTAAGTGCGGCTACCAGTTCGGCAGCATCCTTCACCATCACGCCCTTGCTGCGCTTGGACGGCGCGGCGTACTGGGTGGTCTTGAACGTGTCGGCGGCTTCAACACCGAGGTCGGCCAGCTGCAGGGTTTCCAGCGGCTTGGCCTTGGCCTTCATGATGTCCGGCAGCTTGATGAAGCGCGGCTCGTTCAGGCGCAGATCGGTGGTGATTACCGCCGGCAGGTCGACTTCCAGCGTTTCCAGGCCGGCGTCGACTTCACGGGTGACCGTGGCCTTGCCGTCGGCGATCTCGACCTTGGAGGCAAAGGTGGCCTGCGGACGTGCCCACAGCGTGGCCAACATCTGGCCGGTCTGGTTGGCATCGTCATCGATGGCCTGCTTGCCGAGGATGACCAGGTCGGGCTGTTCCTTCTCGACCAGCTTGAGCAGGGTGCGGGCGGCGGTCAGTGGCTGGATGGCCTGGTCGGTGACCACGTGGATGGCACGGTTGGCGCCCATGGCCAGGCCGTTGCGCAGGTGCGCCTGGGCATCGGCCGGGGCGATCGTGGCGACCACCACTTCCGTGGCGATACCCTTGTCGCGCAGGCGCAGGGCTTCTTCCAGGGCGATCTCATCGAACGGGTTGGGCGAGAGCTTGACGCCATCGGTGACCACGCCGGAACCATCCGGCTTGACTTGAATGCGGACGTTGTAGTCCACCACGCGCTTGTACGCGACGAGGATTTTCATGTGCTGCGGGGTCCTTCGGTTGCTGATGGTGGGGCGGCGTAGGCCGGGGGACAAATTTTCTCGATTCTAGCTGGGTTGATGGGTCCGTGCGAACGCGTATGGTGGGTCATTGCTTGTCGATATGTCCGGACAAATTGCGGCTATGCGGCTTTAGTTGTCAATGGTGCAGCCCATTAATCGTTGGCGTTATATCCTTGCGGCTATTGTTCGCTGCTCAGGCAGCCGTAAATCGGAGAATCAACGCGTGACCACATGGCTTGTGACCGGCGGCGCCGGCTTTATAGGCGGCAATTTCGTATTGGAAGCGGTAGCGAAGGGCATCCGCATCATCAATCTGGATGCGCTGACCTACGCTGGCAACCTGAAGACGCTGGACAGCCTGGAAGGCAATGCGAGCCACGTATTCGCTCACGGTGACATCGGCGACCGCGAGCTGGTGGCAGGCCTGTTGGCGGAGCATCGCCCTGATGCAGTCCTGAACTTTGCCGCCGAGAGCCATGTGGATCGCTCGATCGACGGCCCGGGTGCGTTCATCCAGACCAACGTGGTCGGAACCCTCGGCTTGCTGGAAGCTGTGCGCGACTACTGGAAGGCGTTGCCGGCGGACAGGGCCGATGCTTTCCGCTTCCTGCATGTGTCCACCGACGAGGTCTACGGCACGCTGGGCGAGACCGGTAAGTTCACCGAAACCACGCCATATGCGCCGAACTCCCCGTACTCGGCCTCCAAGGCAGCCTCCGACCATCTGGTACGTGCTTTCCATCACACCTACGGTCTACCGGTGCTGACCACCAACTGTTCCAACAACTACGGTCCGTATCACTTCCCGGAAAAATTGATTCCCCTGGTCATCGCCAAGGCATTGGCGGGCGAAGCGCTGCCGGTGTACGGCGACGGTAAGCAGGTCCGCGATTGGTTGTTTGTCGCCGATCATTGCGAGGCGATCCGCACCGTACTGGCGAAGGGCCGGGTCGGTGAGACCTACAACGTTGGCGGTAACTCCGAAAAGCAGAACATCGAGGTGGTGCAGGCCATCTGCGCGCTGCTGGATGCGCGCCGTCCGCGAGCCGATGGCAAGCCGCGCACCGAGCAGATCACCTATGTGACCGATCGCCCCGGCCATGATCGCCGCTATGCAATCGATGCTTCCAAGCTCAAGGACGAACTGGGTTGGGAGCCGAAGCACACCTTCGAGCAGGGCATCGCCTTCACCGTGGACTGGTACCTGGACAACCAGCAATGGGTGAATGGCGTGCTGGATGGCAGCTATCGCCTGCAGCGCATCGGTACCGACGCCTGATCTCGACGATCTCGTGCCCGCGCGGATGCGTGGGCCAACAAGGAAACTACCATGACGCAACGTAAGGGCATCATTCTGGCTGGTGGCTCGGGTACGCGCCTGTATCCGATCACCAAGGGCGTCAGCAAGCAGTTGCTGCCGGTCTACGACAAGCCCATGATCTATTACCCGTTGAGCGTGCTGATGCTGGCGGGTATCCGTGAAGTACTGATCATCAACACGCCGCACGAACAAGCGTTGTTCCAGCAGTTGCTGGGCGATGGTTCGCAGTGGGGGATGGATATCCAGTACGCCGTGCAGCCCAGTCCGGATGGTTTGGCGCAGGCGTATCTGATCGGCCGTGATTTTGTTGGAGGCAAACCCAGCTGCCTGGTACTGGGTGACAACATTTTCCACGGCACAGGACTGCGTGAGGTCCTCAAGCGTGCTGATGCGCGCGATAAGGGTGCGACGGTGTTCGGCTATTGGGTCAATGATCCTGAGCGCTATGGCGTGGCCGAGTTCAACAAAGATGGCAAGGTTATCGGTCTGGTTGAAAAGCCGGCCGAACCACGCTCCAACTACGCAGTGACCGGGCTGTATTTCTACGATGGCAATGCCAGTGACTATGCCGCAGCTTTGAAGCCCTCGCCACGCGGAGAGCTGGAGATCACCGATCTCAATCAGCGGTACCTGGACGAAGGCACGTTGCAACTCGAGCCGCTCGGCCGTGGCTATGCATGGTTGGATACGGGTACGCACCAGTCATTGCTGGAAGCCTCCAATTTCATCGAAACCATCCAGACCCGTCAGGGCTTGCAGGTCTGCTGCCCCGAAGAAATTGCTTATGGCCAAGGCTGGATTACTGCAGAGCAGCTCGAGGCACTGGCAGCACCGTTGTCAAAGAACGGCTATGGACAGTACCTGCAAAAGTTGATTCAGCGAGGCATCGTTCCGTGAAAGTGATTGAAACGGCCATGCCGGGCTGTGCGGTCATCGAGCCAGCGGTGTTTGGTGACGATCGTGGTTTTTTCTTCGAGACTTGGAACGCAGAGCGTTTCGAGGTGCTGGGTCTGCCCGGAAAGTTTGTTCAGAGCAATATTTCCGCTTCGAGCGGCGGAGTGCTGCGTGGTTTGCACTATCAATGGCCGCGTCCGCAGGGCAAGCTGGTCAGCGTGCTGGAAGGTGAGGTGTATGACGTGGCGGTGGATATACGCCGTGGATCACCGACGTTCGGTCAGTGGGAGGCCGTGATCCTGAGCGCGGAGAACAAGCGTCAGTTCTGGATACCTGAGGGGTTTGCGCACGGTTTTGCAGTGCTCTCGGAGCGAGCTCTGTTCAGCTACTTGTGCACAGACGTCTACGTGAAGGAAGCAGATGCAGGCATCCGCTGGAACGATGCCGACATCGGCGTGGACTGGCCGATCAGCGGACCGACCTTGTCCGCCAAGGATGAGAGCGCGCCGTTCTTGAAGGACATTGCTGAAGATCGCCTGCCGGTTTACGTCCCATGACGCTGCTGGTTTTTGGCGGAAATGGACAGGTAGGGCAGGAGCTGTTGCGTGCGCTTGCGCCACTTGGACCCGTTGTAGCAACCACCCGCAGCGGCAAACTTGCCGACGGTAGCAACTGTGAGGTCGCAGATTTCGATGCCCCTGAAAGCCTGCTCGGGTTGTTGGATCGTCTGCGACCATCGGTAGTGATCAATGCCGCCGCCTACACCGCGGTGGACAAGGCAGAGCAGGAGTCTGAGGCCGCGTTCCGAGCCAATGCTCTTGCGCCCGGCGTGATCGCGCAGTGGTGTGCGGCCCACGGCGTGCCGATGGTGCATTACTCCACTGATTATGTTTTCAATGGGCAGGGCACGGCTCCCTACATTGAAAACGAGGCAACGGCACCGCTGGGCGTCTATGGCAGCAGCAAGCGCGATGGTGAAGATGCGGTGCGTGCCGCTGGTGGCCGCCATCTGATTTTCCGCACCGCGTGGGTGTATGCATCGCACGGCGGCAACTTCCTGCGAACGATGTTGCGCGTAGGCGCCGAGCGCGATGAGTTGCGTGTGGTTGCCGACCAGGTCGGTACGCCGACACCTGCAGCCCTGATTGCAGATGTTACTGCGCAGGCGTTGCAGCATTCCGGGCAGTTGTCCGGGACCTGGCACCTGACGGCATCAGGGCAGACCAGCTGGCATGGCTTTGCTGAGGCAATTTTTGCCGAAGCAGTGGCGATGGGCGTGCTGGCCAAGGCGCCTAGCGTACAGCCGATCTCCAGTGCGGAGTATCCGACACCGGCAAAGCGTCCTGCCTGGTCGGTACTGGATAACAGCAAGCTGCAGCATGACTTCGGAATAGAGCTGCCGGCTTGGCAAGCGGGTTTGCATCAGGTGATGAGCGAAATCGCAAACGGTTGATTTGATCCTGCCATCCTTCGATAGCGTTGAACCAATGCAGCTGAAAAGAAAACCCCGGGTTTCCCCGGGGTTTTTGTTTACAGCCTGTTGGCGATCTCACGCGCGTCCGTAAGTGTCCTCGAAGCGCACGATATCGTCCTCGCCGAGATAGCTGCCCGACTGCACTTCGATGAGTTCAAGCGGCAGCTTGCCGGGGTTGCGCAGACGATGGGTGACGCCGAGCGGGATGTAGGTGCTCTGGTTTTCCGCCAGCAGCAGCACTTCATTGCCGCGGGTGACTTCGGCTGTGCCGCTGACCACGATCCAGTGTTCGGCGCGGTGATGATGCATCTGCAGGCTCAAGGTGCCACCCGGCTTGACGGTGATGCGCTTCACCTGGAAGCGTTCGCCGTTGTCGATGGAGTCGTAGGCGCCCCATGGGCGATAGACCTTGCGGTGCCAAGTGGCCTCGCTGCGGCCATCGGCCTTCAGGCGCGCCACGACATCCTTTACTTCCTGCATGCGGTCGGATTTGCCGACAAGTACCGCATCATCGGTCTCCACCACGATCACATCGTCCAGACCAACCATCGCGATCAGGCGCTCGCCATACGCAAACGTGTCGTGGCAATCGATGGCAATCACGTCGCCGCGATGCGCGTTGCCGTTCGCATCCTGCTCGGAGACATCGCGCAGCGCGGTCCACGAACCGACATCGCTCCAACCGGCATCCAGCGGAACCACGGCAGCATCGATGGTCTTCTCCATCACTGCGTAATCGATGGAATCCGATGGACTGGCCTTGAATGCATCGGCATCGAGACGGATGAAATCACTCTCGCGACGTGCTTTTTCCCAGGAGGCCCGGCAGGCAGCGAGAATCTGCGGTTGCAGGCGCTCGAGTTCCTGCAGGTAGCGTGAGGCGCGGAACAGGAACATGCCGCTGTTCCAGTAATACTCGCCGGAGGCGACATAGTCCTGTGCGGTTGCCAGGTCGGGCTTCTCGACGAAACGTTCGATGGCACGCGCACCTTCGCCGCTGACCGCCTTGATATAGCCGTAGCCGGTTTCCGGTGCGGTTGGCTGGATGCCGAAGGTGACCAGCTTGCCCTGCTCGGCGATATCGGTGGCTTCCAGGATGGCGCGATGGAAATGCGCTACATCACGGATCAGGTGGTCCGAAGGCAGTACCAGCAGCAGCGGATCGGCGCCTTCGCGGCAAGCCTCCAATGCAGCAGCGGCGATGGCCGGTGCGGTATTACGGCCGATCGGTTCCAGCAGGATTGCCGACGGTGTGGTTCCAACCTGCTGCAGCTGCTCGGCAGCGACGAAGCGATGTGCTTCGTTTGCCACCACGATCGGAGCCTGCGTGGCGACATCGGCCACCCGCAGCCACGTGGCTTGCAGCATGCTGTGCTCACCGGCCAATTGCAGGAACTGCTTCGGATAGGCTTCGCGCGATAGCGGCCACAGGCGCGTGCCGGAACCGCCGGAAAGGATGACGGGTAGGATCTGGCTCATGAAGATTCTCAGGCGGTGATCAAGGTGGAAATTTCGGCGGTGCGCTCAGCGAGCAATGCTGCGTCGCCACGGGTTTCAACATTCAATCGCAGCAGTGGCTCGGTGTTCGAGCTGCGCAGATTGAAGCGCCAGTTGCCGAAGTCGGCGCTGATGCCATCGGTGTGATCCAATGCCGGTGAAAGCGCTGCGAAGTACGCCATCACACGGGCGACGGCGGCCTTGGCGTCGGCAACCTTGAAGTTGATTTCACCGCTGCAGGGGAAGCGCGTCATCCGGTCTTCGACCAGTTCAGCCAGTGACAAGCCGCTGCTGGATACCTGCGCTGCAATCAGCAGCCACGGAATCATTCCCGAGTCGGCGTAGGCGAATTCACGGAAGTAGTGATGGGCGCTCATTTCGCCACCGTAGACGGCGTTCTCAGCGCGCATCTTTTCCTTGATGAAGGCATGGCCGCTCTTGCACAACACCGGCGTGCCGCCTGCGGCTTCAACCATCTCGACCGTATTCCAGGTCAGGCGCGGGTCGTGGATGATCTTGCCGCCCGGGTTGCGGGCGAGGATGGCCTGGGCCAGCAGACCGACCAGGTAATAGCCTTCAATGAAGCGGCCGTTGTGGTCGAAGAAGAAGCAGCGGTCGAAGTCGCCGTCCCACGCGATACCGAAGTCAGCACCGTGCTCACGCACCGCCTTGGCGGTGGCTTCGCGGTTCTCCGGCAAGAGTGGATTGGGGATACCGTTGGGGAAGCTGCCATCGGGCTCGTGGCAGATACGCACGAACTCCAGCGGCAGATGCGGCGCCAGCAGGTCGACGATGGCACCAGCGCCGCCGTTGCCGGCATTGACCACCAGCTTCAAGGGCTTGAGCTGGCTGGCATCGATATAGCTGAGCAGGTGCTGGACGTAGGCGCTCTTGTCGTACTGTTCGGATTGGCTGGCGCGCGCAGCCTGCGGCTGTGAATGATCCGCAGCGACTGCATCGGAAATGGCGAACAGGCCTGTGTCCGAGCTGATCGGACGCGCTTGTTCGCGCACCAGCTTCATGCCGTTGTAGTCCATCGGGTTGTGGCTGGCGGTAACCATCACGCCGCCGGCCGCCTGCAGGTGGCCGGTCTGGAAGTAGACCTCTTCGGTGCCGCACAAGCCGATGTCGATGACGTCACGGCCTTCCCCGCGCAAGCCAGCGGCCAGCGCGTCCTGCAGCGCCGGGCTGGTCAGGCGTACGTCATGGCCGAGCACCACCGGCCCCGCGCCGAGTTCGGCAGCCAAGGCCTTGCCGATCTTGCGGGCCATGTCTTCGTTGAGCTCTTCAGGCACGCGGCCGCGGATGTCGTAGGCCTTGAACGCGGGGAGGGGCATGCATGCATCCTGCTGGGTGAAAGATTCCCTAGTTTAGTCCGGTACGCGTTCATTGGCTGTCTGTACGCTGGCTGGCTGTTTCCCCGGAACGCTTGCTGGCCGAAGGTCCAAGGGGGTTGCCCCTGCGGTATGGCTAGAATATGGGCATCTTCAGCACTGTGAGCGTGATGCGATGAGCGATCTCTCCCCGACCCGGCAGCGCGGCAAGGTTTTTGCCAGCGCCGCCGACGCCCTGGCCGGCATCGTGGCCGATGGGCAAACCCTTGCCGTAGGTGGCTTTGGCCTGTGTGGCATCCCCGAGGCACTGATTGCCGCGCTGCGCGACAGCGGAGTCAAGGGTCTGACCGCGATCTCCAACAATGCCGGCGTCGATGGTTTCGGCCTGGGCCAGCTGCTGGAAACCCGCCAGATCAGGAAGATGATTTCCTCTTACGTTGGCGAGAACAAGGAGTTCGAACGCCAGTACCTGGCCGGTGAGCTGGAGCTGGAATTCAACCCGCAGGGCACCCTGGCCGAGCGCCTGCGCGCCGGCGGTGCTGGGATCCCGGCGTTCTTCACCGCTACCGGCTACGGCACCATCGTTGCCGAAGGCAAGGAGACCCGCGAGATCGACGGCAAGCACTACGTGCTGGAAACCGCGCTGAAGGCCGACGTGTCGCTGGTCAAGGCGTGGAAGGCCGACGAGGCCGGCAACCTGCTGTTCCGGAAGACCGCGCGCAACTTCAACCCAGCCTGCGCGATGGCCGGCAAGGTCTGCGTGGTGGAAGTGGAAGAGATCGTGCCGGTGGGCGCCATCGATCCGGACCAGGTGCACCTGCCGGGCATCTACGTCGATCGCATCGTATTGAACGCAACGCCGGAGAAGCGCATCGAACAGCGCACCGTGCGTCAGGAGGGGAACTGAGATGGCCTGGACCCGTGACGAAATGGCACAGCGCGCCGCGCTCGAGCTGACCGATGGTGCCTATGTGAACCTGGGCATCGGCTTGCCGACGCTGGTTGCCAACCACATCCCCGAAGGTGTGGATGTATGGCTGCAGTCCGAAAACGGCCTGCTCGGCATCGGCCCTTTCCCGACTGAAGCGGAAGTGGATGCTGACCTGATCAACGCCGGCAAGCAGACCGTCACCGCGCGCGCTGGTGCCAGCTACTTCGGCAGCCACGACTCGTTCGCGATGATCCGTGGTGGCCACATCAACCTGGCCATCCTCGGCGCGATGCAGGTCACCGACAAGGGTGATCTGGCCAACTGGATGGTGCCGGGCAAGATGGTCAAGGGCATGGGCGGCGCGATGGACCTGGTTGCAGGCGTGCAGCGCGTGGTGGTGCTGATGGAGCACACCGCCAAGAACGGCGAGCACAAGATCCTGGCGGACTGCACGTTGCCGCTGACCGGCGTTGCCGTGGTCGATCGCGTCATCACCGACTTGGCAATCTTCGATGTGACCGCAGATGGACTGGTGCTGGTGGAAGCCGCGCCGGGTGTCAGCGATGAAGAGCTGAAGGAAAAGACCGGCGTGCCGTTCCGGCGTGCCTGAGTGGAAGGGCGGGGCGGTGTGATCGCCCCGCATCCTCATGATGCTGTTTCCTGACTCGTCGGTGCTGGCCGATGTCCAGCACCTGGCGGCCTGGTTGCCATCGGCCCAGGCCGATGCCGTGATGCATGCCTTGCTCACGCAGGTGCCCTGGGAAACCCACCGCATCCGCATGTTTGGCCGCTGGCTGGATTCGCCGCGCCTGAGCTGCTGGATGGGCGATGCCGAGGCCCACTACCGTTACTCGGGCGCGGACTTCGCTCCACATCCTTGGGCGCCTGCAGTGCGGGAGTTACGCGAGCAGCTGCAACTGGGCTGCGATGGCAGCTTCAACAGCGTGCTGCTCAACTGCTACCGAGATGGCCGCGACAGCATGGGCTGGCATAGCGATGACGAGCCGGAACTTGGGCCGACGCCGTTGATCGCCTCGTTGAGCCTGGGTGTTTCGAGACGCTTTCTACTGCGCCGTCGCGATGATCCCGCGCAGAAGGCCGAGTACCTGCTCGGCCATGGTGATCTGCTGCTGATGCGCGGGCATTGCCAGCGCGACTACCAGCATGCGCTGCCCAAGACCGCGCGGGTGTCGGGCGAACGCATCAACCTTACTTTCCGCCAGATCGCAGCTGTGCCGCGTCGCGCTGGCCGCTGAGCAGGGTCCAGCCGATCAGTTCGCTGCTGGTCTTGTGCAACGCGGTTTCGAAGGCGGCAGCGACGCTGCTGATCTCGGCGCTGGTAGCCGGTTCGGCAACGACGAAGGTGCGTGCGGCAACCACGCGCTGGTCCAGGCTGTGGATGAGCTTTGCATTGAGTTCGATGGTGGCGGCCGGCACGTCGCCGCCGCGGTAATCCGATTCGAAGCGGCGCAGGTCGGTGGTCAGCTTGTAGTCCGAGCGGATGCCGGTGGCGATGCGCGCAACCGCGTCGATCTTTCCCGAATCCTCAAAGCCGCGCAGCAATGTGTCTTCCAGGATATCGGTGGCCGGCTGCGACCAGGTCGCGCCACGATAGACCTCCAGTTCGCCCGGCGTTGGCCGCACGTTGATGCGCGGGCTGTCGATTAGGCGGGCGGCGCTGGGCTTGGCGATGGCCAGTTGCCAGCTCACTTGCGGCCACGCCGGATCGGCCTGTACCCGCACCTGTGGCGCGTAGATGGTGGTGGACTGGCGGTCACCGCCGGCCAGTACCGAGCAGCCAGCCAGGGCCAGCAGGCAGGCCGGTGCGAGCAGCTTGATCAGGGGAATGCGCTTCATTTGGGTTCGAACTCCTTCGGGGCGTCGCGACCGAGCAGGTAGCGCGCCGGGTTGTTCTCCAGCCGGTCACTGACCCGGCGCAGGTCGCGGATCAGGCCGCGCAGTTCGGTCAGGGTCGGGCCGAGCTGGGCCAGGCCGTCGTTGGCAAAACTGTTGATGGCCGCGCGGTTCTCGCCAAGGATGGCGTCGGCATTGCCGGCCGCCGAATCGAGCTTGGCCAGGCTGGCATCAAGCTTGTCCATTGTCGCCGGCAGTTCACGCAGCACGTTCTCGTCCAGATTCTTGATGGCGCCGTTGGCCGAACCAAGGGTGACGTTGAGGTTGCGTGCTGCATCGCGGGCTTCCACCAGCAAGGCCTGGGTGCCTTCATCGCGGTCGGCCAGGCCGCCGCTGATGGTTTCCAGATTGGCGAGGGTGGCGGTGATCTTGCGCACGTTCTCATCGCTGAGCAGTTCGTCCATGCGCTCGACCACGCGGTTGGCGACGTCGGTGATGTTCTGCAGGGCCGAGGGCGCGGCGGCGATGGTTGGCACTGGCTCCTTGCTGACGGCGGTGAGCGCGGCAGCCTGCGGCGTGCCGCCGCTGAGCTGGATGATCGACGGACCAGTCAGGCTGGTGATGGCCAGCTTGGCGCGGGTATCGGTCTTCACCGGGGTGGTGGAGTTGAGCCGCAGCTTGGCTACCACCTTGCGCGGGTCATCCGGGGCCAGGGTCAGCTCGGTGATCGAGCCGACCGCGATGCCGTTGTATTGCACCGGGCTGCCGACCGTCAAACCGGTCACCGCTTCGGTGAACACCACCCGGTATTCCTGCCAGGTGCGGTCGGAGGAGTACTTGGCCGCCCATAGTCCAAAGGCGAGCAGGGCAACGCCGATGAGCAGGGTAAAGGCACCGATCAGGACGTAGTTGGCTTTGGTTTCCATATCAAGCGTGCTCGTGCTGGAGGCCGCGCGCGGCGCGGGCGCGGGGGCCGTGGAAGTATTCGCGTATCCACGGATGGTCGAGTTGTTCAATCTCGGGTAACGGGGCGTTGGCGATGACCTTGTTGTCGGCCAGCACCGCGACGCGGTCGCAGATGGCGTAGAGCGTGTCCAGATCGTGGGTGATCAGGAACACGGTCAGGCCCAGCGCTTCCTGCAGGGTCTTGATCAGACGATCGAATGCGGCCGCGCCGATCGGGTCGAGGCCGGCGGTGGGTTCGTCCAGGAATAGCAGGGGCGGGTCCAGCGCCAGCGCACGGGCAAGGCCGGCGCGCTTGCGCATGCCGCCGGAGAGCTGCGAGGGCAGTTTGTTGATGGCGTCGGCGGGCAGGCCGGCCAGCTTCACCTTCAGCAAGGCCAGCTCGTAGTGCCAGCGCTCGCTGAGTTCGGGATGATGCTCCTTCAGCGGCACCTGCACGTTCTCGCCAACCGTCAGCGAGGAGAACAGCGCGCCGTCCTGGAACAGCACGCCGGTATTGCGCTCGATGCGCAGGCGGTCGGCCGGGTTGCCCGAGCGCGCATCCACGCCCAGCACTTCAATCTGCCCGGCGTCGGGCGTGCGCAGGCCAAGGATCGACCGCATCAACACCGATTTGCCGGTGCCCGAGCCGCCGACCACGCCGAGGATCTCGCCACGCCGCACGTCCAGATCCAGGCCATCGTGCACGGTCTGGCTGCCAAAACGATTGAGCAGCCCGCGCACGCGGATGGCCAGATCGTTGCTGTCAGTGGTGGCATCTTCCATCGCGCTCATCGCCTCACCACCCCATGTGCATGAACCACAACGCGGCCAGCGCGTCGAGGATGATGACCAGCGAGATCGTCTGCACCACGCTGGATGTCGTGCGTTCGCCAACCGACTGCGCCGTGCCTTCCACCTTCAGGCCTTCCAGGCAGCCGATCAGCGCGATGATCAGCGCGAACACCGGCGCCTTGGACAGGCCGACCAGCATGTGCCGCACCTCGATGGTGTCGTGCATGCGCGCCAGGTACATCTGCGGCGGGATATCCAGGTCGAACGCGCCCACGGTAACGCCACCTGCCAGGCCGGCGATCATCGCCACGAAGGTCAGCAGCGGCAGCATGATCAGCAGTGCGACCACGCGCGGCAGCACCAGCAGGTCGATCGGGTCCAGGCCCAGGGTCTGGATGGCGTCGATTTCCTCGCGCGCCTTCATCGCACCAATCTGCGCGGTGAAGGCGCTGGCGGTGCGGCCGGCCAGCACGATGGCGGTGAGCAGCACCGCGAATTCGCGCAGGAAGGCGATGGAGACCAGCTCCACCACGTAAATCTCCGCACCGAAGTCGCGCAGGATGGTGGAGCCGAGGAAGGCGATCACCGCGCCCACCAGATACGACAACAGGGCCACCAGCGGCACCGCGTTCAGGCCAACCTCTTCCATCTGGTTGACCGCGGCGGTGAGCCGGAAACGACGGGGCTGGCGGAACAGCCGCGCCAGCTTGGCCAGGTTCTCACCGAGGAAATTGACCAGCACCACGATGTTGCCGGCAATGGCATGTACCGAACGGCCCAGGCGATCCAGGGCCGCCGCCACACCGAAGTCGCGCTGCGGCTTGGGCCGCTCGTCGGCGACTTCCTCGATGGTGCAGACCAGCGCCTGGTGGTCCGCGCGGAACTGCAGCGCATCATCCGCCAGGCCCAGTTTGTGCGCGTAGCGCAGCAACAGCAGTACCCCGGCCGAATCCAGCCGGTCGATGGCGCGTGCATCAATGCCGGTTACAGCGCCGGTCTGGGCATGCAGCACCTCGCTCGAGCGCAGTGCGGTCGCCAAGGTCCAATTGCCGGAAAGCCTGAGCAGGCCATCCGCATCGGGGGGCAGAGTGCAATCGGGCGGTGGAATGTCTTTCATGGTCACCATTGGTTACGGAGAATACCCTGTCCGCCCTTCAAGCCAGATGAGTATTTCATCCGCTTCAGGTGATACTAGCGGCCATGTCTGCCGAAACCCTTGCCGCCGCCCCGGCCACTGCTTCCAATCGCGCTACCTATGCGCAACGTGTGGCCTTCGTTTCGGAGATGGCTGGGCGTCTGCACAGTTATGGCACCACCGCCCAGCGACTGGAGGCGGCAGTGGTGGCGTTGGCGCAGCAGCTGGATCTGGATTGCGAGCCGTGGTCCAACCCCACCGGTTTGATCCTGAGTTTCAGCGACCCGACCCGGGCGATTGGTTCCAGTGATATCACCCGCGTGATCCGTCTGGGCCCTGGCGATACCAATCTGCACAAACTGGCGATGGCCGACCAGATTGCCGATGCCGTTTCTGCCGGGCAGATGTCGATCGCGCAGGGGCATACCGCACTGCGCCAGCTCGACAAGGATGGCGGCCTGCGCAGCAAGATCCAGTTGCTGGCGTCCTTCACCCTGGGCTCGGCCGGCGTGGCCGGTTTATGGCGGCTACCGTGGCTGGACATCGCCACCGCAGGTATTACCGGCTTGCTGATCGGCCTGATGCTGTTCTATACCGACCGCCGTGTCGCCACCCGTGAGGCCGGCGAAGCATTGGCTGCCCTGCTGGCGGGCTTCGTGGCGGTGCTGGTGGCCAGTTTCATCGGGCCACTGAACATGAACTCGACCATCATCGCCTCGCTGGTGGTGCTGCTGCCCGGTATGGCGCTGACCAACTCGGTCAATGAGCTGGCCAGCGGGCATTGGGTATCGGGTACCGCGCGCTTTGCCGGCGCGCTGACCACCATCATGAAACTCACGGTGGGCGCGATGATCGCGGTCACCATCGCCAATTCGATTGGCCTGGAGCCAGTAATCCGCGCCTCGCGGCCGCAATCCAACTGGGTGGAATGGGGCTCGGTGCTGGTCGCCTCGTTTGCCTTTGCCATGCTGTTCCGCGCCAGCAGGCGCGATTACCCCTGGGTAATGGCGGCTTCGGTGGCCGGCTATGCGATCTCCCGTTATGGCGGGCAGTTGTGGGGCGCGCCGGCGGGCATCTTCCTGGCGGCGATGACGGTGACCGCCGCGGGCAATCTGTTTGGCCGCATCGTGCAGCGCCCCGGCGCCATCGTGCGTTTGCCGGGCATCATCATGCTGGTGCCCGGTAGCACCAGCCTGCGCGGGGTTTTGAGCTTGATCCAGCAGCAGAATGTGAGTGCCGGCGAATCGGCGCTGCTGACCGTGGTCAATGTGGTGATGGCGCTGGTGGCAGGCCTGCTGTTCGGTAACCTGCTGGTGCCGGCGCGGAAGAATCTGTAACTGCTGCAGGCGCTGCCGGGATTATTCGAGTCGCGCTGCCAGTTGCATTGGCGCAGGGGACTTCAGCCTGTGTAGCCCGGGTAAGGCAGTGCACCCGGGGCCGTTGGCGGATGGTTCGCAAGCGCAGAACCGGGTTCCGCGGATGCGCGGCACTTATTCGGACTGCTTTGTTGTTGGCTTGGCCAGTGAATGCCGACAATAAACAATTTGTAACTACTGGGAATGCAGGAATGCAATAAGAAAACGCCGGCAAACTGCCGGCGTTTTGTAATGCCCATTCCAGATTTATTATTTCTGGATCAGGAAATCTTCAACCTTGCGGCCGGCCTTGGTGTATTCGGCCAGCCAACGCGGCTGCTTGCCACGACCGGTCCAGGTCTCAGCGGCATTGGCCGGGTTGCGGTACTTCGGCTCAACCTTCGGCAGCTTGCGGCCGGTCTTGGCAGTGCCCTTGCTGGCCTTGGCGCCACGCGGGGCCTTCACTGCAACGGCAGCGCCGGTGCCGAACAATTCTTCGACGGTATAACCAGCCTTCTTTGCCGCGGCTGCAACCAGGGCGCGGGCCTTGGCGATGGGCTGGCGCTTGGCTACAACGGTCTTGCGCTTCTGTGCGTCGCGGATCAGAACGGCCAGTTCTTTGGCCGACAGCTGGGACAGATCGATACTCATCGAATAACTACTCCGGATAATGGGTTTGGGGTGAATGCCATTCCGTGGCAGCGCAGCAAAGCATACCGGGCTGGTAACGGGAATGACAAATAAATAGCGTTTTTTATGTTATCCGGAAATGAAAACGCCGGGACATTGTCCCGGCGTTATAAGCACAAAGCCTTAGCCGACGATCTTGCTGATCACCGTGGCCTGGTCCAGGTTCTCTGCTTCGGCGGCATTGCGTGCGCGGTATTCAACCGTGCCAGCGGCAAGCCCACGCTCCGACACCACGATGCGGTGCGGGATGCCGATCAGTTCCATGTCGGCGAACATCTGGCCCGGGCGCAGGCCGCGGTCATCCAATGCGGCATCCACGCCAGCGGCCTGCAGTTCGGCCAGCAGTGCTTCGGCGGCTGCAGTTACCGTCGGATCCTGCTTCGGGTTGATCATGCACACCACCGCTTGCCACGGCGCCATGCTGACCGGCCAGATAATGCCGGCGTCGTCGTGGTTCTGCTCGATGGCGGCAGCGACAATGCGAGACACGCCAATGCCATAGCAACCCATCGCCATTACCGCAGCCTTGCCGTTCTGGTCGAGCACGGTGGCCTTCAGTGCCTGCGCATATTGGCGGCCCAGCTGGAACACATGGCCCACTTCGATGCCACGGGTAATCTTCAATTCACCGCCGTCGCAGGCACGGTCGCCGGCCTTGACGTTGCGGATATCGGCAACGTCGGGCTCGGCCAGGTCGCGGCCCCAGTTGACGCCGGCAATATGCAGACCTTTCTCATTGGCGCCGACCACAAAATCAGCCATTGCCGCGACTTCGCGGTCCGCCACCACGCGGATCGCCTTGCGCGGATTCAAGGGGCCGAGGAAACCCGGCTCGCTGCCAAGATAATCGGCAATCTCGGCCTCGCTGGCCATGCGGTAATCAGCCAGGCCAGCCACCTTGGCCAGTTTGATTTCGTTGACGTCATGGTCGCCACGGACCAGTGCCAGCACGAATTCATTTTCGGTGGTCATTACCGCAATCGACTTTACCGTGCGGAGCAAGGCAATACCCATCAGCGCGGCGACTTCTTCGCAGGTCTTCTGGGTGGGGGTGTCGATCTTGCGCAGTTCTTCGCTGGCGGCGCCGCGCGCTGCCGGATCGGCGGCAATGGCGGCCTCCACATTGGCGGCGTAATCCGAGCCGGTGGAGAACACCAGTGCGTCTTCGCCGGAATCGGCGATCACGTGGAACTCCTGCGAGGCGTCACCGCCAATCGCGCCGGAATCAGCCTGCACAGCACGGAACTCCAGGCCCAGACGGGTGAAGATACGGGTGTAGGCGGCCTTCATGTTTTCGTATTCGGCGACCAGGCTGGCGTCATCCAGATGGAAGGAATAGGCATCCTTCATCAGGAACTCGCGCGAGCGCATCACGCCGAAACGCGGGCGGATTTCGTCACGGAACTTGGTCTGCACCTGGTAGAAATTGACCGGCAACTGCTTGTAGCTGGACAGCTCCTGGCGCGCGAAGTCGGTAATGGCTTCTTCGGCGGTGGGGCTGTAGCAGTATTCCTGCTCCTTGCGGTCCTTGATTTTCAGCAGCTGGCCGCCGAACTTCTCCCAGCGACCGGTTTCTTCCCACAGTTCCTTGGGCTGGATGGTCGGCAGCTGCAGTTCCACCGCACCGGCGCGGTTCATTTCCTCGCGGACGATGGCTTCCACCTTGCGCAGAACCCGCAGGCCCAGCGGCGACCAGGTGTACAGGCCCGATGCCAGCTTGCGGATCATGCCCGCGCGCAGCATCAGCCGGTGGCTGACCAGCTCGGCGTCGGCGGGGGTTTCCTTGGTGGTATGCAGGTGGAAGCGGGAAAGACGCATGGCAGGGGGCTTCGCAAAACGGACGATCCGCTATTTTGCCAGCGTTGCGGCTTGCTCGCATTGCCACACGCAAAACCGGGGTCAGAGTCGGGTTTTGCAGAGCAAAACCCGACTCTGACCCCGGTTTTGCCTCTGACCCCGGGTTTGCTCAATTCTTCGACTCAGCCTTGCAATACGCAGCAGCCGCCGCTTCAGCCAGGCGCTTCTGCGCGGTGCGCTGGGTGTCATCCAGGGCTGCGTCCGGTTTACCGTCGCCGTCGTTGTCCTGCATGACCGGGCCGCTGCCGTTCAGCAGCTCAAGGTTGCGGCGCGCGGCAACACATTGCGGCGATTCGGCAGCCTCCGCCGGTGCGACGGTTTCGGCCACGGAGGCGCCGCTGTCGGTGATGCGGCGGGTCTCGTACTGCTTGCCGGCTGGCGGCCGCTCCGAGTACTGGGTCACGCCATTGGCGTCTTTCCACTTGTACAGATTGCCGGCAGAGGCGCTGGCAGCGGCGGTGAGCAGGAGCAGGCAGCAGAGGCGGGGCAGGGTGAGCATGGCAACTCCAGACACCGGAACGGGGCAGGAAGCGATTGCAGCACCCGGTGACGTGGCTGGCAAGTCGATTAAACTCCCCGGTATGGACGAATTGAGACCACCACCGCGTTCGCGCAGCATCTACCTGCTCCCGAACCTGTTTACCACCGCCGGGCTGTTTGCCGGGTTCTACGCGATCATCGCCGCCTCCAACGGGCAGTTCGTCAACGCCAGCGTCGCCGTGTTCGTGGCGGCGGTCATGGACGGGCTGGACGGCCGGGTTGCGCGCCTGACCGGCACCAGCAGCGAATTCGGCGTGCAATACGATTCCCTGGCTGACCTGGTCAGCTTCGGCATGGCGCCGGCGCTGGTCATGTACCACTGGGCGCTGTCCTCATTGAAGTTCGATGGCGACGTGCTGGGTCGGGTCGGCTGGTCGGCGGCCTTCCTGTATGCGGCCTGCGCCGCACTGCGCCTAGCCCGCTTCAATACCCAGGTCGGCACGGTCGACAAGCGCTGGTTTGTCGGCCTGGCCAGCCCGGCGGCGGCCGGTTTGATGATGTCCTTCGTCTGGGCCTTCGCCGATGGCGACCTGGGCTGGACTGGCGAGGAGCTGCGCTATGTGGCCCTGGGCGTGACCATCGTGGCTGGCTTGCTGATGGTCAGCCGGATCCGCTTTTGGAGTTTCAAGGGCAGCAATGAAAAGGGACCGCGCTCGGAGCGCGTGCCGTTCGTGGTGCTGGCCTTGGTACCCATCATCATTTCGATCGTGGTGCTGGATCCGGCACGGACCTTGCTGGTGGTCGGCGTGATCTATGCGCTGTCCGGCCCGGTGATGTGGCTGTTGCAGCGCTGGCGGCAGCCGGCCGGCAAGGTGCAGTGATCGGTTTCTCGCCCGCGCCGGTGTGGACCCCCGAGCAGCAGGCTTGGCTGCAGGCGATGGGCTACACCGTTTATCTGGAAGGTGGCGCCCTGGATGCGCCGCCAGCCGTCGCCGCGCCGCCAGCCTTCGAGAGCGCTCCGGCGGAGATGGAGCAGGCCCCGCCGCAGCAAGCGGCGGTGTCCAAGCAGGCTGCGCCTGTAGCGCCGCGCGAATCCGCGGCAAAGGCACCGCAGGCACCGAGTACCGCGCCCGCACCGGTATTCACCGCGGGCGCGACCGGCAGCGCAAGGCGTAGCGGTGGATTGCGCATGCCTGACCGCCTGCAGATCGCCTTGTTGCGCGCATCCGGCTGCAATCCCAACGACCCGCAGACGCGGGCGATGATGGACAGCTGGCCTTTGGCTGAACTGCGTGCCAATCCCGCCGCCAAGCGCGCCTTGTGGCCGCAGCTACGAGCATTGCGGCGGAAGTCGCGGCAATGACCAAGCCGGGCACGGTCCTGCGTCCCATGCACGAAGGGGACCTGGATGCGGTGATGGAAGTGGAACTGCGCGGCTATCCGTTCCCATGGACGCGCGGCATCTTCCAGGATTGCCTGCGTGCGGACTATCCGAGCCGGGTATTGGTGGAAGACGATGGCATCGTCGGCTACGCCGTACTCAGCCTCGCCGCCGATGAAGCGCATGTGCTCAATGTCTGTGTGGACCCGCTGTGCCAGTCGCGCGGCCATGGCCGGCGCCTGCTGCGCGAGTTGGTACGCGTAGCGCGGCAACGCGGCGCGCTGCGTGTGTTCCTGGAAGTGCGGCCATCCAATACCTCGGCCATCGCGCTGTACCACAGTGAAGGCTTCAACGAGATCGGTCGCCGCCCGCGCTATTACCCGACTGCCAACGGGCGCGAGGATGCATTGGTGATGGCGATGGAGCTGGTGGATGACGACATCAGCGTGATGCCGCCGCTCTGAATTTTGCTTGTGCTATGCCAGCCGTAGCAGCACTACGCCTGCAATGATCAGCGCAGCCGCGAGCAGGCGTTTGCGGCTTATGTGTTCTTTCAGCAGCAGCGCCGAAATCAGCAGGGCGAACAGGATCGAGGTCTCGCGCAGTGCAGCGATCACCGCAACCGGCGCGATGGTCATCGCCCACAGTGCGATTGCATACGATGCGGTGGTGCCGATACCGCCGACCAGTCCGCGCTGCCAGTTGCCGCGCAGATAACTGCTTAATTGTTGGCGGCGGGCGAACAAGGCCCATACCGGCAGCGGCAGTCCGGACAACAGGAACAGCCATAGCGTGTAGCTCAATGCGTTGCCGGACAGGCGCGCGCCTTGTGCGTCGACCAGCGTATAGGTGGCGATGACCAACGCGATGCACAGCGGCAGGCGGATCTTGCGTGCATTGCTGCTGCCGGCCATGCACAGGATGCCGCCGCTGATCAGCGCGATACCGCTCCAGGCGCTGGTAGACAGGTGCTCGTTGAACAGCCAGGTGCCGGCGATGGCGACCAGCAAGGGCGCACAGCCACGCATCAGCGGGTAGGACAGGCTCATGTCGGTGCTGTGATAGGCGCGGGCGACCAGCACGTAGTAGCCGGTTTGCAGGATGGCTGATGCGGCGAGCCAGGGCAGGCTGGCTGCGGCGGGGGCTGGCAGCCAGGGCAGGGCGATGGCGGACAGGATCGCGGCCCAGCCGGTGACCAGGATCGTGGTCAGCAGCTTGTCGCCGCCGAGTTTGACGATGGCATTCCAGCTGGCGTGCAGCAGGGCGGCGAACAGGACGGCGCTGAAGATGCCGAGGGACATTGGATTCTGTTGTTGGGGTGCTTCGAAAGGGTAGCTGGGATTTGGGGGTGCTGGTGCTGCGGGGAGGTGAAGTCCGAGGCCAAAAGCCAAAAGCCAAAAGCCAAAAGCCAAAAGCCCCCTCATCCGCCCTGTCGGGCACCTTCTCCCGCTCGCGGGAGAAGGGACTGCAGCGATTCTTGCGGCGCCGTTAACTGGGCGTGCGATCAAGCTCAAGCACATGAAGCAGATTGCACAGGGATGCCGCAGAACTGCATGGCGCATTGCATTCCCTTCTCCCGCACGCGGGAGAAGGTGCCCGGCAGGGCGGATGAGGGGGCTCTTCGCTCCTTGCCCTTCGATCGTCAACGCACAAAAGAAAACGCCGCCCAAGGGCGGCGTTTTCCACAACAGCAATCAGCAAGACTCAAAGCTTCGCGCGCTGTTCCTGCAGGCCAGCCAACTGGCTGTTCCAATCGACCAGACGCACACGCTCCTGCTCGACCACCGCCGCCGGCACCTTGTCGGTGAACTTGGACAGCTTGACCTCGCTCTTCTCTTTCTCCGAAGAAACGCGGGCAATCTCCTTGTCCAGACGCGCACGCTCGGCATCCAGATCAACCAGACCTTCCAGCGGCACCAGCAGCTTCAGCTCGCCAACAATGGCGGCCGCAGCGGGCGGCGTCACTGCATCAGCAGCCAACCAGTCGATGCTCTCCAGCTTGAGCAGGAAGCGCAGCTGCGAGGCGAAGCGTTCAACACGAGCGCGGTCGGCCTCCTGCCCGCCTTGCAGCAGCAGACGCACCTGCTTGGACGGCGGCACGTTCAACTCGCTGCGCACGCGGCGCAGGGCGCTGACCATGGTCTTGAACCATTCCACGTCGACTTCGGCCTGCGCGTAATCGCCGGCAAACTCTTCCGCAGTCGGATAGGCCTGCAACGACAACGACTCGGCGTTGATGCCAAGACGCGGCGCCACCTGCTGCCACAGCTGCTCGGTGACGAACGGGATCAGCGGGTGCAGCAGGCGCAGCACCGCTTCCAGCACGTACAGCAGCGTATGACGCGTGCTGGCCGCATCTTCGGCGTTGTCGCCATTGAGGGCCGGCTTGGTCAGTTCCAGGAACCAATCGCAGAACTCGTTCCAGACGAACTCGTACAGCGCCTGCGACAACAGGTCGAAACGGTAGTCGGCGTAATGCTGCTTGGCTTCGGCCGAAACCTTGGCCAGACGCGCTAGGATCCAGCGTTCGGCATCGGTGCGCGGCTGCGGTACGCCGGTGAAGCTCGCACCCTCGGTGTTCATCAGGGTGAAGCGGCTGGCGTTCCACAGCTTGTTGCAGAAGTTCTTGTAGCCCTCGGCGCGGCTCATGTCGAACTTGATGTCGCGGCCATGGGTGGCCAGCGCGGCGATGGTGAAGCGCAGCGCGTCGGCACCGTGGGCGATGATGCCGTCCGGGAATTCCTTGCGCGTGGCCTTCTCGATCTTCTCGGCCATCTTCGGCTGCATCAGGCCGTGGGTGCGCTTGGCAACCAGGTCGTCGATGCTGATGCCGTCGATGATGTCCAGCGGATCCAGCACATTGCCCTTGGACTTGGACATCTTCTGGCCCTGACCGTCGCGGATCAGGCCAGTGATGTAGACGTCCTTGAACGGGATCTGGCCGGTGAAGCTGTCGGTGGCCATGATCATGCGCGCCACCCAGAAGAAGATGATGTCGAAGCCGGTGATCAGCACGTTCGACGGCAGGTAGCGCTCAAAGCCGCGCTCGGCCATCGCCGCTTCGTTCGGCCAGCCCAGGGTCGAGAACGGCCACAGCTGCGAGGAGAACCAGGTCTCCAGCACGTCGCTGTCCTGAGTCAGCACCACCTCGTCGCCCAGCCCGGCCTTGGCGCGGGCCTCGGCTTCGTTGCGGCCGACATAGCAGTTGCCCGCTTCGTCGAACCACGCCGGGATGCGGTGGCCCCACCACAGCTGGCGGCTGATGCACCAATCCTGGATGTTCTCCATCCAATGGCGATAGGTATTGATCCAGTTGCCCGGCACGAACTTGATGGAGCCGTTCTCGACGAGTTCGAGACCGCGCTTGGCCAGCCCGTCCATCTTCACGAACCACTGATCGGTCAGATAGGGCTCGATCACCTGGCCGGTACGGTCGCCACGCGGCACCTGCAGCTTGTGCGCCTTGGTCTCGACCAAGATGCCCAGGTCTTCCAGCTCGGCCAGGATCACCTTGCGCGCTGCATAACGGTCCAGCCCTTGGTACTGCTGCGGGGCGTTTTCGTTGAGCGTGGCGGTGGTGGTGAACAGGTTGATCATCGGCAGGCTGTGACGCACGCCGACCTGGTAATCGTTGAAGTCGTGCGCCGGGGTGACCTTGACCACGCCGGTGCCGAAGGCCTTGTCGACGTAGTCGTCGCCGATCACCGGCACGCTGCGGCCGGTCAGCGGCAGGGTGACGGTTTTGCCGATCAGGTGCGCGTAGCGGTTGTCCTCCGGATGCACCATCACCGCTGTGTCGCCCAGCAGGGTCTCCGGACGGGTGGTGGCCACGACCAGGTAATTGCGGGTTTCGCGCAGGGTCTCGTTGCCGTCGGCGTCCACTTCGACGTGCTCATAGCTGGCACCGTCGTTGAGCGCGTAGGCGATCGACCACATGAAACCCTCTTCTTCCACGCTCTCCACTTCCAGGTCGGAAATGGCGGTCTTCAGCACCGGGTCCCAGTTGACCAGGCGCTGGCCACGGTAGATCAGGCCCTGCTCGTGCCAACGCAGGAAGGACTCGATCACCGCCTCGCTCGGGCCCGGGTCCATGGTGAAGGTGCTGCGCGACCAGTCGGCCGAAGTGCCGAGGCGGCGCATCTGGCCTTCGATCACGTTGCCCGAATGCGCCTTCCACTCCCACACCTTGTCGATGAAGCCATCGCGGCCCAGCGAGTCGCGGGTTTCACCCTTGCCTTCCAGTGCCAGGTTGCGGCTGACCACCATTTCGGTGGCGATGCCGGCATGGTCGGTACCCACCTGCCACAGCGTGTCGTAGCCACGCATGCGGTGGTAACGGATCAGCGCATCCATCAGGGTCTGCTGGAAGGCATGGCCCATGTGCAGGGTGCCGGTCACGTTCGGCGGCGGCAGCAGGATGGTGTAGGGCTCGCCCTTGCCGGACGGCTTGAACAGGCCGGCCTTCTCCCACGACTCATAGAGCGCGGTTTCAAAGGATTTGGGATCGTAGCTGGAGGCGAGTTGGGTCATGGGGCAGGAACCAGTAATTAGGATCTAGAAACAAGGGCGAAACCGGGGTCAGAGTCGGGTTTTGCCGGGCAAAACCCGACTCTGACCCCGGTTTCGCCTTACATGTCGTACTTGTTGAGCGTGTAGTCGGCGGCCTTGTACTGGCGCCAACGCTCACGCAGTGGTTCACGCGCGGCCGGGTCGGCGGGTACCACTTCCAGCACGCGATCACAGGCACCCAGGTAGGGTTCGTCGCGCAGGTTGATCACCAGCGGGCGTTCCGGTGCGTCGGCGCCCGGTGTGGCGATCAGCACGATGGCCTCTTCCTCGTCCACGTCCTCACCGATGATCTGGTGCGGGATGTAGGCGTCCGGGTCGAACGACCACAGCAGCTCGTCCAGCTCCTCGGCCTGGGCTTCGTCGCGGGCCAGTACCAAGGTGTACAGGCCGCCATCGTTGGCCTTGCGCGCGAGCTCGCACACCAGCTTCAGTGGCTCGGTGAGAAAGCGCGGCTTGGCGATCAGGTAGAAGTCGGCACGCATCAGGTCACTTGGAATTTGGAAGGGGAGTGGAAGCGGGAAAGCCAAGGTCAAAACCGGGGTCAGAGTCGGGTTTTGCCGGGCAAAACCCGACTCTGACCCCGGTTTTAACCCCGCTTCCGACCCCGGAGTTATTTAGGCAACGCGGTCCAGCAGCCACTGGGTCAGCAGGCCGACCGGGCGACCGGTGGCCATGCCGCGCTTGCCTTCATCGCTGGCCACGCCGGCGATGTCCAGGTGCGCCCAGCGCTGGCCTTCGGTGAAGCGCGACAGGAAGCAGCCAGCGGTGATGGCACCGGCCCAGCGGCCGCCGATGTTGTAGACGTCGGCGAAGCTGGAATCCAGCATGCCCTGGTACTCGTCCCACAACGGCAGGCGCCAGGCGCGGTCGAATACGTTTTCGCCAGCGGCGGTCAGTTCGTTGGCCAGGTCGTCGTGCTTGCTCATCAGGCCGGCGGTCTGGTGGCCCAGGGCCACCATGCAGGCGCCGGTCAGCGTTGCAACGTCGATCAATGCGGCCGGCTCGAAGCGCTGCGCATAGGTCAGCGCGTCGCACAGGATCAGGCGGCCTTCGGCGTCGGTGTTGCCCACTTCGATGGTCTTGCCGGACATCGAGGTGATCACGTCGGACGGACGGTAGGCATTGCCGTCGATGGCGTTTTCCACCGCCGGCACGACCACCACCAGGTTCAACGGCAGCTTGGCCTTGACCGTGGCGACGAAGGTGCCGATGACGTTGGCGCCACCGCACATGTCGTACTTCATTTCCTCGATGCCGCCCTGGGTCTTCAGGTTGACGCCGCCGGTGTCGAAGGTGATGCCCTTGCCGACCAGCACGTAGGGCTTGGCGTCGCCGCCGTTGCTCCACTTCAGCACGACCAGCTTCGGGCGGTTGGCCGAACCACGGGCCACTGCCAGCAGCGAGCCCATGCCCAGTGCTTCCATCTGTGCGTCGTCGAGGATCTCGGCTTCGGCACCTTCGTGCTCGGCGGCGAACTTGACCGAGGATTCAGCCAGGTAGGCCGGGGTGCAGTAGTTCGGCGGCAGGTTGCCCAGCTCGCGGGCATATTCCACGCCGGCGGCGATGGCCTGGCCCTGCAGCAGCGCGGTCTCGTCAGTGCTGGCGATGGCCAGCGACTCCAGACCCGGGGCCTCCGGCTTCTTCTTGCCCAGGGTGGCGGTGTAGCGGTAGCTGGCGTGGTTGGCGGTGATCACCGCCTGACGGACGTTCCAGGCGGCGTCGCGGCCGCCGACTTCCAGTTCGTTCAGGGTGAACAGCGCGCTGCGGGTGTTGCCGGCCTTCAGGGCGCGGGCGGCGTCGCCGGCGGCCTTCAGGTACTGCACCACGCCGAACTTGGCCGGGTCGCCGAGGCCGACCACCAGCACGCGGGCGGCGCTGACGCCAGCCAGGTCGTGCAGCAGGGTGGTGCTGCCGGTCTTGCCGCCGACGTCGCCGCGCTCGATCAGAGCAGTCAGACGACCGCCAGAGGCCGTATCCACGGCCTTTGCGGCCGGGGTCAGCGACTTGTCAGAGAAGGCGCCAACAATGACGCAATCCACCTCGGCGGAGGTGGGGGCGGCGTGGTTCAGGGTGAATTCCAGAGACATTGATCAGATTCCGTTGCCAAATCCGTACAATCGCAGGCTGTATACGCGGGGCCATCGAGGCCGGGCGTTCTGCGGACTAAACCGAGAGTTTAAACCACCGACCCTATGGCGAAGCTTGACCGCTACCTTCTGAGTGACTTCCTCCAGAGCTTTCTGGCCACTTTGACCGTACTTCTGGTAGTCAGCATGGGCGGTGTGCTGGTCGATATCCTCGGCCGCATCGCCGATGGACGCATCCCCGCCGGGCTGATGTTGTCCCAGCTGGGTCTGCAATTCATCGTTTACCTGCCCATCATCCTGCCCTTGGCGCTGATGCTGGGCTTGGCACTGTCGATCGCGCGCCTTTACCGCGACTCGGAAATGGCAGTGCTGACCGGCGTTGGCGTCGGCCCCAAGCGCCTGCTCAAGCCGATCCTGCTGCTGACCGTGCCGATCGTGGCGCTGGTCGCGGCCTGCTCGCTGTGGCTGGGCCCCTGGGCCGACCGCAGCGCCGAGCGGATGCTGCAGGACGCCAGCCGCAGCATGGTGGTGGCCGGCCTGGAGCCGGGCCAGTTCACCCCGCTGGCCGGTGGTGGCGTGGTCTATCTGTCGTCGTTGGCTGGCGACGGCACCAAGATGGGCAAGGTGTTCATGCAGCGGCAGAAAGAAGGTCGTATCGACGTGGTCTCCGCCAATAGCGGCGCGATGTTCTTTGAAGGCGAGCGCCAGCGCTACCTGCGCCTGGAAGACGGTTACCGGGTCGAAGGCCCGGAAAGCGGCACCCTGGATTACCGGCTGATGCGCTATGCCCGCAACGAAGTGGCGTTGCCGGACCGCGACGAAGTGCGCGATCAGAATGACCCGGAAATGATGCCCACCACGCAGTTGCTGGGCGATGCCCGGCCCGAGGCCAAGGCCCAGCTGCATTGGCGTATCACCCCGCCGCTGCTGGCACTGGCGTTTGCCCTGTTGACCCTGCCGCTTGCCCGCAGCGCACCGCGCCAGCAGCGCTACGGCCGCATCATGCTGGCCTTCCTCGCCTACACGCTGGGCGTGAGCCTGAGCATTCTTGGCCGCCAATGGCTGGCGGCAGGCAAACTGCCGGTGGATGCCGGCATGTGGTGGCTGACCTTGCCCCTGCTGTTGCTGGCGGTGTGGCTGTACTTCCGTGATGGGCGCTTGAGTCGCCGCCGTGTGGGGGCAAAGGCATGAGGTTCCTGCCGCGGATCCATGACGTCTATGTAGGCCGTACCGTGCTGTTCACGGTGCTGGTGGTGTGGATGGTGTTGCTGGGCCTGGACGCCATCATGGCCTTGTCCGGCGAGGCCGGGAAAATCGGCCAAGGCCACTACAGTTTCGGTCACGCCTTGGCGTGGGTGGCGTATACCTTGCCGCGTCGGGCTTACACCGTGTTCCCGATGGCCGCTGTCATCGGTGCGTTGATGGGCCTGGGCCAGTTGGCCGCAACTTCGGAACTGACCGCCTTGCGTGCGATCGGCTTGTCGCGGCGCAGGATCGCGGTGTCGGTGGCGATCTCGCTGTCCTTGTTGACCGTGTTGATGGTGGTCAATGGCGAAACCCTGTCGCCGTGGGCGCAGGGCCGCGCCGATGCGCTGAAGACCAGTGCCCGCTACAACACCGACATCGCCACCGCGCGCTATTCGGGCCTGTGGGCGCGTGAAGGCGATACTTTCCTCAATGCACAGACCGGTGAGGAGCAGGTAAGTGCTGACGGTCAATCGACCCTGCTGCTGCACGATGTGCGCCTGTATCAGCTGGGCGAGGACGGGCGTCTGCTGACCCTGACCTATGCCAAGAATGCGCGCCACGATACGCAGGGTTGGGTGTTGGAAGAGGTGCGTCGAGATACCTTCGGCGAACGTTCCGTCGCCCGCCAGGAACTGGCCAGCGAGAAATGGGCTTCCAAGTTGGACGCGGCTGCCTTGGCCTCGGGCCTGGCCAAGCCGCGCAACCTCAACGCCGCCGAGCTCAAGACCAGCATTGATTATCGCAAGCGCAATGGCCTGGACGCGCGCGAGTACGAAGACACGTATTGGAGCCGCTGGTTCTATCCATTGAACGTGCTGGCGCTGTGTCTGGCTGCGGTGCCGTTCGCGTTCGGTTCGTTGCGCAGCGGCGGCATGGGCAAGCGCCTGTTCCTGGGCATGCTGTTCGCGCTGGGCTTCCTGCTGCTGCAGATGTTCTTCGGCCGCATGGCCGGCGCGTTGAAGTTTGACTACCGCATTGCCTATGCCTTGCCACCGATCATGATGCTGGGCATATCGGCCTGGCTGTCACGACGACGGGTAGGCTGACCGACGGCGGGGTAGTGCCGAGCCATGCTCGGCACAGGCTTCCCTGGTAGAGCTTCTGCCGAGCATGGCTCGGCACTACAGGTGGGTTTAGCGGTAGAGCCTCTGCCGAGCATGGCTCGGCACTACAGTTTTGTCAGTTTTGTGCCGCTGAGGCGGTCGTGCAGGGTCAGGCGATCGCGGTCGAACAGCGCCCAGATGAAGCCGATGCCTGCCAGCAGCAGCGATAGCGTGGCCAGTGCGTAGCGCTTCCACAGCTGTGACCGGCTCGGCACGTTTCCGTCCATGGTCTGCAGGCGCAGTCGCCACGGGCGCATGCCCAGGGTTTGTCCGCCGCGCTTCCAGCTCTCGGTGGCGTAGAGGCCGGCAATCAGCCAGCAGCCCAGCCATAGCAGCCATTGCAGGGCGCTGAAGGGGTGGATGTTGTCGCGGCTGGCGTGGCCGGCCAGGGTGTAGCCGACGGTGAACAGTGCCGAGACCAGCATCCACAGTGCCAGCACCGGCCACAGGTCGTAGAACAGCGCGGCCAGGCGGCGCAGCAACAGCGCGGAAGGGCGGGGCGTTTCTGCAAGGGCGGGTGTGCTCATGGGCCGAGCATACGATTTGTGGCTGCGTGCGTGCATGGGCAGGCACTCGTGCAGGGCTTATCCTTGCGCCGATGTCCGCGTCCCTGACTCCCGCCGAACGCCGCCAACTGGTACAGCAACTGCCGCCGTTGCGTGATGCCGATGACCGTGTGATCCAGCGTTTTCTGGATGCCATCTGGGCCGAGAACGGCTTGGCGCGGGCTTCGCTGGAGAGCTATCGGCGTGATCTGGAGGGCTTGTCGCGCTGGCGCGACGGCGCCAGCAACGGCTTGGCCGGGATTGATCGTGCCGGTTTGTTCGATTACCTGGCCTGGCGCACGCGTCACGGTTGGACTGCACGCAGCAATGCGCGCCTGCTGTCGGTGCTGCGCGCCTTCTTCGCTCAAGCGCTGAAGCGTGGCGAGCGCAGTGAAGATCCAGCGTCGCTGCTGGAATCGCCAAAGCTGCCGCGTTCGCTGCCCAAAGCCTTGGCCGAAAGCCAGATCGAGGCGTTGCTGGCGGCACCAGATGTGGACAGCCCGGTCGGCCTGCGTGATCGCGCGATGTTGGAGCTGATGTACGCGGCCGGCCTGCGTGTCAGTGAGCTGGTCAACCTGCCAGCCAATGCGGTCAACCTGCGCCAGGGCGTGCTGCGGGTGACCGGCAAGGGCAGCAAGGAGCGCTTGGTACCGCTGGGCGAAGAGTCGCAGTACTGGCTGGAGCGCTATCTGGCGAGCTCGCGGCCGCTGCTTACGGGCGGCAAGGCCGTTGCGCCTACGGTGGCGGGGCAGGTGCCGCTGTTCGTCGATGTGGACCGTACACCGCTGAGCCGGCAGCAGTTCTGGGCCTTGGTGAAAGCCAGCGCGGCGGTGGCCGGTATCGACCCGGGCAAGATCAGCCCGCACGGACTGCGGCACAGCTTCGCCACCCATCTGCTCAACCACGGCGCGGACCTGCGCGCGCTGCAGATGCTGCTCGGCCACAGCTCCCTGTCCACTACCCAGATCTATACCCTGGTCGCCCGCGAACACGTGCAGAAACTGCACCGCAAGCATCACCCGCGGGGGTGAAGCGGCGGGGTGATGCTCGCGCGGAAGCGGGCAGCGAAGAGCCAACTCCTCCCCAACCCTCCCCCTACGCCTTCGGCGCAAGGGAGGGGGCAGAGGCATGGCCCTGCGCTTTTTGGTGCAAGGGAGGGGGCAAAGGCGTACCCCTGCGTCAGGGGGCAAAGGCGTAGTGCCGAGCCATGCTCGGCATGGGCTTTCCCAGCGAAGCCCGTAGGAGCGGCGTTAGCCGCGAAGCAGAGGGGGTGTCAGGTTGCCGTTGATGCCTGTGCTCAGGGATGGGGCGCTTCGCGGCTTACGCCGCTCCTACAAGCCGGGGCCGTTCCCACGCCGATTCGGGCGGTGTGCGAGAATCCGGCTGTTCTCTTTCGATGGGTCGTCATGTTCCGATTTGCCATTGCCGCGCTATTCGGCGCGCTCAGCCTTACTGCCTGCGCGCAACAGCCCGCAGCTCCCAAAGCCGCTGCCAGTGCCGCTGCCTCCCCGGCTGATGCCGCAGTCGAGAAGCAGGTGCGCGATGCCCTCAAGGAGCTGGATCCCAACCTGAAGCCGGAATACATCGGCGCGGCGCCGTTTGCAGGGTTCCGTGAGGTACTGGTGTCCGGGCAGGTGCTGTACGTGACCGATGACGGCCGCTACCTGCTGCAGGGCACGCCCTACGACATCGAGAAGAAGGCCCAGGCCACCAGCGCCGGCTTGCTGGCTTATCGCCGCAACCTGCTGCAGACGCTGCCGCATGCCGACCGCATCGTGTTTGCGCCGCCGAATGCCAAGCACACCATCAGCGTGTTCACGGATATCGAGTGCGGTTACTGCCGCAAGCTGCATCAGGACATCGCCGAGCTGAACCGGAATGGTATTGCCGTGGAATACCTGGCGTTCCCGCGCATGGGTCTGGCCAGCAAGGACGCCACCGACATGATTTCGGTCTGGTGCGCCAGCGACCGCAAGGCCGCGCTGACCGCTGCCAAGTCCGGCCAACCGGTGCAGTCCAGGAACTGCACCAATCCGGTGGCCATGCAGTACAACCTCGGCCAGCAGCTGGGCATCAACGGTACCCCGGCAATCTTTGCCGCTGATGGCACCCAGTTGGGTGGCTACCTGCCGCCGGCCCAGCTCAAGGCCACCCTGGACCGCATGGAAGGCGGCGGCAGCCGCTGATCGCAGCACGCTCCCAAGCTTGAACAGGCAACGCCCCTCCCGGTAACGCGAGGGGCGTTGTCGTTCTGGTGGCGGCAGTCTTACCGCAGTCCGTTGCTGACACTGTTGACCAGCGTGCCCTGGGCGTCGTCACCGCTGAATTCCCAGAAGAACGCGCCGCCCAAGCCCTGGGCTTTGACGTAGGCCATCTTGCGGCCAAGCATTTCCGGCGTGTCCACGCTCCAGAAGGTGTTGCCGTCGTACAGCCAGGTGGCCTGCGCGACCGGGTCGGTGTAGACCGGCCAGCCGAGGTTCTTCAGTACCTTCCAGTCCTCGATGCCGGCTTCGAACCTGCCGCTTGCCGGCCGTCCGCTTTGATAGAGACCGTTGTTGGTGCGGCCCACGCCAGTCCAGCCGCGGCCGTAGAAACCGACGCCGAGGTTCAATTTGGCGGCAGGCACGCCGCGCTGCAGGTAGGCCTCGATGGCGTCGTTGCTGTTGTACAACGCGGCATCACCGCTGGACGGGTCGGCCGGGGAATGGAACAGGGCGGTGTGGTGGTTGGTGGTGCCGGCCCAGGCGCCATGGAAGTCGTAGGTCATCACGTTGATGAAATCCAGGTGGCGGTGATACGCGGCCGGATCGGTTGGGCGGATCTTGTCGATGCCGGCGCCGACCGCCACGGTCAGCAGCAGGCCAGGACGCACGGCGTCCAATTGGCGGCGGAACTCAGCCAGCAGGGCGGTGAAGTTGTCACGGTCGGCCGGGGTGCCGCAGCTCAGACCGCAGGCGGCCGGGTATTCCCAATCGATGTCGATGCCATCGAACACGCCTGCAGCAACACGCGGGCCGCCGGCATTGTCGGTGAACGGCAGGTTGCCCTTGATATAGGCATCAATGCAGGAGGCGACGAAGGCCTGGCGGTTCTCCGGGCGCGCTGCACTGGAGAAACCGCGTGACCAGGTCCAGCCGCCCAGCGAAATCAGCGTCTTCAACTGCGGGTGCTTGGCTTTGAGCTGCTTGAGCTGGTTCCAGTTACCGCGCAGCGGTTGGTTCCACTGGTCGGCGACACCGCTGACGCTTTCGCCAGCGCCGAAACTGCGGGTGTAATCGGCATAGGCATCGCCGCCGGCACCGGTGGACGAATTGGCGGCCTGGGTGACGCCCACTTCGCAGCGGTTGTTGCGGACGTTGCCGAAGGCGTAATTGATGTGGGTCAGGCGCGCTGCCGAGCCACTGATGTCGATGTTCTTTACCCGGTAGTTGCGATCATAGATGCCCCACTGCGTGAAGTAGCCGATCACCCGCTTGCCGCTGTCGCTCGGGCTGCCCGGTCCGCCTGAAGTGCCGGGATTGGCTGGATCCCCGCCGCTGTCATCGGCCAGCGTGCTGATGCTGATCGCGGGGCTGAGCGCCGAGGTATTGCCTGCCTTGTCGCGGGCACGTACCGCGTAGTGGTAGCTGGTCGCCGGCCGTAGCGCGGCGTCGCTGTGGCTTGTGTCGGCGAGCGAGGCGATCTGCTGCCCGTCGCGGTACAGCGCATAGCCAGCGATGCCGCTGCCACCGGGGTTGTCGTTGGCGGCATTCCAATGCAGCGTGATGCTGGTCGGGGTGCGTGCCTGCGCGCTGAGCCCGCTCGGGATCGACGGTGCGGTGGTGTCCTTGTCCGTCGCGCTGACGGTAATGCTGACCGGGGCCGAGGTGGTGCTGGCATTGCGGTCATCGGTGGCGATGGCGGTTAGCAGGTGGTTGCCGGCTGCGGCGCTATGCCAGGTCAGGCGGTAGGGGGCGCCGCTAACGCTGCCGAGCAGCTGGCCGTTACGAAAAAACTCGACCTTGCGGACGCTGCCGTCGTTGTCGGAGGCGTCTGCGCTCAAGCTGATGCTGCTGTCGACTTTGAACGTGCTGCCAGCAGCGGGCGAGGTGATACGGACCTGCGGCGGTTGGTTGGCTACCGGCGCGCCGCCGTCGCAGCGGCCGAGGTTGTCGTAGTAGCGGAGGCCGGCGGGATGGTCCGGCGGGGCATTCCAGATGGTTTGCCGGACCCGGTAGAGCACGCCATCCTTCTGCAGGGTATGGCCGGGCTGGTAAATGGTGGTTCCCAGCCATGGTTTGACGCCGGTGCAGTCAGCGGCCTGGGCTGCAGGGATGGCACAGGCGGGCACCACCAGCAGCGCCAAGGCCCAGCGCAACCGTCCTCGGCGTAGCGTGAACGGGGGCCGGTAACGGCCTGCGGAATGGTCCTTCATGGGGTTCTCCTTGTGGGTGGGGAGTGTCTGGGCATGCCTTCGGCATGACGGGCGCGCTTGCGCCCGGTCCTGGACCGTCGGGGAAGTGTTTGTGGGGCCCGTGATGGGCCGCCGCACCGGCGTCTTCAGCTGGCTGATCGAGGATAACGTCGCCCAAAACGCTGGCGCGGTTTACCCGTCTCACGGAGCTGTCGGTGTGAACCGCGTCATCCCTGAAGACTTCCGGTAGCCCAGGGGCCGAGGCTTGGGGCGGCCGAGTCCGGTACAATCGCGGGCCGCTTCCCACCATGGTCTCCCGGACATGATCGTCCTCGAGGGCGCAGCTGCCCTTTCGCCGTTCCGCCGCGAACGTCTTGAATCCCGCCTGCAGTCCATTGCCGCCGATCTGCGCATCACCGGTGCCTGGCACGTCTATTTCACCCAAGCTGCCGATGCCGGCGCGGTCGACCAGACCACGTTGGGCCGCATCCTGCAGGGCCAGCCACAGGCCGCTGAGCGCGTCGAAGGCGCGATCTCGCGCTATGTGGTGCCGCGCCTGGGCACGCTGTCGCCGTGGTCGAGCAAGGCCACCGAGCTGGTGCGCGGTGCCGGCCTGCCGATCCAGCGCGTCGAGCGCGGTACCCGCATCGACCTGAGCGACTGGCCGACTGATCCGGCCCAGCAGGCCGCGCTGGCCAAGCTGCTGCACGATCCGATGACCCAGTCCTTGCTGGAAGACATCGGCCAGGCCCAGGCGTTGTTCAACAACGTCGGCCGCGGCAGCCTGGAGCGCATTGCCCTGGACGACCTGGAAGGCGCCAACAAGCGCCTCGGCCTGGCCTTGGCCGATGACGAGATCGACTACCTGCGCCAGCGTTACAGCGAACTCGGCCGTGATCCGTCCGACGTCGAACTGATGATGTTCGCGCAGGCCAATTCCGAGCATTGCCGGCACAAGATCTTCAATGCCAGCTGGACCATCGATGGCAACGAGCAGGACCGCTCGCTGTTCAAGATGATCAAGAACACTCACCAGCAGACCCCGCAGCACACGCTCAGCGCGTACAGCGACAATGCCGCGGTGATCGAAGGCGAACCGGCCGCGCGTTACCGCCCGGACCCGGCCACCGGCAAGTACCGCAGCGAAGCGGTGGTGCCCAGCGCCTTCCAGATCAAGGTGGAAACGCATAACCACCCAACCGCGATCGCGCCGTTCCCGGGTGCCGCGACCGGCGCCGGTGGCGAGATCCGCGACGAAGGCGCGACCGGCCGTGGCGGCAAGCCCAAGGCTGGCCTGACCGGTTTCTCGGTCTCGCACCTGCGCATCCCGACCCTGCCGCAGCCGTGGGAAGCGCCGCGCGCGCTGAATCCGCGCATGGCACCGGCCCTGGACATCATGCTCGACGGCCCACTCGGCGGCGCCGCGTTCAACAACGAATTTGGCCGCCCGAACCTGCTCGGTTATTTCCGCAGCTTCGAGCTGCCGGAAGACGGTATCACCCGTGCCTACGATAAGCCGATCATGTTGGCTGGCGGCCTGGGTGCGATTGATCGCGTGCAGGTTGAGAAGCTGCAGCTGCAGGCCGGCGACGCGGTGATCGTGCTCGGCGGCCCGGCCATGTTGATTGGTCTGGGCGGCGGTGCGGCCTCGTCGGTGGCCTCGGGCGAAAGCGCCGAAGACCTCGATTTTGCCAGCGTGCAGCGCGACAACCCGGAAATGGAACGCCGCTGCCAGGAAGTGATCGACCGTTGCGTGGCCATGGGCACCAACAACCCGATCAAGTTCTTCCATGACGTCGGCGCCGGTGGCCTGTCCAACGCCATTCCGGAACTGCTGCACGACTCCAATGTCGGTGGCGTGATCGACCTGGGCAAGGTGCCCACGGACGATCCCTCGCTGTCGCCGCTGGAACTGTGGTGCAACGAGTCGCAGGAACGTTATGTCCTTGGCGTGGCGCAGGAGCGTTTGGCCGAGTTCGCCGCCATCTGTGCACGCGAGCGTTGCCCGTTCGCGGCCGTCGGCGTGGCAACTGCGGAGGAACACCTGGTCGTTGCCTATGGCGCGACCCCGGGCAATACCCCGGCCGATGCACCTATCGACCTGCCGATGGACGTGCTGTTCGGCAAGGCGCCGAAGATGCACCGCGACACCGTGCATCCGCCGGCACCGCGCTGGCCGTCGCTGAAGACCGCCGGCATCGATCTGCACGACGCCGGCCTGCGTGTGCTCGCACACCCGACCGTCGCCTCGAAGAGCTTCCTGGTCACCATCGGTGACCGCAGCGTGGGTGGCCTGACCGCGCGCGAGCAGATGATCGGCCCGTGGCAGCTGCCGATGGCCGACGTTGCGATCACCCTGGCTGGGTTTGATACCTATGCCGGTGAAGCGATGTCGCTGGGCGAACGCACGCCGCTGGCACTGTTGAACGCCGCTGCATCGGCACGCATGGCGGTGGGTGAAGCCATCACCAACCTGTGCGCCGCACCGGTGACCGCGCTGGATACGGTCAAGCTGTCGGCGAACTGGATGGCTGCCTGCGGCCACAACGGCGAAGACGCGCTGCTGTACGACGCGGTCAAGGCCGTCGGCATGGAGCTGTGCCCGCAGCTGGATATCAGCATCCCGGTGGGCAAGGACTCGCTGTCGATGCAGGCGCAGTGGCAGGCCGATGGCCAGGCCGAGAAGTCGGTGTCGCCGGTATCGCTGGTGATCACCGCGTTCGCGCCGGTCAGCGATGCCCGCCAGCAGCTGACCCCGCTGCTCGACCGCGAAACCGAAAGCGAGTTGTGGTTGATTGGCCTGGGCGCTGGCAAGCAGCGTCTGGGCGGTTCGATCCTGGCGCAGACCCAGGCCGATCACAGTGCATTGCCGGCATTCGCCGGTGACGTGCCGGATCTGGACGACCCGCAGCGCCTGCGCGCGTTCTTTGAATTGATCTGCGATGCACGTGAGTCCGGGCTGTTGCTGGCCTACCACGACCGCAGCGACGGCGGCGCGTTCGCCGCACTGTGCGAGATGGCGTTCGCCTCGCGCATGGGCCTGGACATCGTGCTCGATGCCTGGGGCGATGATCCGTTCCGCAGCCTGTTCAACGAAGAACTGGGCGCCGTGGTGCAGATTGCCAAGGAAGACCGCGCTGCGTTTGCCGACCTGGTCGAACGCCATGCACTGACCGAATGCGCGCAGCGCATTGCCCGCCCGACCACCGCACCGGTGGTGCGCGTGCAGCTGGCCGGCGACAGCGTGGTGGAATGGCGCTGGGAAGAATTGTTCGATGCCTGGTGGTCGGTCACCCACGCCATGCAGAAGCTGCGTGACAACCCGGATGCGGCGGACCAGGAGCGTGCGATTGCACGTAACTTCAACGCGCCGGGTCTGAAGCCGAAGTTGGCGTTCGATCCGTCCGACGACGTCGCCGCACCGTTCATTGCCAGCGGCGCACGGCCGAAGGTTGCGATCCTGCGCGAGCAGGGCGTCAACGGCCAGATCGAAATGGCCAATATCTTCGAGCGCGTTGGTTTCGACGCCTATGACGTGCACATGAGCGACCTGATCGAAGGCCGCGTGCAGCTGGGCGACTTCCGCGGCATCGCTGCCTGCGGTGGTTTCAGCTACGGCGACGTGCTGGGTGCAGGCCGCGGTTGGGCAACCTCCATCCTCGAACGTCCGGCGTTGCGTGAGGCCTTCGCGGCCTTCTTCGCCCGCCCGGATACCTTCGCGCTGGGCGTGTGCAACGGTTGCCAGATGATGAGCCAGCTCAAGGACATCATCCCCGGTGCCGAGCATTGGCCGAAGTTCCTGCGCAATGCCGGCGAGCAGTTCGAGGCACGCACCGCATTGTTGGAAGTCGTCGAGTCGCCGTCGATCCTGCTGCGCGGCATGGCCGGTTCGCGCCTGCCGGTTGCAGTCGCACATGGCGAAGGCCGTGCCGAGTTCGACAGTGCGGTGGACCAGGCAGCAGCCAGCATCTCGCTGCGTTACGTCGACGGTGATGGCCGTGTGGCCACGCAGTACCCGTTGAACCCGAACGGCTCGCCCGACGGCATCACCGGCCTGACCACCAGTGATGGTCGCGTCACCATCCTGATGCCGCACCCGGAACGCACCCCGCGCACGGTCAACCTGAGCTGGGCACCGAGCAGCTGGGGCGAAGATTCGCCGTGGCTGCGGATGTTCCGCAACGCAAGAGTATGGTGCGGCTGAACAGGCGGAAGCGCCGAAAGATAGTTTCAGCACATATGAAAACGAAGAAGCCCGCAGGCCAACGCTTGCGGGCTTTTTCCGTTCTGGAATAGCGGTTTTTGCCAAGTTGGACAGCTGTGCCCGAAGGCAAGCAGACAGAGTTGTTTATCAAAAATTTCCGCGCCGGAAATGTCACCAACTACCGATTTTGAGCGCTGTATCCCGCTGTTTTTCGTGCCAGTCAGAAACTTGACGCACTAAAACCACGCCTCCAAGACTCGCGCCGTTCAAAAGCCCACGTGCCGCATTGCGCTGCGTGGAGCTGACGACATGCGTGCAGCTGCTTGCAGCAGTCGCCGCGGGGAACTGGCAACACACATTGGAAAAACCGCATGCCTGCCTCGCCGGCTGGTGCAGCTGCGGCGCACGCGAAAACTCAGTCCACTTCAGGAGCAGTCTCGATGAATCGGATCTATCGCAAGGTGTGGAACAAGGCGTTGGGACAGTTGGTGGTTGCCTCGGAGCTGGCCAGCTCCAAGGGCTTGGCAGGTGTGGTCGATGCGCGCAGCACGGACTCGCAGCGCGTGCAGGTACTGGTACTGGCGATTGCCATGGGGCTTGGGTTGGGGGTGCCTGCCGCGACGGTGCAGGCACAGTCGGTAGCCGTGGGCGGCAACGCCAAGTGCATCGTGCTCGGCAGTGCCAACCTGGCTGACTGCGCCCTGCAGGGCGATGCCAACGCGTCAGGAAACAATGCGGTTGCGATAGGTGCACAAAGCCTGGCTTCGGCCGAAGGCAGTGTAGCGCTGGGCAATGCTGCCACCGCCAGCGGCAGCAACAGCGTGGCGCTGGGGGCCAACTCGGTGGCTGCACGCGATAACGTGGTCTCGGTTGGCGATGCCGGCAGTGAGCGGCAGATCAGCAATGTCGCCGCCGGTACTGAAGACACTGACGCAGTCAATTTGGCCCAGCTCAACGCCGTTGCCGATGAAGCGACGCAGACCAGTCGGTACTTCACCGCCAACGGTGCCAATGATGGCAGCGATGACGCGTTGGCCAGCGGTGCGGGCGCAACCGCCGCAGGCGTCGGCGCGGTTGCAAGCGGCGCGGAGAGCGTTGCGGTGGGCAGCTACAGCAGCGCCAGCGGCGACTACGCGAGTGCGCTTGGCTATGTGAACACCGCAACAGGTGTGAACAGTTCGGCGGTCGGTAACTTCAACCAGGTTGATGGCGACAACAGCAGTGCGTTTGGCTTCGCCAATTTCGTTGAGGGCGAGAATGCGATCGCCATAGGTAGCAATTCGGTTGCTATCGGCAAGAGCAGTATGGCAGTTGGAGATGCTGCGCTTGCTTCGGCAACGCAGTCGCTGGCCCTAGGGTCAGGTGCGCGGGCTACGGCGGAGAATAGTTTGGCGTTGGGAGCAGAAGCATCGGCTGGAGCAGAAGGATCTTTCGCCTTTGGTTCAGGAGCGACGGCCGGTGGACAGAATAGTGGGGCCTTGGGCTGGCGGGCCAAGGCTTCGGCCGCTGATTCGCTGGCATTAGGAAGCTTCGCACTAGCGAAGGGTGAAGAGGCTCTCGCGATTGGATCAAGGTCAGTAGGTTCAGGTAAAGGCTCAGTCGCAATAGGCGGCACTTACTTCTTTTTTGAACCAGGTCTACTGGCGAAACTTCCCACGGTTGCGGCCGGCTCATACAGCGTGGCATTGGGGGCAGGGGCATCTGCCGGAGGGGAAAATTCGATTGCGATCGGCGTGATGTCGGACGGTAGGGGGAGGGACACCGTCGTTCTTGGACAGAATGCCGTTGCGCTATCAAGCCGGTCCATTGCACTTGGAATCAAGGCCAGGGCACTGCATGAAGACAGCGTCGCAATAGGATCTGGGGCCCGGACGGATCGCGAGCTGAGCGTCTCGGTTGGGACGGCGGGAATGCAGCGACAGATCACCAATCTCGCGGCAGGAACCGAAGCCACGGATGCGGTCAACAAGGCACAGCTGGATGAAGTCGCCTCTATTGCGGAGGGCACGGCCAAGTACTTTGCCGCCACCGGCAGTACGGAAAGCGATGCCGGTGCCTACGCCGAGGGCAATGCCGCAACGGCTTCAGGCGAGGCATCCAACGCAGTAGGCGACGGCGCCTCTGCCTATGGTGCCGGTGCCTCTGCGTTTGCGCAGGACGCGACTGCCATCGGCGTAGATGCAACTGCCAGCAACATTGATGCACTGGCAGTTGGTCACGCCAGTGTTGCCAGCGGCAACAGCGCAGCGGCCATTGGCTGGTCCGCAACCGCAAGTGGCGACTATGACGTGGCATTGGGCGCGCTGGCGTCCGCGACGGGTGGGCAGTCAGTTGCGGCAGGTGCGGCAGCGACGGCCAGCGGCATTGCTGCGGTTGCCATGGGCACTTATGCGGAAGCAACTGCTGACCACACCATTGCCCTCGGCAGCCAGGCACTGGCGAGCGGTGAACAAGCAGCCGCGGTGGGTGGCTTGGCATTGGATAAGTTTGCTACCGAAGCCTCGGGTTTCGGCTCGGCCGCATTCGGCAATGGCGCGTGGGCGCTGGCGGATCTCAGTACCGCAGTTGGATTCAACAGTTGGGCGGATGCTGAGAGCGCTACAGCACTGGGTCAGAGAGCGTATGCGATGGCAACAAACAGCGTCGCGCTTGGTGCCAATTCCGTTGCCGAGCGCGTCGACAGTGTCTCCGTTGGTGATGCAGGGGCAGAGCGGCAGATAACGAATGTGGCCGCAGGTACTGAAGATACTGATGCGGTCAACAAGTCGCAACTCGATGAGGTTGCAGCGACTGCAGCAACTACCGACAAGTACTTCAAAGCAAGCGGAATGATCGATAGCGATGTTGGCGCGAGCGTAACTGCTGCAGGCGCGCTTGCAGCGGGTGAAGCGGCGTCGGCTACAGCGGCTTACGCTACCGCGGTTGGCGCGGAAGCATCGGCAACCGGCCAGGGCAGCGTTGCAGTTGGTGGCGCCGCAGCGCTGTCGGCAGATCCTGCTGACCGTGCCGCCACCAGCGCTAGTGGCGATGCTGCCACCGCTGTGGGTTCAGGCGCTGATGCTGCGGGTCACTTCTCGCTGGCAGCGGGAGCGCTGAGCGAAGCCCTGGGCGCTGAAGCTACCGCGATTGGCTATCAGGCTCGTGCATCACGCCTTGATGCTACCGCGATAGGCGCCTCAAGTTGGGCTGCGGGCGTCGATAGCACAGCACTCGGGCACGGGAGCGTCAGTCGCGGGCAAGCTGCCACGGCTTTGGGTAGCAATGCCGATGCGATCGCCGCCAACAGCATAGCCTTGGGTTCAGACTCGTTGGCCGATCGTGCCAATACTGTATCTGTTGGGGCCGACGGCGAGGAGCGGCAGATCACCAATGTTGCCGCGGGCACAGAGGGCACCGATGCAGTCAATCTGGATCAGTTGACGGATGTTGCTACGGTCGCCGAAAGCACCAGCAAGTACTTCACCGCGGTTGGTAGTGACAAGAGCGATGCAGGTGCTTATGCCGAAGAAGAAGGTGCAGTGGCTGCGGGTGAGGCGGCTAACGCCCTCGGCAGAGGCACAGTTGCGATTGGTTATGGAGCTGCCGCGACGCTTACAGGGGCGATAGCACTGGGCGAGAATTCCACTTCAATGGCGGCCGGTGGGGTTGCTGTTGGCCGCAATACCCTCGTCACTGGGACCAATGGAATTGCGACAGGTAGTGGTGCAATTGCTGCAGGACAGGCTGCGGTAGCGATTGGCGGTAGCCCATTGGGTGAGGATGGTAGGTCTCTGCTGTTTGAATTTGTAGATGGAATGATGGTGCAGGTTGATCGCGGTGCCCAGGCTGGCGAGGGCGCGGTCGCGATAGGTGCAAGCGCATTTGCAGATGATGAGGCGGTTGCAATGGGTCTTGGGGCAACAGCCTTGAGTCGCAATACCATGGCGATCGGCGCGTTGAGCAGGGCATCTGGCGAATGGGCAATGGCGATTGGCGGAGAAGCCGCAGCCGAGGGCATTGGTGCGACAGCCGTAGGGGTTGGGGCGAGTGCGCGCGGCGGGAATTCACTCGCGGTTGGTACAGCGATGGCGGACGGTGACAGCGCCGTCTCCGTTGGCGGTGCGGCTATAGGTGAGCTGGCGTCTGTGTTCGGCGTTGCGTCGACTGCCAATAAGGATAACAGTACGGCGCTTGGATCGCGGAGTGCTGCAACTGGTGTTGGAGCGACGGCGGTTGGCCATAGCGCGCTGGCCAGGGCGGACGGGAATGTCGCTGTCGGTAGCTGGGCGCAGGCAGTTGGCGCAGGAACGATCGCCATTGGTGACCAGGCAAGCACCTTGCGCCCTGAGATAGATTCGGCTGCTGCAAACAACTTTGTTGTTGATGCAATCACCATCGGTGCACGCAGCAAGGCTCAGGCTGACGGTGCGACAACGCTAGGTACCGGCGCGTTGGTGACGGGCAAGAACAGCAGTGCTGTTGGCATCGGCGCGAGTGCGGCGTCCATCAATAGCGTGGCGTTGGGTGCCCATGCAGTTGCTGACCGTGACGACAGTATCTCGGTTGGAAGTGCAGGGCTGAAGCGGCAGATAACGAACGTTGCTGTAGGTACCGAAGATACCGATGCGGTCAACAAGTCACAGCTGGACGATGTCGCTGATGCACTTGATGCGGCAACCGAGGACGCAGCGAAGACTACTCGCTACTTCAAGGCCGATGGTGCCCATGATGGCAGTGATGATGCACAGGCTGGCGGCGTGGCTTCTGTCGCTATGGGCGCAGCTTCCAGGGCAACCGCTGCATCCTACACCGCCGTGGGCAGTTCGGCAGTGGCTTCGGCACAGAACAGTGTGGCTTTGGGTGCGGGCTCGCTGGCTGATCGTGACAACGCAGTATCTGTTGGTAATGCCGGTTCCGAACGCCAGATCACCAATGTTGCAGCAGGTACCGCAGGTACCGATGCGGTCAACATGGATCAGCTCAGTGCTGTAGCCGACGCAGCGAAGGACATTGGTCGTTACTTCGCCGCCAATGGTGCAGAGGACGGAAGTGATGATGCGCAGGCCTCTGGAGCCGGGGCCACTGCCGCTGGTGTCGGGTCGAACGCCAGTGGTATCGAGAGCACGGCGGTTGGAAGCTACAACGTTGCGGCAGGCGATTACAGCAGCGCGCTGGGCTATGTGAACACGGCGAATGGCACCAACAGCACGGCGGTAGGCAACTTCAACCAGGTAGATGGTGAAGACGGCAATGCCTTCGGCTTCGCCAATTTCGTCGAGGGCAATGGTGCCACCGCGATTGGCAGCAACAGTTTCGCTGGCGGTGATGGAAGTTTTGCGGGTGGCCTTGGTGCCATTGCCGGTGGCATCGCCACGGTCTCGCTGGGCAGTGCCAGTGCAGCGTCTGGCGAGCGGGCAATCGCGATTGGTGCCGGTGCCGGCGCGCAGGGCGAGAATGCGTTGGCCTTGGGTGCGCAGAGTTTCGCAGTCGGAAACATGGCCATCGCACTCGGCAGTGGCGCCAGTGCAGGCGCTGATGCAGCCACGGCGGTTGGTGCCACGGCCAAGGCCAGCGCGATCCACAGTACCGCCCTGGGTAGCGCGGCGGTGGCGTCCGAGGCAAACAGCGTGGCACTGGGGGCAGGTACGGTCGCGGACCGCGCCAACAGCGTATCGGTGGGCAGCGCTGGTGCGGAACGGCAGGTCACCAACGTTGCTGCCGGTACCGAAAGCACTGATGCGGTGAACAAGTCGCAGTTGGATGCGGTTGCCAGTGTCGCAGGTGAAGCCAGCAAGAGCAGCCAGTACTTCCAGGGCAGTGGTACCGGGGTGGCAAGTGCGACCGGTACCAATGCCATAGCCGCCGGTTCGGCTGCCGTTGCCAGTGCCGAGCGCGCCACGGCGGTTGGCACGGCCAGCAGCGCCGCGGCGATTGGTGCAACTGCCGTGGGTGCCGACGCGGCGGCGCGGGCCAACAATAGTTCGGTGCTGGGCCGGCAGGCCTCTGCTACCGCGGTTGGGGGCGTCGCAATCGGCTACACGGCGTTTGCCAGCAACGGCGTCAATGGTGTGGCCATCGGCGCGGCGGCTGGCGTATCCGGGGCCAACTCCGTTGCCTTGGGCGCAGGCTCGCGTGCCACTGAGGCCAACGTGGTGTCCGTCGGTGGTGGCAACGGGACCAATGGGCCGGCGACACGGCGGATCATCAATGTTGCGGCGGGGCGCATCGTCGAAGGCGGCACCGATGCAGTCAACGGCGGACAGCTGTACAGCACCAACCAACGCGTGGGCGCAGTGGAAACGCGGGTAAACGACATCGATGATCGGATTGGTGACGTGGAGACCATCACCGCCAATGTCGTGTCGTATGACGATGGTGACCGCAGCAAGGTAACGTTTGCAGGCTTGGACGGCACCATCGTGGACAACGTGGCGGCAGGGAACATCGCTCTTGACAGCATGCAGGCAATCAACGGCGGGCAGCTCTACCAGTCGCTCAGTTCCATCGCCGGCATTCTGGGCGGCGGTGCCGCATTGGGCATGCAGGGTGTATTCATTGCTCCGACCTATGTCGTGCAAGGTGCCAATTTCAGCAGTGTTGGTGATGCACTGTCGGCGCTGGATACACAGATCACCGCGATCAATACGCAATTGTCAGGGATTGATGTCGGCGGTGGTGGAACGGAGGGCGGCGGTCCAGATGATGGCGCGGGTACGACGGGCGGCGTGGTGCTCGGCGACGATGCGAAGGCGCCGGACCAGGCCGGTACCGGCATCGGTCATGGCGCGCATGCAGCAGGGGTGAATGACACCGCGTTGGGTAGCAACTCGAGTGTCCTGGCCGATGGCAGTACGGCGGTTGGTGCCAACGCCTCGGTGACCGCTGCAGCGACCAATGCGGTGGCGATGGGCGAAGGTGCCAGTGTTGCCGCGGCGTCCGGCACCGCGGTTGGCCAGGGGGCCGTTGTCAGTGCCAGTGCGGGTACTGCAATTGGACAAGGCGCAAGCGTCCGTGCCGAAGGGTCGGTGGCGATCGGCCAGGGATCCGTCGCTGATCGCGCCAATACCGTGTCCGTTGGTAGCGCCGGCAATGAGCGGCAAATAACCCATATCGCCGAGGGCACGCAGGCAACTGATGCAGTCAACAAGGCACAGCTGGACCGGAGCTCAGCGGCAGCCAACGCCTATACAGATGGCAAGTTCGGCGCGATGGCCGACAGCTTCGAGGTGTTGCGCAGCGATATGGGCAAGCGCCTGCAGCACATGGACAAGCGCATCGACCGGCAAGGCGCGATGAGTGCGGCGATGTTGAACATGGCCACCAGTGCTGCCGGTGTACGGACCGAGAACCGGGTAGGCGTTGGCGTCGGCTTCCAGGGTGGAGAGTCGGCGTTGTCGGTCGGTTACCAGCGTGCGTTCGGTGATCGCGCGACTGTGACCCTGGGGGGTGCCTTCAGCAGCGACGACAGCTCGGTGGGCTTTGGCGCCGGATTTGGTTGGTGAGCACAGCGGCGGGCCCGGCATTTCGATCCGGGTCTGCTGACCTTGGCCCTGCTGGCTATCAAGTCGAAAGACTCCTGACTGGATCCGGCTCGGCAGGCCTTCTTCCCTTCAACTAGAAGAGATATTCGATATGAAGAAACTCAGGAAAATGGGTATCGCGGTTGCTGGTGCAGCACTGGTGGGATGCATCGGGATTCCTGCACTTTCCGCAGCTGAGCGGACCGCCAGCTCGCAGGCTCTGTTGTCGAAGGAGCTGGCGCCGCTGAGCGGTGGTCAACGCTTCCTGGTCAAGTACCGTGCTGGAGCCAGCGAGTTGAACAGCACGACAGTGCTCAATCAGGGCTTGTCGACTGCATTGTCGCGCGCGGCACTCGATCGTCCTACGGCGGCCAACGCGCGTTCCGTCGCACGTGCAGCGGTGAAGGCTGGGCTGTTGCGGCGCACCGCGCTGCCCGGTTGGCGCCTTGTCTCCACAACGCGGATGTTGGATGCGCAGGAGGCAGAGAGTTTCCTGCGCGAACTGCGAGCCAACCCGGCAGTGGAGGTGGCTCGGGTTGAGCAGATCTACCATCACATGGCTGTGGCACGGCGCGCGATGACGCCGCAGGACCCTGACTACGGCAGGCTGCAATGGAACTTTTCCAACGCCGTATCCGGCGTCAGGGCAACGCAGGCGTGGGACATCTCCCAGGGGGAAGGTGTAGTAGTTGCTGTAGTCGACACCGGCATCATCGAAGGCACTCCGGATCTGCAGGGCAATGTGATTCCAGGCTATGACATGATCACCGACAAGCGTGTATCGCGACGGGACACCGATGACCGCGTTCCGGGAGGATGGGATACAGGTAACTGGGTGAGTGAGAACTATTGCCTGGGTTGGGCAGCATCCCGTCCCCATCCTGCAGAGGGCACTACTTGGCACGGTACCCATGTGGCCGGTACGGTCGCTCAGGAAACCAACAACAGCATTGGTGTGGCGGGGTTGGCGCACAAGGCCAAGGTGATGCCCATTCGGGTATTGGGTTCTTGCGGTGGCTGGGATGGTGATATAGCCGATGTCGTGGTGTGGGCTGCGGGCGGCGACGTTCCGGGATTGCCGATCAATCCGAATCCAGCGGAGATCATCAACCTGAGTTTGGGGAGCAGTGAAGAAAGCGAATGCTCGCCAATGCTGCAGGAGGCCTTTGACATGGCAAACAGCAAAGGCAGCATCATTGTGGTGGCCGCGGGCAACGACAGCGCAGATGCAGGCCTTTACACAATGTCATCCTGCAAGAACGTGATCAGCGTTGGCGCAACCGGCGTCAATGGAGGGAGGGCGACGCGGTACTCCAATTACGGCAGTCGGATAGATGTATCCGCTCCAGGCGGAAATGCAGAGAACAATGTTCAAGGCTGGATCTGGCAGATGTACAACGGTGGCGCGGAAGGGCCGACCTCGGAGTGGTTTGTAGAGGGAATGGTCGGGACCTCGATGGCATCACCTCATGTTGCCGCTGCCGCCGCGATGGTTCAGAGCGTTGTCGAAACGCCGTTGAACTGGATGCAGATGCGCGATCTACTGATGGAGACGGCCACGCCATTTCCCGTCGCTGTTCCCACTACGACGCCGATGGGGGCAGGCATCCTGAACGTTGAAGCGGCATTGCTGAAGGCTACTACGCCTCCCTGTGATCCCAGCCAGCAGCAATGCGGAATAGACGCAACGCCGCTTGTAAACAAGGTCACTCGGGCAGGACTGAGCGGGCAGAAAGGCAGTGTCCAGATCTTCAGCTTCGAAGCACAGGCGGGTCAGGTGCTTAGCTTCATCACCTTTGGTGGCACGGGCGATCTTTCTTTGTATGCGAGCTATGACAAGGAACCGCAGCCTGGCCAGGCGGACGCGTTCTCGGTTCGGGCGGGCAACAACGAGACCGTGCGCTTTACCGCCCCAAGGCGCGGTACCTATTACCTCAAGGTGGTTGCGGAGAGTGCCTTCACCGGAGTTGGTTTGACCGCGCGTCAGTGACAGCTTCAAATTTTCGAGTGGCAAGACAGAAGCCCTGGCATTGCCAGGGCTTCTGCCTCTTGAAGGCTCATCTGAATCCGCAAACGCCTGTTGAACTTGCCATGTAAGACGATGGATCCGCATGTAGTTGGAAGCGGCGGGTGGTCTGACATCATCGCGGCCTGCGTAGTGGCGGGCAGGCAGAAAAAGAACTGCTGCATGGAGTCTGGTCGCTGGATTGCGATGGCATGAACGCAGGTGCCTCGATCACCTCCTCGTGTCCCGTTCCCCGCGATGAAGATCTTCAATCCCATCCTTGCCTGAGCGGCACTCCGACTGCGTTATCAGGAGGGGTGTCATTTGTTTGACTATCATCGTGGGGGGATTCGCTCCGGTCCTGTCCCGGATGCTGCTTGATGGCGCAACCAGGGTTGCTGCGATGCAACTGTTCCCTGGTTTTGGGAGGGCAGGCGTCAGTTGCTTCAGATGTCTTGTGGAAATCTTCAAGAAGCCCGCAGCCCAAGGCTCGCGGGCTTTTTCATGGGCGCTTGTCCGGAGGCCGCTCAGAGCGATGTCTCTCCCGAAACCCGGGACTAGGCAATTGTTTCAGAAGCAAATTTTTGAAAATCTCACCTAATTGAGAGAATTGGGAGCTTCCTCTCAAAAAACGAGATTCGAGCCAAAAGTTTGACGAATCATGAATCGTCGATTAAGACTCCATCCATCCCGTAGTCGCCCGACAGGTATGGAACCAGGGGGGTAGACCGCGACAGGCGTGAGCCTCACGTGCCCAGCTGTACCGGGACCGGGACCACAACACCACAGGGGGATCGTTGGGCACGTAGAGCCCGGCGATGGCGCGTTTATGCAAGGAAAAAAACCGTCCACTTGAGGAGCAGCAGCGATGAACCGGATCTACCGCAAGGTATGGAACAAGGCATTGGGGCAGTTGGTGGTGGCGTCGGAGTTGGCATCGTCCAGCTCGGCCGGTGTGGTCATGGATGAGCGGCATAGCGCCGGAATACGCCTGCAAGCCTTGTCGGTTGCCGTTGCGTTGGGTCTAGGAGCAAGTGCCTGGGTAACAACGGCGCAGGCACAGTCGGTGGAAGTGGGCGGTAACGCGCAGTGCATGGTGCTTGGCAGTGCAACGCTGGTGGATTGCGCCATCGCCAACAGCGCCGATGCATCGGGTGCGAACGCGGTAGCCATTGGTGCTGGCACGGTGGCTTCGGCTGCAGGCAGCGTGGCATTGGGCACAGGCTCGATTGCTGATCGGGCCAACACGGTGTCGGTGGGCTCGGCCGGTAACGAGCGTCAGATCAGCAATGTCGCCGCCGGTACTGCGGGCACCGATGCGGTAAACCTCGATCAACTCAATGCGGCTGCCGACGGTGCGCTGTTGGCTGGCCGCTATTTCAAAGCGAATGGCGCTGCCGACGGCAGCGATGACGCCGTTGCCAGCGGCGAAGGCGCGATGGCTGCAGGTGTCGGCTCGCTGGCAAGCGGTGTGGAAAGCACCGCGGTAGGCAGCTACAACGTTGCCGCCGGTGACTATTCCAGTGCGGTGGGTTACGTGAACACCGCCAATGGCGAAAGCAGTTCGGCTGTCGGCAATTTCAACCAGGTGGATGGTGCCAACAGCAGCGCATTTGGTTCCGGCAACCTGGTGGATGGTGCCAACGCAATCGCGCTGGGCAGCAACAGCGTCGCCAGTGGTGATGGCAGCGTGGTGATCGGCGATGGGGCCTACGCGGCTGCCGATGATTCCACTGCGGTCGGCTCCGGCAGTCTTGCCAGCGAGCTGGGCAGCACCGCTGTTGGTAGCGGTGCAGAAGCGACCGGTGCCTATGCAAGTGCGCAGGGCAGCCAGGCGCTTGCGTCCGGGCAGCAGGCAACGGCCAACGGCTTCCGTGCCGATGCCAGTGGTCGTGGCACCACCGCGCTTGGTGCCTATAGCTCAGCCTCCGGCGACCTTGCGTCGGCCGTGGGTTATGGCGCCGATGCCAGTGGCGACTACGGCGTTGCGATGGGCCTGGGTGCTTCCGCCTCGGCGACCAGCACCACGGCTGTGGGCGAATCGGCCATCGCATCGGGTGAAGAATCCACCGCGGTCGGCGGCACCACTTTCGGTGGCTTCATCAGCACCGAAGCGTCGGGTACCGGCGCGTCGGCGTTCGGCAATGGCGCGTGGGCGATAGGTGAGTACGCCACCGCGATTGGCTTCAACAGCTGGGCTGATGCAGACGATTCCACCGCGCTCGGTCAAAGCGCCACCGCAGCGGCAGCCAACAGCGTCGCCATCGGTGCGAACTCCTGGGCCGACCGCGAGAGCACGGTTTCGGTCGGTGACGTGGGCAGTGAACGCCAGATCACCAATGTCGCCGCCGGTACGGAAGACACCGATGCGGTAAACAAGTCGCAGCTCGACGAAGTGGCAGCGGTTGCCGAAAACACCAGCAAGTACTTCAAGGCGACCGGCAGCGCAGACAGCGATGCTGGCGCTTATGCGGAGGGCGACAGCGCCACTGCCGCCGGCGAGGCTGCCAATGCCATCGGCAACGGTGCATCGGCTTACGGCACCGGCGCCAATGCCTTGGCTGACAACAGCGTTGCGGTTGGCACCAATGCATTGGCAACCGGCACCGGCAGCATTGCGCTGGGCCAGAATGCAAATGCAGAGAACGGCGACAGCATCGCCATTGGTACTGATGCATCGGCCAGCGAAGGTGCCTTCATGGCCATCGGTGCTGGCGCCAGTGCGCAGGGCTTGTTTTCGGCTGCCATCGGTACCGATGCGCAGGCTGCAGGCTTCGCTGCCACTGCAATCGGCACATCGGCCTGGGCGACTGGTCGCCAGGCCACCGCGCTGGGCTTTGGTGCCTACGCCGATGCGTGGCAGGCGGTGGCTGTTGGCAGCGGCGCCTATGCAACGTTCTTCGGAACCGCGATCGGTACGTTCGCAGAAGCGGCTGACGTGGCGACTGCGGTAGGCCAGAACGCGATTGCAGACATCGCAGGTGCTGCGTTCGGCGTGCAGGCACGTGCAGGCCTGACCGGCGTTGCCGTCGGCAACAACGCTGCCACCGGTGAGCTCGGTGTTGCAGTCGGTTTCAACTCGCTGGCCGGCCAGGATTTCTACAGCGTCACCGAAGGCAAGCACACCACCGCGTTGGGCGCGGAGGCGTGGGCGACAGAGGACGGCGCCACCGTCGTTGGTTACAACAGCTATGCACAGGCGCAGAACGCGGTTGTGCTGGGCTCCAATGCCTGGACCAGCAAGGACGCAGAGAACAGCGTAGCGCTGGGTGCCGGCTCGTTCGCTGACCGCGCCAACACGGTGTCGGTCGGCGCGGCGCAGGAGTGGACCGATTCGGCTGGCGTCGTCCATGCAGCCGTTGATCGCCAGATCGCCAATGTCGCAGCCGGTACCGAAGGCACCGATGCGGTCAATGTTGATCAGCTCAATGCCGTTGCCGAAGGCGCGGAACTGACCGCGCGCTACTTCAAGGCCAACGGCGCTGCCGATGGCAGTGACGACGCGGTTGCCAGCGGCGATGGCGCGACAGCGGCCGGTGTCGGCTCGCTGGCCAGCGGTGCGCAGAGCACGGCGGTCGGTAGCTACAACGTTGCTGCCGGCGACTACTCCAGCGCTGTTGGTTACGTGAACACCGCCAATGGCACCAACAGCTCGGCGGTGGGCAACTTCAACCAGGTGGATGGCGAGAACAGCAGTGCATTCGGCACGGCCAATCTGGTCGATGGTGCCAATGCGATTGCCTTGGGCAGCAACAGCGTCGCCAGCGGTGATGGCAGCGTGGTGATCGGCGACGGCGCATTGGCCGATGCCGACGATGCGATTGCCATTGGCACAGGTAGCGTTGCCAGCGGCGACAGCAGCAGTGCCTTCGGCGAAGGTGCGGAAGCCTCAGGCGTGTTTGCCACGGCGCAGGGTGCGCAGTCGGTGGCCTCTGGCCAGCAGGCCTTGGCAAACGGCTTCCGTGCCGAGGCCAGCGGTCGCGGCACCACGGCAGTCGGCAGCTATGCGGTTGCCTCCGGTGACCTCGCTTCGGCAGTTGGCTACGGTGCCGAGGCCAGCGGCGACTACGGCGTCGCGATGGGCCTGGGCGCAGCGGCTTCGGGCGTCAGCACCACCGCCGTGGGTGAATCGGCGATTGCCTCGGGTGAGGAATCGACCGCGGTTGGCGGCACCACCTTCGGCGGTTTCATCAGCACCAAGGCCTCCGGCACCGGCACTGCAGCCTTCGGCAACGGTGCCTGGGCAGTGGGCGAATATGCCACCGCCATTGGCTTCAACAGCTGGGCCGATGCGGATGATTCCACCGCACTGGGCCAGAGCGCGGTGGCCGAAGCGGCCAACAGCGTCGCAATCGGTGCCAATTCCTGGGCCGATCGCGAGAGCACCGTCTCGGTAGGTGACGTCGGCAGCGAGCGGCAGATCACCAATGTCGCCGCCGGCACCGAAGGCACCGATGCGGTCAACAAGAACCAGTTGGATGAAGTGGCTGCGGTAGCTGAGAACACCAGCAAGTACTTCAGCGCCACCGGCAGCGCCGACAGTGATGCCGGTGCCTATGCGGAAGGCGATAGCGCCACCGCT